>CAZBIU010000254.1:0-10157 GCA_964491625.1 uncultured Myxococcales bacterium
CGTCTTCCCGCCCGTCCCGGGAACCGTCGTCACGCCGCCCGTCCCGGGAACGCTCACCGCACCGCCGTAACCGCTGGCCACAGAGACACATGCGTTCGACATGCACACAAGGCCATCGTCGCAAGTGCCGTTGCCGTAGCAGTCACAGCGTTCGGCGCCTTGGCACCTTGGTGCTTCGCTCGGGCTGCACGCCCATCCTAGCAGTAGCATTCCCGCCAGAGTCGACAGCGCAATTGCCGAGATCCGTCTTGCCGCAGCTTCCATCGTCACGCCTTCGTCAATCTGGCGGGTGAGATCAGTTCTTCACGACGCTGACATTCTGGAAGCAGACCATCTCGGAATAGTCGAGCGTGCCGTTGAACACCAGACCGGCCTGCGCCACCGATACCGTGGGCGTCACCGTGTGCGAGACGGTCTTGAAGGTGGAGGTGGACGAGGACGACGAATCCTGGAAGGTGACGACCTCGGTATACGGGGTCACGGCGCCGCCGATCTTCGCCTCGATCGAACCCCAACCCGACACCTGGTACGAGAAGGTGTAGGTCGCGCCGGCCTCGACCGGGAAAGCATCACTCGGCGACGACGGATACCCGAGACTGAAGGAAAGATAGAGCAGGTCGGATTCGTTCATCACGCAATACTCACCGCCCGAATACGAATAACCGCCCACGTCGCCGGCCTGCAAGGTCAGGTCCCAGTAAAGCTTGCCCTGGCTGAAATCGCCGTTCTTGACCAGATTCGTGCCGGTGGATCCACCGGCACCGGCGTCGACGGCCGCGATGCCGCCAGTTCCCGGCGGAGGCACCACCGTCCCGCCGGTTCCCGGTGGAAGCACCACGGTTCCACCGCTCCCTGGCGGAGGCACCACGGTCCCGCCGGTCCCAGTCGCGGGCACCAGTGTCCCGCCGGTCGCAGGTGGCACCGTGCTCCCGGCGTCAGGCGTCGCCGCAATGGCGCCGCCCGCCCCAGGACCCACGACGCCGCCGGTAGTAACCGGTGTCACCAGAGTGGCTCCACCGTTCGCGCCGACGGTTCCGCCACTACCGGCGGGGATCGTCGATACACACATGTTCGAGTGACACTCCAGTCCCTCGTTGCAGGTCTGATTCGGGTAACAATCACAGCGCTCGGCGCCTTGGCAGGTCGGCTTTGACGAACTGCAGGCCGACTGAATGGCACCTACTGAAATCAAACAGAGGGCTGCCGAGATCCCAATCGAAATCAATCTGTTCATAGCGGGACGATACTAACAGACTGCGCCACTGTTCGCAACGATCGCTATCCGATGCCACAGCGATCACGCGCACGCATGATCTCGACAGTCAATGCCATCGCCGTGTCTATCCGACATCGTCTGACAGTGGACGCCATCACCAGACAGAAGGCAGAAGACGGCAGCGGACCGCCTTGGCATACTCGGCGTAGCCAGACAACTCGCGCGTCAGCGTGCGGTCTTCAAGCGCGGTTCGCAGCACGACGAGGATCGTGGCGAGGACAGACAGCGCGAACGCATAACTGGAATTGAGGAGGATCGGTACCCCCAATGTAAACAGGATTGATCCGGCATAACCGGGATGACGCAAATACGCATAGGGCCCCGTGCTCACGACGTGGTGGCCACGATTGGTCTGTACCCGTACGTGGCTGGAAAAGAAACGATTGCATCGCATGCTCCAGTAGGTGAGCCCAGCGCCGAGGCCCATGGCCACGAAGGCCAACCCGCCAGCCCACCAGGGAAACGGCGCCGGCCACCCAAGCCGCCGGCCCAGTCCGGCGACGATCACCGCCGCGAACGGAACCCCGACTACCAGCGGAACCAGCACGCGATCCCAGGGCTTGGCCTGCTTGGCCGCGTTCTTTCGCTCCTCGACCAAGTCGGGGGACTCCTTGAACACGCCAAAGGTCACCGATGCCACGGCGGCCGAGATGACTGCCAGGTAACACCACCCTGCCGGCCATGCCAGGCTTCCGGCTGCGCCAAAGATCGAGGTGGCGGTGACCGCCAGAAACAGAATGAAGCGCCCCGCTTGCATCCGGCGCCAACGTTAGAACTGAATCCCGGTGTCAATGAACCAATTCTCGCTCTGGCTCGAATCGGAGGGCGTGAAAGACTTGATGACGTCTTGGGCCACCACCGAACGACCACCCCCGTCGGTGATACGCAAGGTGATGGGCAACGCAAAGGGGCCCTTGCCCTGGGGCGTGGCCCAGGTACCGAAGCGTTCCTGCGGTCGCGACAGACTGTAATTCTTGTCGCGCTCAAGCGCCAGCCAGTCTCCAGACGGCAATTGAGCTTCAAGCTGCGCCACCGAGCCAAGCCCGCCCACGTTCACAACGGTCATGGCGAAGTAGTAGACGCTGCCCTGCGATCGCAACCAAATGTGGATGTTGCCGACCACCGGGCACGGCACGCGTTTGTACTTGGTTGGAATCACGCCGTCGCTGATGTTGCCGTTCGGATCGCCGGTCTGCAGGCGCGCCATGGCGATGTCGGAAAGGTCGAGGTGCATGCTCTCGTTGGTCTGCGGATCATGGTTGGGCGGAGGCGGAGGAATGGGCGGCAGCGGACAGCCGTATTGGAACGTCCCCTCCACCTCGCCACAGTGGTCGCGGCCGGAGCCGCAGCACCACTTGGAATTGGCCGAGCAGGGACACGAGTCAGCGACCTGTAAGACAATCGGCGGCGTGTAGCCGCCGGCCCCCGACTGCAACTCGGTGCCGTCATCCTGGGTGCGTTCCAGCTCGAAGCACTCGCCGCATGAGAGATAGTTGTCGAGGTCGCCGGGCAGGCTGGACCAGAATTGCGTGTAGTAGTTCCCTTGCGGAGCCGCGAAGTTCCCGCGCAAAGTGGTTCCGGTCGGATCCTTACACAAATCGGGATACCACTGACAGAATGAGTCGCATTGCTTCTGTAGGTTGGCGTTCGCCAACGTCATGGCGTTGGAACAAATCCCGTACAGACCGAACGCGCAAGCGCCCGTCGGCGCGGTTCCGAAGTGGGTCGAACGCGAATAGTGCCAATCTTCATTGTCGCTCACACTGTGTACCTCGGGCCACTGTCCCGAGGTGCAGGCCTTGGCATTGACCACTTGGCATTGAGCCGAGCCGGGTCCCCCACACTTGTCGCAGCTTTCCGATGTGTTGTCATTGGAACAGTACTGCGCGCAACATACGCCTTCGGTCGCGGCCCAGGCCCCGCACGCGTCGCCGCCTACTGCGGGACGCGCCGCCTGCGCGCGTAGATCTTGGCTTCCTTGTGCGTCCGATGCGTCGCCCTGGCCGATCGGTGCATCGGCCGCGGCATCGGGACTGCCAGAGGTTCCGGATGAACCGCCCGCGCCTCCCGCGGTCACGCCGCCGCCTTGCCTGCCGCCGGTCGAGGGTGAGCCGCCGCCTTGCGATCCGCCGCGGCTCTGTGTCCCGCCGTTCGTCTGCGAGCCGCCGCTCGATTGAACCTGGGCCCCGCCCTCCCCCTGCGCGCCGCCCGCGCTGTTCTGGCCGCCCGCGCCCTGCGTTCCAGCCGCGCTTGTCGCGCCACCGGAGCCCCGCGAGCCGCCCGCGCCACCGGACTCCCCGGCGCCGCCCGACGCGCTCGACCGTGCTCCACCCGATGCAAGTGCCCCGCCCGACGCCCGTGCGCCGCCGCTTCCTTGCGAACCGCCCTTCCCTTGGCTGCCACCGTTGTCGGAGATCTGCGCCGCGTCCTGCTTGCAGCCCGGCGCCACCATCGCGGCGAAAGCCAACCACACCACGCCGGCGCGGCGAAGCAGTGTGCGAGAGCCGAGGCGCGATGGCGAGGCGGGGCTTTGCCCCGCGAAGCCGAAGCGTGGGAAGGCATGGAAACCCTTCCCGGGGTTCCATATCATCGATTTCATCTTTGTGACCTCTGTGACGACTGATCGAAGTCTACTACGCCGAGGCGGCAAGGTGCCGCTATCCTGTAAAACTGAGTCGAAATTCCGGTAGCGGCCGCCCCACTGAATGCGTCGTCGAGCCAGCCGTCCACCCGCAATCTCCGGATATCAATGGCAAATCTTGCCCAGCATGATGACTGAGCCCAATTTGCCTCATTCCCACACTGCCTCGATCGATGAAGAAGTTGCTGTACGGTATCGCCTTTCTCTTCGCTTGCGGAAGCACCACGACACCCCCTGCCAGCCACGACGCATCGCCGTCGGGCACCAGCCTTCCTGGAACCGGCCCAGGCCCGACCAGCGGCACGGGGGGCAGCAGCGTCGACACTGGCGGCAGCGGAGCCGTTCCCGTCGCAACCGGTGGGACGACCGAGGTTAGCGCTGGTGGCACCACGACGGGGGCCGGCACAGGCGGCGCCGTCAGCCCCGGCAGCGGTGGCAAGCCCAGAAGCGGCGGCGCGGGCGGAAGCGGCGGTTCTGCGAGCTCTGGCGGAACGACCGGCGGCGACGCCAGCAAGGGTGGCGCGAGCGGAACCGGCGGCGCGCCCGCGACCGGTGGAACCGCAGGAAGCGGCGGCGCAACCGTCGCCGCCGGGGGAAAGACCGGAAGCGGCGGGTCCGCAGTCGGCGGACAGACCACGGCCGGCGGCATCGGTGCGGGCGGAACCAGTCCGGGAAGCGGCGGCAAAACCAGCGCCGGGGCCGGCGGCGAGTCAACCGGTGGCGCGACCAGCAAGGGCGGCGCGAGCGGAACCGGCGGCGCCAGTGCCGGCGGCGGCTCGGTAGGCTGGTCGGCGGGTCCGCCGGAGAGCAAGCCCATCGGCTATGGCCAAGGCACGACCGGCGGCGGCTCGGCTTCCGCGGTAGACGTGGATTCGATGGCGGCGCTGCAGGCGGCCATCGATGCCTACTCTGGCAGCGGCGGGCTCAACCTTCGCTACACCGGCAAGTTCGACTTCTCGACCATCTCAGATCCCTGCACCCAGCACTCGCTGCCCGCGCAGATCGTCGAGATCAAAAAGAAGAACGACATCAGCATCATCGGCGCCGACGGCTCGGCGGCCAACTTCGGCATCCACATCGCGTCCTCGTCCAGCAACATCATCGTGCGCAACATGACCTTCGGGCTCTTGCCGGGCGGTGACGCGGCCGACGCCATCAGCGTCGAAGGCATGAGCGGTGGCTTCCCCACCAACATCTGGATCGACCACAACGAGCTGTTCAGCGCCCTGGTCCAGTGCTCAGGCGCCGGCGATGCGTCTTTCGATGGCCTGATGGACCTCAAGAAGGGGGCCGACAACGTCACTGTTTCATACAATTATCTTCACGATCACGAGAAGGTCAGCCTCAACGGCTACAGCGACAGCGACACGGCGGTCCGCCACATCACCTTCCACCACAACATCTTCGAAAACGTCGGTTCGCGTACCCCGCTCCAGCGGGGCGGCTACAGCCACCTATTCAATAACTACATTCACAAGGTGGCGACGTCAGGGGCAAACATCCGAATGAGTGGCTATTCGCTGATTGAGGCCAACTACTTCGACACAGTGAAGAACCCGGTCACTTCCCGTGACAGCGACGCCATCGGCTATTGGGAATTGCGCAACAACAACATCGCCAGCCCGTCCGATTTCGCGACTTACAACATCATCTGGTCGGCGAGCAGCTCGACCCCGACGGTGGACGCCACCGACTGGAAGACCAGCGCCGCCTTCCCGGAATCCCTGGGCTACAGCTACACCGCCGATTCACCTGCGTGTGCGAAGGCCGGCCTTTCCAGCGTGGCCGGGGCCGGAACGGGCCTGGCGACTCTGAAGTGCAACTGAACCAGCCGCACAGCCGGCCGGCGACGCCCCAACCTATCGTGGCCTTGTCGCAGCTTCGCGGTAAGGATGCCCCGATTGATACAGCAGCAAACGCTGTTGAATGCGCCCAGCGAGATCGTCTTGGCCGGTACTGCTCGTCGCCTCAATCGCCCGCTGGGCTACCGAGACAGCCTGGCTGAAGCGGCCGGCTTCGGCGTAGGCGGCGGCCAACAGATCCAGCGATTGAGGCTCCCGGCAGCCGGTTTTCTCACACAGTTGCTCGGCCAAGCGGGCCGCTTCACCGGTGTCGCTCGGTTCCGCACCCGCATAGGTGGCAAGGATCCAGGCCAGCTTGGCGAGCGCCGGCGGCCAGTCGGATCTGTACCGCAGCGCCTGGCGATACTCGGCCACGGCCTCCACGGTCCTGCCCTGAGCGGCCAATGCGTCGGCCCAGTTGAGATGTGCCTCGGGAAAGTCGGGCTTGATTCGTAGCGCGGATTGCCACTCGGTATCTGCCTCGTCGAATTTGCCCTGGCCGGCCAAGGCAACCCCCAGGTTGTTGCGGGCCCCGACATAGTCGGGATTGAGCTGCACGGCCGCCCGATACTCGGCGGTTGCTTCTTCCAGCCGACCCTGCCCGGCGAACGTAAGACCCAAGTTGTTGTGGGCGCGAGGATTGTTCGGTTTGATCCGAAGGGCCGCTTGAAGCTCTGCGATGGCTTCCTCGGCCCTCCCTAAGCGCGCGTAGGTCAGGCCCAAGTTGTTGTGGGCCTCGGCCAGGTCCGGGTTCAGCTTCACCGCTGCTAGAAACTCGAGGCTCGCATCAACCAGGCGTCCCTCGCCAAACCAGGCCCGACCCAAGTTGTAGTGGGCGTCGGCGCAACTGGGCCTGATCCGCAGGGCGGCCTTGTACTCGTCGATGGCCTCCCCAAGCCTGCGCTGGGCGGCCAGGATCATCCCCAGATTGTTGTGCGGCATCCAGCCGTCCGGATTCTTGGCGATGGTGTCGCGCCACAGGGTTTCTTGGTCGTGATAGACGCGTGCCTGCCTCCATGTGGCGGCTCCCAAGAGCAGCAGCACGGCTGTCCCTGCAAGCCCACCGAGGATGCGGCCGCGCCGGCCCGCCGATTGCGCGATGCTGGCCCCGGTGCCCGCCGCTAGAGCGATCAGGCCAAGGCTGGCCAAGTACTGGTAGTGGTCCGCGACGAACGAGTAACGGAACGTATAGAGGGGCACGAAGCCCAAGAGCGGCGAGAGCAACGCCACGAAGAATACCACCGCCGCAGCCGGAGCCCGGCCCCAGACCTTGCGCTGCCACCACAGGAGCGCTGCGATCAATAGACAACCGATCAGCCAAACGTACTGTCGCGGATCGCGAACGTCGATGTCCCAGCGCGGGTAGCTGAAGCTCAAATCTGCCGGCCAGACGACCTTAAGTGCGTAGAACCAGAGCGCGCGCGTGGCGAGCAGCAGCTTCTGCAAGCCGTTCAGCGTCGTGCCCACATCGCTGTCCCGATAGTTGCCAAGGTGCGACTCCCACCAAATCGACAGCACGCCCATGGCGATGCCCAACGCGAAAAACGGCGCGACCGGAAGCAGCCTGCGCCGGTCGATGGGAGCCTTTTGCAGCCACAGCACGACAAGCATGGCCGCGGGCAGCGTGCAGGCGGTGGTCTTGCTCAAGAGGGCCAGGGCGCACAGCAAGAGCGCCAAGCCATAAGACCGCCGCGCCCGCGACGCCCCTGCGCTCGTGAATTTCATCCACGCCAACAGCGCCAACAGATAGAAGAGCGTGGACTGGGTATTCTTCAGCTCGGTCACCCAGGCCACGGTCTCGACATTGACCGGGTGGAGCGCCCAAGCCGCTGCGGCAAGCCAGGCGCCGGGCACGGCCAGCCGCCTCAGCAAAGTCCAAACCAGCAATGCATTGATGGTGTGCAACGCCACGTTGACGGCGTGGTAGCCGAGCGGATGCAAGCCCCACAGCGTGCGCTCGATCCACAGCGTGGTGAACGCCAGCGGAAAATACTGCGATTGATGGTGAGCCGAGAACCAGATGCGCTGCAGGGCATCGGGCCCGACCAGCAGCAGGTTCTCGGTCACGTAGGCATCGTCGTCCCAGATGAAGCCCGCGCGAAAGGCCGGGAGGTAGGCCAGCATGGCCAGCAGCACCAGTAGAGAGCCGCGAACGCCTGCCGATTTCCACAGCTCTTTTGCACGCGCGGTTGTGTTGTGCATGGTTCTTCATCGCCGGCGTGGGCCGCAAGGCCGTAGCGCCCGTGTTACAGCGCCGTCGTTCGGCTGCAATTAGACGTCCCGTGCCCCGAAACAGCAAGCGGCGAGTGGTCGAGAACACCGGTGGTATCGCTGCTTGCTACGGCATGGCCTATCAGTTCTCAACATCGCCGGACGGCCACCGGTCGATGCGCCGCCTGCGGCGACTTTGGCGCCTGCCAGGGCAATTCGCTACACCATATGGGACGACCAGTCCGGGCAAACCGTCCTGTGCCACAAGGACGTGTTGGAAGACCGATACCGTTGCGGCCGGTGAAACCTGTGCGGGGGTTCGTCATCAAATGCGGCGCAGTTAACCGTTAGGCCCAAGCTTTGTTTCCAGGAGATTGAGATGACAAGAATTCCGTGTGCTGCCCTCCGCCTGTGTTCGCCGGCAATTGCGATGTCGCTGTTACTTGCTGCGTGTGGCTCTAGCTCGAGCTCAAAATCGGACGGAAGCGCGGACGGCCCGCGCGCGGACGCGGCAACTGCGGCTGACCTTCCCGTCGCCAGTGGTCACGATGGCCCCGCGGGGGCTGAGACGCCGGTGCATCCGGACGGAGCCGCGGACGGCCCGATTTCGACATCTGACGGCCCCGGGACGGCTACCGACGCCAATTCGACCAGCGACGTTGGCCCGGTGACGTCGAACGACGCACCTCCGGCCACCGGCATCGACGGTCACCCGGGGATTGACGCCATCTCGGCGGCTTTGACGGCCCGTCGACCACAGGCCCCGACGGAAAGTCGGACGGACCGGCTTCAACCTCGGGCCTTGATGCCGGGGTAACTGACGCGGGAACCGGTATTGACGGTGCTGGCGGCGCGGGAGGATCGCACTTGGACGGGAGCGCCTCGGGAGGTTCGAATGACGCGTCCACGTCCGGTGATGCAGCGGCGCCGTCAGGCAAGATCGGGATCATCGCGCTCACCCAGACGGTGGAGACCCTTCCGGCGCCGGCCGGGACGATCGTCGCCGCGGGCGCGGTCGCGCAATTCGGATTCCGCACGGGAAGCAGCTCGTGTACCTCGGTTACTAGCGGGGACTGCCAACTCTTCACCTGCACGCCAGGATCCAGCACGCCGGGGACAGATCTCGTCCAGGCGGGAAGCATCACAGTGACCGGTCTCGCCACCAGCGTATCGCTTTCCTACATGGCAGCCCAATCCGGCTACATGAGCTCTGCGTACGGTAGCTATCTATGGACCGCGTCCACGCCCGCGACGGTCGTGGTGACAGGGTCTGTGGACGTGCCGGCTTTCACCATGAGCGTTGTTGCGCCGAATCCCATCGTGGTTACCTCGCCGCTGGCACAAGGCGGATCGACCTACGCCATCTCCCGCGCGACGCCTCTAGCCGTCACGTGGACCGGCGGCGTCGAGGGCTCGGTCACGGTAAGCCTTGCGAGCAACACTGGCCCCAACGGCCAGGTCAGCATCTCTTGCTCCGTGGACGCGGGCATGGGGAAGGTCACGGTTCCCGAGAGCTTCATGGCCGAGCTCGGTACCTCGGGATCGTTTTCTGCCGGCGTGACCAACGTGGCAACCAAGAACGTCGACGATTGGCTGATGGACTTCCAGGCATCAACCACCGGTGCCCAGGGCACGGCAACCTTCAGCAACTGAGCGGAGCAATTTCCGGATTCTCACACGGACGGATGCTGCCCTAAACGCTGCTCCCGTTCCGCACCCGCGCCGTCAGGTTCGACGCCGGCACGAGCTTATCGCCCCACCCGGGCGGCAACTGCATCGGCACGCCCTCTGACATCGCCGATACCCCGCGCCGCCCGCGAACGGCGTTGTTCAGGAACACCTCCAGCCGGCGATTCTGTCCGCCGCTGCCGTCGTAGAACAAGCTGACGATCGGCATGTCCACGTCGGCGGACAATCGCCCGTAAATCGCAGTCGCCACGGTCTCCGGCATGCACCCGAATGGCGCGCAATTGACCACCATGGCAGCGCCCTGCTGAGCGAACTTGATGGCGCGCCCGACGCTGAGCTTGCCTTCGCCTCCCAGGTAGAACGGAATGTACGGCGTAGCGATATCCAGACACTCCTGGAAGCGCGGCTCGTGCCGGTCGTCCAGGAAGGGGCTGGCGGCGTCCATCAGCTTCTTTTCCCAGTGCTTCATCCAGGTGTAGGTGATGAAGGTGTCGGCCTT
>CAZBIU010000255.1:0-10013 GCA_964491625.1 uncultured Myxococcales bacterium
AAGCCATGCGCGCCCAAAGATGTCCTAAAGATCGTCAGGGAATCTCTCGATTGTGTGCACCGGTTGTCCGGGTGCTTCTCGACTGTTTCCGCTGCGGACCTAATCCAAATGCTCTGCCTAACCCAAAGAACTGCCGCACTACGCATCAGCGCGGGTGGCCTGACGGGTTCCGTGATGGTCAGGGAGGGCGAGCTCGTGCATGCCGCGTGGGGATCGCTGGTCGGGCAAGAAGCGCTCTGTGGAATTCTCGAGGCTGAGGACGGCATCTTCCGCACCACGCCGCTGCCCGACGGGATCGAGCCGAGCATTCACGTGACCTGGCAGCAGGCCTTGATGGAAGCCGTGCGAGTGATGGACGAGCGCGGCCATTCGTCGCGCCGATCGGGCTCTTTTCCGGCCATCCGCATCGACAATCTGGTGCTCGACTCCATCGATCCGCCCGGGCCTGGCGAGGGAGCGCACGCGGCGGTCACGGCCACCGGCGCAGAGGTGCGCAAGACCCCGCGGGCTGGCGGCGTGGCTTCGTCGCTGGTGGATAAAGGATTCGCGGCCCTGCGGGCCGGTAACGTGGAAGAGGCGCGCCAGTGCTGGATGGCCGCCAAGAAGCTCGATCCCGAAAATCGCTCTCTGGATCTGAACCTGAAAAAACTAGACGGCAGGGCACTCAAGTAATCGGGCGGTCGGGCGGTTTGCCGGCTGCACGGGTTTGCCCGGATCGGAGGACAGTATGGGTCTGTCGGAAACAAGGGACGAATTGCAAGGCCTTCTCGTGGTGATGGCCTCGCTCTCGCATGGCCTGGAGCAAGTGCTGGGTCGCGGGGCAGAAACTGTCACGTTCCGGGCGGGAAAAACCGTCGGCCTGAAAGGCGCCGCTACGACGCAAGAGAGCGACATCCTCAAAGCGCTCGCCCGGGTGGGCGAGGCCTTGAAGTCGGCCGGTGTCGAGTGGCCGTTCGAGGCCTGGAAGCCGGCGGCGGCGACCAGCTTCGTGTACGAAAAGGACGGCAAGCAGGCGGTGAAGCTGGTGTTCCGCAACTGCATGGTCCGCTGCGCCCTGTTCCGTTACGGGCATGAGCAGAAACAATCGCTGTGCATGATGAACCACGGCCTGTTTTGCGGGTACGTACAGAAGATCACGGGCAAGCGTGCCGAGCTTGAGATCTTGCATGCCGGGGAGAACGCCTGTCTCAAGGAGCTTCTACTTTCGGGTTAGGAGGACGCGATGGCCAAGGTTACGGTTTCATTTGAATGGTTGTCTGGGTGCTCGGGCTGCGAGCTATCCATCGTCGACTTGCACGAGCGCCTGCTCGCGGTGCTGGAACAGATCGATATCGTCCGCCTGCCCATCCTGATGGATGTGAAGGACTACCCCAAGGCTTCCCTCGGCATCGTCACGGGCGCCTTGCGCACGCACCACGACGTGGAATGCGCGAAGAAGATGCGCGCGAGTTGCGACGCCATCCTGGCCTTCGGCACCTGCGCCGTGTACGGCGGGCCGCAGGGCTCTGGCTATGCCCACACGCAGGCCGAGTTGGCCGAGTCGGCCTTCGTGAAGAACCCGACCACGTCGACCCACTTCGTGCCGAGCGAGGGCGTGCCCAAGCTGCTGGAAGAGGGTGTGCTGCCCGTCGATACGGCGATTTCCGTGGATCGGTATCTGCCCGGTTGCCCGCCCCACGCGTATTACGTCTTCGAGGCACTCAAGGCGATTCTCGGCGGAAAGTCGCCCGAATTCGGCGAGCACAACGTGTGCTTCCACTGCGACCGCCACATGAAGCACTCCGACGTGAACGCCGTCCGCCGCATCCACCAGGGCGCGGTGGAGAAGGAGACCTGCTTCTTGTCGCAAGGAATCTTGTGCATGGGCAGCGCCACTTTGGACCGCTGCCGCGGCGCCTGTCCCACGCGCGGCATGCCGTGCTCCGGCTGCACCGGCCCATCGGAAGCCATCGTGCTCGAGCCGAATCGCGACATCCGCACCGAGATCGCCACCCGCATGGCGATGATGACCAAGATCTCCAAGGCCGACATCACGAAGGAAATCGAGAAGCAGGCCAAGACCTACTACGCCTACGCCATGGCGTCGCCGGTGTTTCGGCGAAAGCCGACCTTCCTGCTCAGGCGATGGATTTCGCAACAAGGAGCTGCCCGATGAGCCGCAAGCTAACCATCGACCCGGTCACGCGCATCGAAGGCCACGCCAAGGTGCACATCGACATCGGTGACGACGGCAAAGTCGGCGCCGCTACGCTGCACGTGCTGGAATTCCGGGGCTTCGAACGCTTCGTGCAAGGCATGCAGGCCGAGCTGATGCCCACCCTCACCACGCGCATCTGTGGCACTTGTCCGCATGCCCACCACTTGGTCTCGGCCAAGTGCTTGGACGCCATGTTCTCGGCCCCGCCACCCAACGCCGCGCTGCTTTTGCGCCAGATCCTGAACTGCGGCAGCATGATTCACTCGCACGCGATTCACTTCTTCGCCTTGGCCGGGCCAGATTTGTTCCTCGGCCAGTCGAGCCCAGTGGCCAAGCGCAATCTCGTTGGCCTCCTGGAGGTGGCGCCGGAGTTGGCCAATAAAGCGCTTCGCCTGCGCAGCGTCGGACAAATGATGGTTGAGATCATCGGCGGGCGCGGCACCCACCCGGTGACCGCGGTCGCGGGCGGCATGTCGAATGCGCTCACTGCCGACAACCGCGCGACGTTGAAGTCGCTGGCCGCCGAAGGGCTCGCATTGGCCAAGGTCGTGCTCGATGCGGGCAAGAAGGCGCTGCTCAAGGATCCCGACCTGCTTGGGCGGTTGCCGCTCGCCACCAACGACATGGGTACCGTGCGCGGCAACGCGCTCGATCTCTACGACGGCAGCTTGCGGGTGCGGCGGCCCGACGGCAGCGTGGCGGTTGAGTTTGCGTCCACCGACTACGCCAAGCACATGGTCGAGGAGGCGCTGCCACACAGCTACGGCAAGCAGGTTCTGCTCAAGGATGGAAGCGGCGCCACGCAGCCCTATCGGGTGGGTCCGCTCGCCCGCCTCAACTGTGTCGAGAGCACCGGAACGCCGCTGGCCGACGCCGCCTTGGCGGAATTCAAGGCCGCCTGCGGAAATCCGTCGAAGCAGGTGGTCGCTGCCCATTGGGCTCGCTTGATCGAGCTGCTCCATTGCGCGGAAAAGGCCGTGGCGATGCTAGAAGACGACGCGGTCATCTCACCCGAGGTGCGGACTCTTCCCGGTGCGATCAACCGGCATGCGATCGCCCACGTGGAGGCGCCCCGGGGCGTGTTGATTCACGACTATGAGGTCGATGCGAACGCAGTGATCGAGTCGGCCAATTTCGTGGTCGCGACTCAGCACAATATCGCAAGCATCAACTCGTCTCTCAAAGACGCGGCGACGGCCATGCTCGACAAGAGCGACGCCGAGCTGCTCGACGGGGTCGAGTTCGCCATTCGCTGTTACGACCCCTGTCTGTCCTGTTCCACCCATCGCGTGGGACAAATGCCGCTCGAAGTGAGCCTGTGGCAGGGTGACAAGGCCATTCGCACCGCAAGGAGGTAGCCATGCCGACGGTTCAAATCGAAGAAGCCGGTTGCCGCGATTGCGGTCTTTGTGTGGAAATCTGTCCGACTAAGGTCTTTGAAGAGGAGGCCGGCAAGAAGCTAGCCAAAGTGGTGAGGCAGGAAGACTGCATCGGCTGTACCTCGTGCGTCTATCTGTGTCCGTCGCGTTGCCTGTCGGTCAGCGACGCGAAACTACAGCAGCCATTCCATCGCATCGACACCGACGCGGCCCTGATTTCGCGCTTCTTACAGCAGAGCCCGGCCGCCCTAGAGCTCGGCGCCGCCGACTATGCCGAAGCGCTGGCCGACACCCACGTGCGCATCAAGGCGTTGGCCGCCGCGCTCAAGGAAATCATGGGGCGCGGACACAAGGCGGTGGGACGCTCGGCGGGAATCCTGGCCGCCGCCCACATGCCCGAGATGTACGAAGCCACCCAGATGACGGAGCTGCTGCAGGGCTTGCGCCGGCGTTTCGCCCATGGGTTCGATTTCGACGCCAAGCTCGAAGACGACGCGGCGGTGACCTTGACCTTTTCGGGATGTGCTTTGCACCAGGTGGTCAGCGCACAGGGCGAAGTCGTGGGCAGCGCCACCCTTTGTGAGCTCTTTCACGAATACTTCGCCGGGCTCATGAGCGCCTTTTCCGGCAAGAACTACTCGATTGCGACCCTCGGCACTGCCGGTCAGTGCACGATGAAGTTCCAAATCCGCAGTTAACCCAGGCTAGGAGGATTAGGTATGGCTTCCCGAACAGAAAAAATGCAGGACATCTTGCGCGGTCTGCGCAGCGCTTCCCCGGACATCATCGGCGCGGCCGTGGTCAGCATCGACGGTTTCATCGTGGCGTCGGTTTTGCCCAGCGAAGTCGACGAAGAATTGGTTTCCGGCATGGCGGCAGCGATGCTCGGCGTCGGCGAACGAATCTCGTCCGAGCTGATGGCGTCCACCATGGAACAAGTCTACGTGCGCAGCGAAAAGGGCTACGTCGTTCTCAATGCCGTAGGTGCGGATTCCGTCCTGGTCGTGCTGACCAACAAAGACGCGAAGCTGGGCTTGGTGTTCATCGAGGTCAAGCGTCGCTGCACCGAGCTGGCGAAGGCCATCACGGCGCAGGCGTAGCCGGATGCTCATGGCGCCGGGATCCGTAGAGCGGTCCGGCGGCGTGGCGCACACAAGGTCGACGGGTCTGCGCACGACGCTGGCGGTGGGGTTGCTCGTTCTCGGGGCGGGCGACCTCGCCGCTATCGATTCCGTCCTTCTCCCGCGTTGCCTCGCGTCCCGCTCGCAACCGGCACCGCAGGCGTTGGTTGCGGTGGCAACTGCTCCGGCGCACACAGCGAGGGCGCCGGTGCCCGCGCAGGTGACGATGGATGCGGAGCCGGCCGCGGATGTGGGAGACGCGAAGGCGACGGCCGAAGTTGCGTCGGCGGCGACTTTAGCGGCGCAAGTTGCCGAGCAACCCAAGGCGGAACCGCCAAGCGCAAGGCCGGCCGAAGACGCGGTCCCGCCATCGTCCGGCGACTGGCCGCATCTGCTTTTCGAGCCGAACAGCGGGCAGCTCTCCCCCGAATCGCGCGAGGCCTTGGACAGGTTGGCCACGTATCTCAAACAACATGCAACGCTCGCGGTCGCGCTCGAGGGCCACACCGACGACCTGGGCGCGCCCGACGTAAACCATTCGTTGTCGCGCATCCGCGCGCAGAGGGCCCAGAAGTGGCTCATCGCCCAGGGCATCGATCCCGCGCAGATCGAGGTTCGCAGCTTCGGCTCGACGAGGCCTGCGGCAACGGGTCGGTCGGCCGACGCACGCGCGCAAAACCGCAGGGTGGAAATCACCGTGCGCGAGAGGATTCACTGATGTCGGACTTGTCGATGCTCGTGGTTGCCAGTATGGGGGCCGCCCTGGCGTTCTTTGTGGCAGGCCTGCTCTTGCGCAGGCCGCGCAGCCGCCGAGCGGAGCAGCAGGCTGTCGCGCTGGAAGGTGAGCTGGCGAATCTGCGGGCCGAGCATCAGCACGTTGCCGACGAGCTGGCCGAAGCAAGGCAGCGAAGCCTGACCGGTGAAAGCGAAAGGAAGCTCGCGGAAAAGGCCCAGCTGTCCGCCGAGCGCGAGCGCGATGGTTCCCATGCCGAATACGCGCGACTGGCTGCGCGGGAAAAGACCTTGGCCGAACGGCTGCGGGCCGCGGAAGACAGCGGCCGTGCAGCGCTGGAGCAGGTCGAAACCAACGCCGCCGCGTGGGATGCCCGCTGGCAGGCGGCCACGGCCGATCGCCAGCGCCACGAGCAGACGCTGCGCGGGGAGAGCGAGCAGCTCCGCGCGCGCTACGAGGTTCAGGCGAAGGAACATACGAAGCTGCTGGCCGCCTACCAGAAGCTTGAGACGGAGAAAGCGGAGGCTCAGCGGGCGGCGGCCGAGGCCGCACGCAAGCTGGCCGAGGCGCCGGTGCGCGCAAGCGAAGATCTCGCGAAACAGGCGATGGCGCTTGAAGAGGAGGCGCGGCGCCTGGGTCACAAAGAGGAAGAGGTGGAGACCCGCGAGCGCGAGGTCCGAACCAGCCTGGAACAATCGGCGGCAGCCTGGCGGCAGCGGCTCGAACATACCGAGGCCGAATGGCAGGCCAAGTTGGCCAACCAAGAAGCCGCGTGGCAGGCCAAGGCGCGGGCGGCGGAGGCAGCATCGCACGGTGGGGACGAGCTCGGTCGCCTTTCCAGGCAACTTCGCGAGCTGCGCGCCGAGCACGCAAGCGAACGCGAGCAGCGGCAACGGATCGAGCTGGTCCTGCGCGCATCTGAAGAAACGCTGGCGGCCGAGCACGTCCAGGCTGAATCTACTGCGGAGGCGCTCCATGCCGCCGAGGCACGTCTACGCGACCTGCAACGGTTGGCCCGGGAAAACGCGGAGCTACGCAGCGAGCGCGATCGCCTGGTGGAAGCGGCCAAGGCCGGTGCCGGCCGCGAAGGCGAGGCGAAAGACGCGAAGGTCGAGCTGGCTGCGGCGCAGGCCAAGCTGGCCGAGCTAGGTCAGGTATTGGAAGAGAATCGCAAGCTGCGCGACCAGGTGGCCGAGCTGCGTGCCCACCAAGAGGCGACCGGCGAGCTGGAGCGTTTGACCGCGACTCACAAACAGCTACGTCTCGATGCGGAGCTGATGGCGCGCAGGCTGCAAGAGCTAGAGCAGGATCGGGCCGAGCTGGCCCCGCTGCGCGCGCAAGCCGCCGAGGCGGCATCCTTGCAAGAGGAGGTGGCCTATCTGCGGCGGCGGGAAAAGGATCTGGAGGCGCAGCTTTATGCCAACGGCTTCTTCGCGAGCCGCGAGATGCCGGCGATAAGCGGCGAGCAGGTGGTACAGACGCCGGTGTCGAACATGGAGACCGCCCTTGATTCGCTCTTGGTGGATGGCGGACCGCGGACCGCCGTGCTGGCCGATGCACAAGGGTTCCTCATCGCGGGCGCGGGTGAATCGGTGGCCCAGGAAGGGCTGGCCGCATTTGCCGCCGTAGCGGGGGACTTGGTTTCCCGCGCGCGCATGCTTTTGCCCCTGGCCGACGTGAGCTCGGTCCGATTGACCGACGCCAACAGCATGGTGCTCACTTGTCATCTCTTCGACAGCGACGGGCAAGGGCTGGAAATCGCGACCTTGGGACCAGGCGAGCCGCCCGCTGAGAGCACCCAACAAACCATCGCCGGCCTTTCCGCCACTTTGTCGAGTGGAGACAGCGCCAAGGGAGACGACGGCGCGACCTGACCCGCGCGCACGATGTGGCCGAACCCGTCGACGAGGTTCAGCTACCGGGCAATCCCGGCCAGCACCTCGCCGGCCGGGAGGGACTCACTTGCCGCAGTAGCGCGACCTTCGCGACCAGTCCAGCGACGCGATCTCGATTACATCACCGGTGAGGCCGAAGTGGTAATGCACGAGATGGGCCGCGGGCCTGCCGTTGACGCGAAGGACGTCGGTAAACAGTCCGGCGACGGTCCAGTTGAAGTTGACGTACTCGTCCAGAATTCCCGGCTGACCCGGGTCGCTACCGCAGTACTTCCACTGGTTAAAGGACATGCGGCAGTCCCTGGCATAGACCGCGATGGCGAACAAGACGAGGAGTACCCCCAACGCACGGAGCAGCTTCTGCACTCGACAACCTCCCTTCCTCCAAGTTCTAGGTCCAGCCGTTGCGCCGATCAAGTGCTCCGTCAAGTCATGTGCCCCGCCACGTCACCGGCCGCATGCCCGGGCATGGGAGCAGTGGCGCCTGCGCCGCTCAACCCCAATCGAGCTGCGTGAGCTGGATCAGATTGCCGCAAGTGTCGTCGAGCATCGCGATTCGCGAGCCAGGGGTCTTGGTGACCGGCATGGTGAACTTTACGACCAGCTTGGACAGTCGGTCGTGCTCGGCCTCGATGTCGCTCACATAGAACATCGCCCCTGGCGCGCCCTGGTCGTGCAGCCCCTGCTGGAATGCCTTGGCCACCGGGCTGGCATTGGTCTCGAGGTGAAGCTCTGGGCCGTCCGGCTCCTCGGTCGACACCACAGTCAGCCAACGGTAGGGGCCCGACCTCACATCCGTCTTCTTCTGAAAGCCCAGCTTCTCGGTGTAGAACCGCAACGCCCTGTCCTGATCGTCCACGTAAATGTTCATGACCTTGAGTCTCATCGGATGGCCCTCCCTGGTTGCTTGAAGATGCCTAGTCCCGCCCCAAGGTTGCTTGCACTGACGGCTTTCGAGCGCGCAGGCGTCGACTACGTCATGGCCTGCCCGATGACTGGCTACTTGCCCAGCAGCGCAGCGAGGCTCGGTGCTCGATCGAGCTCGCGTCGACTGACCTCGCGGCCCTGGGCGATGAGCTCCTCGCTCGCGCCTACGATACGCAAGACAGCCTCCACCGCGTCCGGAATCGCGGCCGCGACCTCGGGACTCAGCAGGGTGCCGTACTCGGCGAACGCCGCGCCTTCGACGCCGACGAAGTGCAGGCTGGCCGGCAGCCGTTCCGGCGCCAACTCGCGCGCCAGCCGCATCAGCTCTGCGATCCCGATGGTGTGTGACGCCGAGGCACCGGCGCTGTAGCGTTCGATGGCTTGCCCTTCGAGGGTCACGCAGGTTCCGACCGGACGCCCGGTGCTCATGGCATCGATCAGCACAATCCGGTCCGCGCTGGCCACCACGTCCAGCAGGTCGAATCCAAGCTGGGGCGCGAATTCCACGTGCACTCCGTCGGGCAGGGGCAGCTCGCACAAGATACGCCCGACGCGAATCGCGACGCCGTCGTCGCACACCAGCACGTTGCCGATGCAAAGAATCCGCGTGTTCATGGGTGAGCCCAGTGTACCGCCGCCGTGGACGATCTTCCCTACTCCACCGCGTCTTCCAGTCGATTCGCGCGCCGGAGGGTGGGAAACAGACGCCACCAGGCAAGCACGACCAGCAGCGTGCCCACGCCGCCGAGCAGGGTCGCGGGCACCGTGCCGAACCACGCGGCCGTGAGGCCGGACTCGAACTCGCCCAGCTCGTTGGAGGCGCCGATGAAGAGCATGTTCACCGCGCCCACCCGGCCGCGCATGGCATCGGGCGTGGACACCTGCACCAGGGTACCGCGCACG
This sequence comes from uncultured Myxococcales bacterium, assembly GCA_964491625.1. Lineage (GTDB taxonomy): Bacteria > Myxococcota_A > Polyangia > Fen-1088 > Fen-1088 > Fen-1118. Next base: position 9,156 of record CAZBIU010000255.1, read on the forward strand.
ACCACGCTGACCATGTCGGCCCCGCCCAGAACCACCAGCGCCAGTAGCGAAAGCCAGAAAGTGGTGGACAGCGCGAACGCGATGGTGGCGACGCCGAACAGGGCTACGCAGGCGAACATGCGATGGCCGGCGCGGCTGCGAATAGGAAAATGGGCCAACCACACCGCGACGATGGCGGCGCCGAGCGCGGGCGAGCTGCGCAGAATGCCGAGCCCCCAGGGCCCCGTGTTCAGAATGTCGCGGGCATAGATGGGCAGAAGTGCCGTGGCACCGCCGAAGAGCACGGCGAAGAGGTCGAGCGAGATGGCGCCCAAGATCGCCTTCTTGGCGAAGACGAAATGCACGCCTTCCAGGAGCCCGCTCCACCCCGCGGCGTTGCTGGGCACTTTCCAGCGGGATCGTACGCTGGCGATGCAGGCGAATCCCAACAGCAGAAGGCCGGTGGCGGTGCCGTACACAAAGGCGGGCCCGGCTGCGTACAGGATCCCGCCCAGCGCTGGGCCCGCGATGATCGCGCCCTGGAAGGCGGTGGAGTTCCAAGCCACCGCGCGCGGAAACTGTTCGGGCGGAACCAGAATCGGCAACAGCGATCCGTTGGCCGGCGACATGAAGGCGCGGCCCACGCCGATGAAGGCGACGACAGCGAAGATCCAGGCCGCCTTCGGCGAAGCATGCAGGGAAAGCGCAAGCAGGCTCGCGCCGACCAGAATCTCCAGGCCGAAGGCTGCCAAAAGGACGCGCCGCCGGTCGAAGCGATCCGCGGCCAGGCCCCCCGGCAACGTGAGCAGGAACGCGGGAAGGAATTGCGCCAGCCCCACCATGCCAAGCGCGAAGGCGCTGTGGGTGAGGGCGTAGACC
>CAZBIU010000256.1:0-10002 GCA_964491625.1 uncultured Myxococcales bacterium
CTCGGGGCCGCGCTTGGGGACCGCAGCGTTGCCAACGCCGCCCCGAACGCCGAGGCGAGGGCCGAGCTGACCAGCGTCGAGAAAATGGTGCTCAAGCACCTGCTTAGCCTGTTTTCCGACGTGATGAAGACGGCCTGGGAAGAAGTTCTCACCTTCAAGCCGGAAGTCCTGCGCTTCGAATCGGATCCTCGCATGGCCATCATCGCCACGCCGTCCGACGTGGCGATTCTCTGCTCCTTCGAGGTGACCGGCGCTCTCGACGGCAAAGTCCTGCTGGCGATTCCCTACTCCGCGGTCGAGCCCGCCAAGAAGGCACTGACCTCGCCGCCGCGGCTCGGTGGACAGCGCGACGCCAAGTTCTCGCAGGCATTCGCGCGCGAGATCGAATCGGTCGAGGTCGAGGTGCGTGTGGAGATCGGGCGTCGCTGCCTCAACCTGGCCGACCTGGTAGAGCTGAAAATTGGCGACGTCATCACCCTTAATACCAATGAAAGCTCGCCCCTGCCGGTGTTCGTGCAGGGACGACAGAAGATGACCGCATCGCCGCGGGTTGTCGGCGGCGGCATGGCAGTCGAGATTTTGAAAGCCATCGCGCATCCGAGCCAACCTGCTCGCGCTGCGCGGGCAGCGGGCCAGGCATTTACGCCCCCCGCGCAACCCCAAAACTAGGTGACGAGGAAGTCCCATGGCAGAAGAAGCTCAAGGTTCAGGAAGCGACTCGGCAGGGCCGAGGAAGCTGGACTTGTTGTTGGACGTCCCGCTTGATCTGTCGGTCGAGCTCGGACGGGCGCGCATGTCAATTCAGGACTTGCTGAACCTGAGTCCCGGCTCGGTCATCGAGCTGGACAAGGTTGCGGGCGAGCCGCTCGATTTTATGGTCAACGGACGGCTGGTCGCCCGTGGAGAAGCTGTGGTGGTGAACGACAAGTTCGGCGTTCGCATCACCGACATCGTCAGTCCGTCCGAACGCATCGCTCGCTTGCGCTGATCGGAGGTTCCCATGCTAACGCCCATCGTGCTTTTGCCCCTGGCCGCGGTGCTGATCAATGACGTCAAGGCCGAGCCCGGCAACGGTGCCATCACCATCGATATCGCAACCTCCGATCCGGTCGCCACATCCGACGTGCGAATCGCTTCGGGTGGTTCACACCGCATGTATGTCTACCTCGACGGCAGCGCGGCCAAGCGCAGCAGCTTCGGCGACGCATCCGAGGCCATCATCGTATATCCGCGCCAGCGCTACACCAAACTGGAGATCCCAACCGCCGGACGATGTGGGGAGCCTATTGGGGTCACCACGACCGCGACGGGCGTACGCGTGCGGGCGACGTGCAGGGACGGTGCTGCGGTGGCCGGTACACCGGCACCTACAGTGCATGTGACCACAGAACATCCGCTTCCGGCCGCGCCGCGGGCTGCTCTGACGAAGGGTGGGCAGACGAATGAGTCGCTGCGCGCCGCGCTGGCGCTACCGGTAGCAGGGTCGGCGGATGACGCTGTGGCAGAGGGCGCGAGCGGCGACGGGGAGACGCGTACGAAGGCCGCGGCCGCGCGACAGGCAAAGGCGTCGGACAGCGAGCCGCCGAAGGCCGCGCTTGCGGCAAAGGACGAGGCGGGCCCAAAGCCGGAGAAGATCGAGAAGGTCAACCTGCGCGCCGCGCAGACGGCGTCAACCCAGATTGCGTCCCCGGCGGTAGGCGGTGAGGCCGGCATCCCGTCGCCAAACGCGAATTCGAGGGAGGACGTCCGGCCCAAGAGCGGCGCGCTGGTGACGGTCTTGGCGGTGGTGCTACTGGTCGGTCTCGGTGTCGTGGCGACCATGTTCGGCCGCCGCCGGATCAAGCGCGAACGGATGATCCGAATCGTCGAAACCGCCTCGATTGGACCGAGGCGCTCGCTGGTGGTTGCGGCCATCGGTGGTCGTACCATGGTCCTCGGCGTGAGCGAGGCCGGGGTTGCTCTGCTGGATACGCAAGTAGCGCCTTTGGCGGACGCTGCGGTCTTTGAGCCCGGAGCGACGAGCCCTGTGGTGGACGCCGCTCTCGGTTTGCGAAGCTTGGCGTTCGGCGCCGGGCTTGCGCGGGAAAGCAAGGATGATGGGTCGAAGCATGAGAGCTCGTTGTTGGCCCGTCTGTTCCAGCGCCAGCGACGCCGTCCTGATGAGCTTGACCGCGATGGCTTCAGTGAGCTGTTTCGGGAAAGCCTGGAGGACGAGGACCTTCGTCGTAAGCTGGCGCTGGGCGAGCCGGGACGGGTCGCGTAGACATGCCAAGCCCCGCGGCGCCTACGCTTAGCAACCTGGCCGGAACCGGCCTGCAGGCCATGGCCGGCGGCGGTTCCACCGCGGTCAAGCTGTTCCTGGTTTTGACCGCCCTGTCTTTCGGAACGGCGATCATCTTGTCGCTGACCTCGTTTACCCGCATCGTGATCGTCTTCTCGTTTCTGCGCCAGGCGATGGGCACACAGCAACTGCCGCCCAACCAGGTGATCGTCGGGCTTTCCCTGTTTCTCACCCTGTTTGTCATGGCCCCGACCGTGCGCAAGATACAGGCGGATGCCTTCACGCCGCTCATGGACGACAAGATCTCCATTGGTGAAGCCCTGACCCGAGCGCAGGTGCCACTGTCGGATTGGATGCTGAAACAAACCAAGGAGGAAGACCTTCGTCTGTTCTTCGAAGTGTCGGGTACCGCCCGGCCGGCTCGCGGCGAGCCGATTCCCTTCACGGTGCTGGTGCCATCGTTCATGATCTCCGAGCTGGGCACCGCCTTTCGCATGGGACTCTATGTCTTCATTCCCATGGTGCTCATCGACCTTCTAGTTTCGATCATCATGATGTCGCTGGGCATGATGATGGTGCCGCCGACCTTGATCGCCATGCCGCTAAAGCTTGGCGTATTCCTGCTGGCCGGCGGGTGGCACCTGGTTGTCTCTTCCCTGATCCGGAGCTTTTGATGCCGACCGATCTGCCCTACGCACTGATGCGGGAAGGTTTCGCGGTGATGCTGGCTGTGGGCGGCCCCTTCGTGTTGGGACTCATCGTGGTCGGCCTCATCGTGGGCTTGCTCCAGGCCGCGACCCAGATCAACGATTCCGCGTTAGGCTTTCTACCGAGGCTAGTCACTGGGCTTCTGATTGCCTATTTCACGGGGCACTATGCCGTTGAACGCCTTTCCCACTACTTCGCTGCTGCCATGCAGGGCCTGTCGGGACAGATGTGAGCCATGCTTTCCACCTGGCTTTTGCCTTTTGCCATTGGCTTCTTCTTGGTGTTGGTTCGCTGCACGAGCCTCATGATGGTGGCGCCGGTTTTCGGCGCGAAGCCAATCCCGGCCATGGTTCGCATGGGCTTTTCGGTGCCTGTGTCGGTGGCGGTGTACATCGGCGCAGGCATGCCGCAGTTCGGAGGCTGGGAAAGGTTGCCCCATCTGATCTCGGCCGTGGTCACGGAAGCCATCATCGGGGTTGGGGCCGGGCTGTCTGCGAGGTTCGCCATCGAGGCGACGATAGGTGCGGGCAGCGCCATCGCCACCGCGATGGGGGTCAGCTTCGGCTCGGTCATTGATCCACTGCACGGTGCGGAATCGAGTGCCGTAGGTGATCTGCTGTCGTTTCTGACCATGGCGGTGGCGCTGGCCGCGGGTCTTCACCGCGAGGCTGTGGCATGGCTTTGTAGATCGATCCGGGAGACACCACCGGGCTCAGACGTATCCATCGCGAACGTGGCGACAAGGGTGATAGCAGACGGGACCGAGACCTTCGCGCTCGCCGTGCGACTGGCTTTCCCGGTGCTGGCAGCGGTGACGCTTGGTCACCTTGGGCTCGGAATCCTCAATCGCGTTGCACCTCAGCTCAACCTTGCCAACATCGGCTTCACAGTCGCGTTGGTGGCAGGCGGCGCCGCGTTCTACCTGATCGCGCCTGGCGCAGCGGTGCTGGCCGCCCAAGCGGCTCGATCTGCGTTCGCGGGAAACTAGCTCGGGGCTCTCTGGTACGGCCGGAAATTTGCAAGGGGTTGTCCTCGGCACCGAAACATGTCGGACGACGCCCAGCAAGACGAACGGACAGAACGTGCGAGCGCGCGTCGCATTCGCAATGCCCAGGAAAGCGGTGATATCGCCGTCTCGCGCGACGTGGCCATTCTGGCGACCTTGGGCGCGTCGGGCGGTATGTTGGTGGCGGTGGCCGGCGGGCTGCGGGAAGCGCTCGTCAAGATGGTCTACGCGGCCGCGGATGGTCTCGACCATCCGTCGCCCGCTCGCCTTGTGCCTTACCTCGGCCGGCCCACGCTCCTGACCCTCACTGTGGTCACGGTGTCGGCGCTCGCGGTTGGTGTCGTCTTCGCCATGCAGACCCGCCTCGGTCTATGGCCCGAGCTCACCTTTCCCGATTTCGGCCGCGTGTTTTCCGCGGGCCGGCTCAAGCGGCTGTTCAAGAAGGACGCGGCCATCGATCTGGCGGTGGCCGCGGTCAAGGTGCTGACACTCGCCTATACCCTGTGGGGGACCTTCCGTGCCACGTTTCTGTCGTTGCCGCGCATGCTGGGGATGTCGACATCGGCGCAAATCGAAGCCGCCTATGGGCCACTGGCAAGCGGCTTGGCCAGAATTCTGTCGGTGGTGTTGCTGCTGGCCGGCTTGGACTTTGCACTGACGCGCTACCGGTACATCCAGCGCATGAAGATGACGAAGGAAGAGGCCAAGCGCGACCATCGCGAGGAAGAAGGCGATCCCATGATTCGGGCCCGCCGGCGCAGGAAGCACCGCGAGCTGGCGAAGGGCATGGCGAAGATCGAAGTTCCGCGGGCGGATGCGCTGATCGTCAACCCGACCCACATCGCGGTCGCGATTCGCTATCGGCCGGGCGAGGACCAGGCCCCGCGCGTGACCGCAAAGGGCAAGGGGCAACTGGCCGAGATCATGCGCGAGCTGGCGCACCAGCACAGCATTCCGATCGTCGAAGACATCCCGCTGGCCCGTCTGCTCTACCGTCGGGTGAAGGTCGGTCGCTGCGTACCCATGGAGACCTTCAAGGCGGTGGCGGCAATTCTTGCGTACGTCTATCGCGTGCTTCGCCGTAACCCGATGGCGGCAGGGGGTGTCAGGTGAGCGCCCCCGTCGCAGCGACCGGCAAAGACCCACGTAACAGAAGCGAGGTCATTCTTGCGATCGCGGTGCTTGGCGTGGTCGCAATTCTGGTCATGCCGCTGCCGGCCATGGCCCTCGATGGCCTGCTGGCCCTGAGCATCGGGATCTCACTCCTCGTCCTGCTCGTGTCGCTCGGCGTGGCGCGGCCGCTCGACTTCTCGGTGTTTCCGTCGCTGCTCCTCATCGTTACCCTGTTTCGCCTCGGCCTCAACGTAGCGACCACGCGACTCATTCTGCTTGCTGGCGCCGCCGGAACCGGCGCCGCCGGACACATCATCCAGGCCTTCGGGCAGTTTGCGGTCGGCGGCAGCTTGATCGTCGGCGCCGTGGTGTTCCTGATTCTCCTGGTGGTGAACTTCGCGGTCATCACCCGCGGCTCAGGGCGTGTTGCCGAGGTTGCGGCTCGCTTCACCTTGGACGCCTTGCCGGGCAAGCAGATGTCCATCGACGCCGACCTGGCTGCCGGCATCATCGACGACCGCGAGGCACGAGCGCGCCGGGCCTCCCTGGAACAGGAGATCGAGTTCTTCGGCGCCATGGACGGCGCCAGCAAGTTCGTGCGCGGCGATGCCATCGCCGGCCTGGTCATCACCTGCATCAACATCATCGGCGGCCTCATCGCCGGCGTCGGGCGCGACCACATGTCGCTCTCTGCCGCAGTCGAGACTTTCACCATCCTCACCATCGGCGACGGCCTGGTCAGCCAGATCCCGGCGTTGCTGGTTTCCACCGCGGCCGGCATCATCGTCACACGGGCCAGTTCGGGCGCGAAGCTCGGTGCCGAGTTGGGCTCGCAGATCTTCGGACAGAACCGAACCCTCAAGCACGCCGCCGTGGTGATGCTGGGCATCGGGCTTCTGCCGGGGATGCCGCTTCTGGCGTTCCTCGCCCTGGCCACTGGCGCTTACCTTCTTTCACGCCGACAATCGCAAAAGCCCGGGGCCACCGTCGCGGCACAGGCTGCAGCGGCCGCCGCCGCAGCCGGCCCAAAGCAGGAGACCATCGGTTCGCTGGTGGATCTCGACACGCTGGAGCTAGAAGTCGGGCACGGCCTTCTGTCCATCATCGACCTCGAACGTGGAGGCGAGCTACCCGGGCGGGTGACGGCGCTACGCAAGCAGATCGCGGGCGATTTGGGGGTCGTGATCCCGGCAGTGCATCTGCGCGACAACCTGCACCTGGAAGCCAACGAGTACCGCATCAAGATGCGCGGCCTGGATCTGGCGTCTGGGGTGGCCTACATCGATCGCTTGATGGCGCTCGATCCTTCGGGCAACACACCTCGTCTCGACGGCGTGGACAGCCTTCCGGCCAAGGAGCCAGCCTTCGGTTTGCCGGCCCTGTGGATCAAGTCGGGCGACCGACCGCGGGCCGAAAGCGCGGGCCTGACCGTGGTGGATCCGGCGTCGGTGATGACGACCCATCTGGCCGAGGTTCTGCGGCGCAACGCCTTCGAGCTCGTCGGGCGGCAAGAGATTCAGGAGCTGCTCGCCCACGCCGGCAAGGAAACGCCCAAATTGGTGGAAGACGTGGTGCCGGGAACCATCACGCTCGGCGAGCTGGTGCGCGTGCTCCGCGGGGTGCTACGCGAGGGGCTTTCGATTCGCGACTTCCGCAGCATTCTCGAAGCGGTCGGCGACGCCGCCCCTCGCAGCAAGGACACCGGATTCATGGTCGAGCAGGTGCGTCGACGCTTGGCGCGCCAGATCACCTCGCGTGTGGCCGACGGGAAGGGCGTGGTCCACGCGCTCACGCTCGACCGCAACACCGAGGAGATTCTGCGCAAGTCGCTTGGCCAGAGCGACGGGGAAGTGACCCTGGCGCCGGATGTGGCTACTGCCAAGCGTCTGGTTTCCAACCTGGAGGCTCACGCCGCAAACTTCGCCGCGCTCGGCCGGCCGACCACGCTGGTGGCGCCACCAGACCTGCGCCGTCCGCTTTACGACTTCGCGTCCCGCTTCGTGCCCGACCTGTGGGTGGTGACCGCCCGCGAGTTGATCTCGGGTACGCAAGTCGAGCCTGCGGGAACCATCGACGCCAACCCTCCCACCTGGACCAAAGCTGCTTGATGACCGAGCCAGCAATATGACCGGAGAGAATCCATGAACGCAATCGTGAAAACCTTCCGAGGCCGGGATCCGAAGTCCGCGCTTGAAGCCGTGCGCGCATCGATGGGCGACGAGGCCATCATTCTCAATACCCGCGAGGTAGGCGGCATCCTGGGCCGACGCGAGGTGGAGATCACTGCTGTGCGTTCAGGCAATGACGGGCCCGACAAGAAGGGCCGGCCGGCGGATATTGAGAGCGAGGTGGCTTCGCTGCGACGAGCTGTCGAGGATCTCCGCGCCGAGCTCCACGGTGGCAAGGCTGAGCCGAAGTCGATGCGGCCTCGCAACGAGAATCCGTCGTCGGATGCAGCCGGGCGGCTGCAGCAGAGGCTCATTGAACGCGGCGTGGAGCCGTCGCTGGCCGGGGATCTGGCGCGCGAGGCGCTGCGCGGGGCGGGCGGCCCCGGCGACAAGGAGCTGACCCTTGCGCTGGCGCAGGCGGTGCGGTCGCGGCTGGTCACCGCTCGGCCGCCCTGGGAAGGCGAGGAGCGCCGCATCGTCGCCCTCGTCGGCCCGACCGGCGTGGGCAAGACCACCACCATCGCCAAGATTGCCGCCCATGCCTTGCTTGATTCGCGACTCAAGGTATCGCTCGTGACCGTCGACACTTATCGCATAGGTGCAAGCGAGCACATTCAACGTTACGGCGAAATCATGAATGTACCAACCCATGTGGCGCGCGACGAGGCCAGCCTGCGTGAGGCGATATTCCGGTCGGGCGACGCGCACCTGGTCCTGGTCGATACCGCCGGCCGCTCCGACCCCGCTGCGCTCACCGCCCAGGCGCAGCTGCTACACAAGGTCGAAGGCCTCGAATGTCACTTGGTGCTATGCGCGGCCAGCGGCGGACGCGAGATGCGTGCGGCGGCCAAGCGTTTCCACGCCTACAAGGCCGGGCGGATGATCTTCTCCAAGCTCGACGAATCCGACGGCCCGGGATCGCTTCTATCTGCGGCGGTCGAGGCCAAGCTGCCCATCGCCTGCATCACCGACGGCCAGCGTGTTCCCGAAGACATTCACCCGGCAACCGGGCAGGGATTGGTCGAACGGATTTTGGGAGGCTGACTTGGACCAAGCAGAAAACCTCAGACTGCGTGTGGCCGGCGGCAAGAACGCCGGCGTCGCGTCGGTCGAGCCATTGCGCGTGATGGCGGTAACCAGCGGCAAGGGCGGGGTGGGCAAGACCATGCTCACCGCCAACTTGGCCGTGCTGGCCGCCAAACGGGGTAAGCGAGTTCTCATCATCGATGCGGACTTGGGCCTGGCCAACGTCGAAATCGTGTTCGGCGCCAAGCCCAAACGCCACATGGGCGACCTGCTCAATCCTGACGTGTTGATCGACGACGTGCTCGTCGAGGTTCGCCCGGGGATCCATATTCTTCCGGCTGCGTCTGGCATCCAGCAGCTCACGCATTTGGGTGAAGAGGACAAACTGAGGCTGCTTTCGACCCTGGACGGATTGTCGGACCGGTTTGATCTGGTCCTCATCGATTCTGGCGCGGGCATCGGCGACAACGTGTTGTTCTTCGTGGCGATCGCGCAAGAGGTCGTTTTGGTGGTGACACCCGAGCCGACGTCGCTGGTAGACGCATACGCCGCGGTCAAGGTGCTATCGCTGAAAATGGGCCTCAAGGAATTCGGCGTCGTGATCAACTCGGTTGTGGATGAGCTCGCGGCGCGGGACGTGTACCAGAAACTGGTCAACCTGGCCGACCGGTTCCTGAGCGTGCGCATCCGCCACCTGGGCTATGTCACTCGCGACGAGAACGTGCACCGCGCGGTGATGGCCCAGAAGCCCATCGCGGATCTCTTCGCGCAAGCGCCCGCGACCCGGGCGCTTGGGGTGATCGCGGACCGGCTGTTCAGCATGGCGCCGCCGCCCGCAGTGGACGGCGGAATGAAACTGATGTGGCACCGCCTGTTCCGTGAGTCGAGCGTGCCCCGGTGACATGATGACCATGCATCGAGCGATTGCCAGCTACGCCAACGCCGGACCGGTCGGCACCGACGAGGGTGCACTCCTGGAGAAGTATCAGTCGCTGGTGGACCGTATCGCGCGTCGCCTGGTGTGGCGGACTGGCATGCAGAGCGCGTACGACGACCTGTGGTCGGCGGGGGCGTTGGCGCTGCTGGAGGCGTCTCGCCGCTACGACCCGTCGAAGGGCGCGTCGTTCCCTACCTTCGCGGAACACCGGGTCCGGGGCGCCATGATCGATGAGCTTCGTAGCATGGACCACTTGCCGCGGCGTTTGCGCAACCGGACCGACGACATGGCGAAGGCCAAGCACAAGTTGGAGGAGAAGCTTGGTCGGGAACCCACGGTGGACGAGATCGCGGCCGAGTTGGAATTGGACCTCGACGAGGTCGCCGGGATCGCGGCGTTGATGGAACCGCACCTTCCGCTCGACTCGGTCCTGCACCGGGTTTGCAGCGAGGACGACTCCGATGCGACGCTCGAGCGGGCGGAAACCGTGAAGCGGCTTACCCATGCGCTGGAGGCGTTGCCTGAACGCCTACGCATGGTGCTGGCCCTGCACTACGACGAGGATCTTACCTATCGGGAAATCGCGCGCCTTCTGCAAGTGAGCGAGCCGCGGGTGTGTCAGCTACACGGCGATGCATTGAAGCGACTGCGCGAAGAGATGGTAACGGGGGAATAGCGGCTGCTCGCGGACGGAGCGCCGGCCGCCCGAAATCGTCGCCGGTTTCGATGAGGCGGGACCGCCGCTATCTAAATACGCGTACCG
>CAZBIU010000257.1:0-10000 GCA_964491625.1 uncultured Myxococcales bacterium
GAAAAGGACTGGCGCAGGCACGCGCCCAGCGACTCCTGGGCGTTGACCACGCGCGAGTAGATGGCAAGGCAGGTTCCCTTGCGCGGGAAGCGTTTTTCGGTCTTGGCGAAACCAAGTTGGTGGCGGGCGAGGTCGATGAGGTCAGCGGAATCCTCGCGGTCGAGCACGGTGAACGCGGGATCGAGGCCCAATGACGAGGCGTGAAGGCGAAGCAGTCGGTTGGCGATGGCGTGGAAGGTGCCGGCCCAACTAAGGCTGCCCAGATTGGCGGTCTTGGGAAGCTCGGCGCGCCTCTGACCAAGCACGGTTTGCGCGCGTCGGATCATCTCGGCCGCAGCCCGGCGAGTGAAGGTGAGGAGCAGAATCCGGCGCGGATCGCCGCCGCGCACGACCAGCTCGGCCACCCGGTGCGCCAGCGTGGCGGTCTTTCCCGACCCAGCCCCGGCAATAATCAGGAGCGGACCGATCCCATATTGGGCCGCCGCCCGCTGAGCCGGGTTGAGCGTATCGACGTTCTTTTCCACAACCCTGGTACACTAATCAAATGTTCAGGCTACGGCAAGGCTTGGGGATCTCATTTCCCGGGTAGGCCAGCGTCCTTGAGTAGCTGCAGCAGTCGCTTCGCGTTCTTCGGTGCCTGGCCGCGCACGTGGTTGTTGAAGAAGAGCACGCCGGTCTTGGCGGCGTCGAGAATGCGCCGCAGCCGGTCGTTGATCCAGGACGCGAGCTCGTCGTCGGAGTAGTCGTAGTCGAACTGGCTCATGAGCTTGCTCGACTGCCAGCCGGCGCTGTTCCGGCCGTGAAAGCGCACGTAGAATAGGGCGGGGTTGGTGACCACGTCGAGCGAGGGAAACAGCCCGAGCAAATCCGGCTCGTCGACGGTGACCAGCGAAACCCGACGCCGCTGCAGCTCAGCGAAGACCTTGTCGTCGGCCCAGGTGGCGTTGCGGAACTCGACCGCAAGCGGCAGGTCGGCAAGTTGATCGAGCAGCGCAGCCAGGTGCGCGCGGTGTTTGAGCGAGCGATCGAAGCTGGCCGAAAACTGAACCAGCACCGCGAGAAGCTGTTGCGACTGCACCAGCGGCTCCACGCCCGCACGATACTTCTCGGCCTCGCTCTGCCAAGCATTGGCATCCACCTCGTGGGTCAAGGTTCGCGTCAGCTTCGCGCAGAAGCGAAAGGTCGGCGGCACCAGCGCCTGCTGGCGCCCGATGGCCTCGGCGCGCGGCATCTGGTACCAGGTGTAGTTCAGCTCGGTGACCGCAAATTCCTGCGCGTAGCGCGACAGCATCTGCGCGGCCTTGGTGCCCGGCGGGTAGATTCCCGCGCGGATCCATTCGGGATACGAGTAGCCCGACGTACCGATGAGGATCTCGGGCGAGCGGTCGCCGTCTTTCGGGCTGGCTTCGGACATCGCCAGCTATTCTGGATCAAGATGCGGAAGGCGAGCAGCGATTGGCGCGCCGGAGCTATCCGCGAGACCGTTTTCCCGGCGAGTCGTAGCGATGCACCTCCACCGCACGCCACAAGTACCAACTGGCGACCCCGGCGTAGGGCGCCCACGTTCTGGCGGCGCGTTCGATGGTCTTGGCGCTGGGCAGCCTTCGGGCACCGTAGGTCACGGCGAAGCCCTTCTGGACCCCCAGATCCGCGACCGGCAGGACGTTCGGCCGGCCCAGGTGAAAGAGCAAGAGCATCTGCGCGCTCCAGCGCCCGATGCCGCGAACTCGGGTGAGGGCCGCGATGATGTCCTCGTCGGCCATGGACTGCATCTCGGCGCGCGAGGGGAGCGAGCCGTCCTGGGCGTGCCGAGCCAGATCGGTGAGTGCGCGAGCCTTGTTTTCGGACAGCCCGGCGGCGCGCAGCCTCGCCGGGGACAGGCCAAGCACGTCGCGCGGATCGTCGATGCTGTCCGCTCCCATCAGCGCGGCGACACGGGCGTAGATGGTCGCGGCAACCTTGCCGGCGAGCTGTTGGAAGACGATCGCCCTGGCCAGGGCGACAAAGGGCGAGGGCCCGCCGCGCGGATTGGGCGCCGTGGCTTGCAGGGTGAATGGGCCCACGCGATCGATCATTGCGCCCAGACGGGCGTCGGCTTGCCGAAGGTGCTCCACGGCGGCGTGCTCGTCGAAGGCCACGTTGGAGGTTCGGCCCCGGTAGCCTTCACGCCAAAGCAGTCGCAACTTGGTGGGCACGCCGCTGCCGGCCGAGTACCCGCCGAACCCGATTCGGGGCAAGACGCGGTGGCATGGCACGATGATGGGCCACGGGTTGCTGGACATGGCGCGACCCGCGGCACGAGCGGCGCTTGGCGATCCAGCCGCCTTGGCCAAGTCACTGTAGCTGCTGGTTTGCCCGACCGGAATCGCTTGGGCCGCGCGCTGCACTCGCAGCAGGAATGGGGGTATCTCCGTCGTGTCCAATGCGACTGCAGAGAAGTCCTGCGGCCGTCCGGCGATGTGGTCTTGCAGAGCTTTGGCGACTTCGGCGACCGCTCGCGGCGGCGTGCTGTCCTCGCGCAAACCATGCCGCCGTAGGTCGCTCGCGCCCAATTCTGACCAGTCGGCGCTTAAGGTCACGCGCGAAATCCCGCGCTCGGAAAAACCGACCGCCAGCGTGCCGAGGTCGGTGCGAACTTTTGTAAAAGCCGTCATCAGCGTGAGATGAAGATTGACGCTCGGTGGATTCGTGCGCCGCTCGCGGTCACGGGCTTGGCCGGCTACATGGTGAACGCGAGGTCGTCGATCCACATGCTGAAGGTGGCGTTGACCGAGATTTGGAATTGGATTTCGAACAGGCTGGCGGGATCGAACGCGCTGCCCTGCAGGCCCCAGCCGTCCTGGCTCAGCTCTTTGAAAGTGATGGTGTACTTGGTCCAGGTGCTCGTGAGGTTGAGGCGGAAGCCGTAGTGGTCGTAGCACTGGGTGGGGCCGGTGACGTTGGTCTGGCAGATGCCGCCCTCGGGCTGGGTGTCCTTGTCAGGGAACGCGACCCGAAGTGCCGGACTGGTTCCGACGTCCGTCCTGGCCCAAAAGCTGATTCCTGTGTACCTGGAGGCGTCGTAGGGCGCGCCGAGCCCGACCCAGAGCCGGGCGCCCGAATCCGAGAAGCCGGTGCCCTTGACGTACGCCGCGTACTTCCTGCAGGGATCGCCGGTATCGGTGGGCACGAACGGGGCGGTTGGATCCGGGTACATCGAGCCGCCGGGCGTGCCGTCGCCGCTGTCGGCCCAAGCCCCGACGCGGCCGTTGAGTTTGGGAATCAAGCGGTCGCCGTCGTTGAGGTCGTCGATCAGCTCTTCGTTGCTCGCCAGACCCTGGCAGCCGCCGCTGCCGCCCGTCGCCACGCTGCCGCCCGAGCCGCCGCCGGTGCCCTTAACGTCGCCGAACATGAGCGCGTCGCCGCGCTCGATGCCCAGGTCGCGCGGGCCGCCGTCGCCCATGAGGCCGCCGCTGCCGCCGAAGCCGCCGTCGAACCGGGCGGTCCCAGCCGCGCCGCCCATCATTCCGCCGCCGCCACTGCCGCCTCTGCCGCCCGAGCCGCCGCTGTTGCCGGTAATGCCGCCGGCCTTGCCTCCGGTGATGGTTTGCCCGCCGGCCGGGATGCTGCCGCCGAGCGGGGTGTAGCCGCCATGGCCGCCGCTGCCGCCGTCGACAATGTAACCGCCGTAGGCGCCGCCGGAGTTGATGCGTCCGCCGGTGGTGGCGAATCCGCCAGTGGCCGGCCGGCCGCCGCTGCCGATGAATCCTCCGGTGATAATCAGGGTTGTGCCTCCATCGCCCGGTCGCCCGCCGGTGCTGAGAGTGAATCCACCGGCGCCCGGTCGTCCGCCACTGCCAAGGAAGATGCCGCCTGCGCCGCCGTTAGATTCGCCGGTTCCATCATCCATGGAATCGAGTGGGCTTCGCGCTCCGCAGGCGACGAAGGTGAAGAATCCGATCGGTACGACGACTTTCGCGAACATGCGCTTCATGACTTGAACCTTTGCAGCAGCTGGTACATTGCCTCGGTTCCAATCGGCTGTGCAGCGAACACTATGGCACAGGCCGCTGATTTTGCGACGACCGCGCGTGGGATCAGCGTGCTTCGCGCGGGCGATGAGCGTGTCGGCCATCACATTCCCGAAACGACCCTCTAGCCTCTTGACCTCAAAATAGAGTCTAATAAGGGCTATGAAGCCGTTTGTCTTGCTAGCGGTGGTAGCAGTTGCGGCTACATGTGGGCCCAGCCCGAACGCAAAGCTACCGGACTGGTTCTTTTCCGGTGGACAGAGCTCGGTAGGCGGCACAAGCAATTCAGGCGGCGCGACTGTCGTGGGCGACGGTGGCTCTGTCGGCAACGGCGGCGCTGTGGGAAGTGGCGGAAACGTCGGAGGCGGCGGCAAGAATGGAAGCGGCGGCAGGATTGGCTCGGGCGGCGCAAGTGGCTCGGGCGGCGTGGCTGGCGGTTCAACCGGCCGTGACGCCGGTGTGGGGCCACGCGACTCGGGCAACGGTGGCAACGCGGGTATCGCCACCGGCGGCAGCGCCGGCCGCGGCTCTGGCGGTGGTGGTAGCTCTGATGCGCAGGCGACCGGCGGACGCACGAGCTCTGACGGAGCCGCTGGAAGAAGCGGCGGCGCGCTCGGATCTGACGGCTCCGCGGGAGCAGGCAGCGGCGGTGCTGCCACCGATGCCGCTTCTACGTCGCCCAAGGACGCACCGGGCTCCAACTCCGACGTCGCGGGAAACAACTGCCTCAGCCAAGTCGTCAGCAACGGCTACGCCTGCGGAAGCACCCCTCCGTGTAGCGCCTGCAAAGACAACTCGACCTCAAAGCAGACCGAGTGCGAAAACGTGATCAAGTGCATCGAGGCGGCGTTCCCGTGCACCGGGAACTGCGCTACCGAGTGCTTCAACAAGAATGGCGGCAACGGCCCCGTTCAGACGTGCGTGACCGCGCTTCAAACTGCCGCATGCAGCGCCAGCGGCTGCGGCGCCACCACGCCGCCGCCCAACGGGGGCGGGTAGGCTGCGACAAGCAGGCGCTGGCTTTGGCGCGCGGGCGTGACAGAGTTGAGCTTGTGAGCGATCCCCTTAGCCCGAAGCTGCAGCCCTACGTCGTCAAGCTGGCGCCTGGTGCGTACTACTGGTGCGCATGTGGCCGATCCAAACGCCAACCGTACTGCGATGGCTCGCACCGAAGCTCGTTGGTGTCGCCCGTCAAGCTGGAACCCACCGAGCCGGTCGAGGTCAAGCTGTGCGGCTGCAAACAGTCGGGCAACAAACCCTACTGCGATTGTACGCACGAGAAACTGTAGCGGGCAGGCCTGACGCGGCGCCTGTTTTGTTTGACGATGGCACGCGTAGCTTTCCTCCTTGGCCGCGCTTCGCGTGGTCTGCCTTCGCCGAAGCGGACGAGATAGCCGGCCCCGTGCGCAGAATTTCTGTATTTCTGCTATGCTGCTTTTCATGAAGACGATGCTCACGATGTCGAGCCGCGGCGTCATTACCTTGCCGGTAAAATTGCGCAACGCTGTCGGCCTTTCGCCAGAAGACCAACTGATCGCGGAGGCGACGCCCGAGGGCATACTGCTGCGTCCCGCGGTCACCCTTCCGGTGGAGATCTATTCCGAGCAACGCGTGCGTGAGTTCGACGCCGCGGAGGCGGAATTGGCCAAGATCCTGCGATCGTCGCCGGCAAAAAGGCGGGGCCATTGACCAGCGATGCGCATCTTTCTCGATGCAAACGTTCTGTTCTCGGCCGCGAAGTCTGATGGCGCCGTTCGTCTCCTGATCAACCTGCTTCTGGATCGCGGACACGAAATCTGGATCGACGCCTATGTTCTCGAGGAGGCGCGCCGGAATCTCGCTGCCAAGGCTGCGGCAGGTCTGCCTGCACTCGACGCCCTCTCCGCGCGACTGCAGGTCGTTGCCCTGAGTGTTCCGGATTCTGCGCTTTCTAAGGACATCCCCTTGCCCGATAAAGACAGACCCGTGCTGCTAGCAGCAGTACGCCTTGGATGCGCAGCGCTCATCACGGGAGACCGCACCCACTTCGACCCGTGGTACGGCAAGAGGTTGGCTGGCGTGAGGGTGTACTCGCCGCGAGACGCCGCCGAGAAGATCCTATCCGCGACTGGCCGGTCGTCGTGAGGCGCACAGGCGACTGCCCACATCGGTGGGGCGGCCTCAGCCCACGTACTCGCCTTTCCATAGCCGCGCCAGGAACTCCGTCACCGGCAAGATGTCGATGCCATCTTGCGTGCGTCGCGCGCGAGGCTCGCTGCCGAGGCACACCAGTTTTTTGGCCGAGGGTTGGTCCGTACGCAGAGCGCGCAGGCCGCGCAGGTGGGTGTCGCCCACGTTGGCGGTCGACTTGACCTCGATGCCGACCGCGGCGTCGCCCAGCACGAAGTCCACCTCGTCGCCCGAGGCTGTGCGCCAATAGGAGATGTGCAGGTCTGGCGCGCGATAGGCGGCGAACGCCACGAGCTCGTGGAAGATCCAGTTTTCCAGCGCCTTGCCGAATAGCTCCGAGCGCGGCTCGATGCGGCCCCGCCGCGCCAGCACGTTCACCACGCCCACGTCCGCGAAATAGAACTTGGGAGCTCGAATCACGCGCCGCTTGGGTCGCTTGGTGTAGGCCGGCAGAAAGCGGCCAAGCAGGGTATCGACCAAGATTTGAAAGTATTCGCGCACCGCAGGCGCCGAGACGCCGCATTCGCGCGCGATGTTGGCGCTGTTGACGAGATCGGTGTCCGCGAGCGCCGCCGCAGCAAGGAATTCGGCGAACGCCGGTAGCTTGCGCACCAGCCCCTCCGCGGCGACCTCTTCTTTCAGGTAGTCGTCCACATACGCGGCGAGCAAGCGTCCGGGCGATTGTGCGAGATAGTGGCGCGGTAGCCCGCCGTGGTTGAGCGCCCGCTGCAGCTCAAAATCGCGCCCCAGCTCGTGTGAAACGAAACCATGCAGCTCGTAGCGGCCGGCGCGTCCGCCGAGTAGGTTGGCGTGACCATGCCGCAGCTTGCGTGCGCTGGAGCCGCACAGACCGAACACGATGCCGCGGTTCTCGATGAGCCAGTGGATCTCGTCGAGCAGCACCGGTAGCTTCTGGACCTCGTCGACGAGCACCGGCCCAGCCGGCGGGCTGGCGTCAAGCTCTTCGCGGAGAAGCGCCGGCCTGCGGAGGTAGCGCATGTACACGTCGGTCTTGAGCAGATCGAGCCAAATTGCGGTTGGGTAGGTGGACCGCAAGAGCGCGCTCTTGCCGACTTGGCGCGGTCCCCAGAGGAAGAAGGTCTCCTTGGGATGGGCATCCAGTGGAAGGGCACGAGAAAACATAGTTTTCTTTTATCACGATAAATAAAATAAGTAAATTCTGATGTCCTAGGCTCGTGGCCTCTGGCGCGAAGGTGGCCATTGCCCCCAAAAAGAAACGGGCGAGGCACTTGGCCTCGCCCGCGTCAGAGTCTACGTTGCTATTGGACGGGAGGATCGGGCATCAGTGCGAAGCGTCAACGCACGCCGCCTGCCCGGGCCCCGTCACCGAGCAGAATCCATTTTCACCGAACAGTTGGGTACAGTCGGTGCAAGCTCCGTCATAGGCACCGCAAGAAACGGAGCTCTGTCCAGACGTGCAGTTCCCATCGCCTCCGCAGCACTGATCGCTTCCGCACAATGCGGTCTGTGCGTTGACGGTTCCCGTGAACGTCATCCCCGACTGAACCCACGCAGCGCAGTTCGCGATCTCGGCAAAGCAGTTGGTGGTGGTCTGGACGTTGGCACCAGTCTGGCAAATACCAACGAGTCCGCCGTTGGTCGTGAGGTCCTGGTTGGTGGCTGTGCTGAGATCGGCCACAATCCAGAGCTGTCCGGTGTAGTTGAACGGGCCGTTCTGAGTTGTACACTCCGACAGGATGCCGTACTGACTGATGAGCGACGCCAAGGCATGACCTTCGTTCTGAGCGGTCTGGGTGACCAGGGGCTCAAACGATCCAGGAATGTTCAGCATGCTCAATTTGCTGGTGTTGGTAGCCAGGAATGCAACCCCGTTGGTGTTTCCTTGGTTGTCGATGTTGTAGGTTGCGCTTGCCGACTTGAACGTCGACCAGTTGATGGTCCCGTAGTTCCAAGTTGTGTTCAGACCTGACGGATTGTTGATGAGCACGCCCTGAGCGTACATCGTCAGGTCTGTGGTGGCTGTGACCGTGTCTCCGGTGGGCTGTTGATTGTTGTCGAGCGCGGGAGCATCGGTGGTAATGGTGAAGGTGTCCGTGAACTTGGGAGAGCCACTTCCTAGGTCACTTGCCCCACTGATGTCACCGGGCGGGATCATCTTCGGCGAGACTATGAAGTCCTGGTGGTCCCCTGGGTTCAGGGTAAGCTCACTGCAAGTGCCATTGCTGCACCCTTGCGGGGGGGTAATCGTATAGTAGGTGCCCTTTCCTACCGAGTAGCCCGTAACATTGAAGCTACCAGCGCCGGCTGCATTGCTAATCCTGAACGTCCTCGAATCTCCCTTGGCGCCACAGAAGACCGTTCCGAAGTTGGACCTCTGGTCTTGGAAGGTCGCCGCAACAGAGCCGTTGACCACCGAGCTTGACATGCTGATGACCTCTGTCCCGCTTGTACTCCCGCACGACCTGTCAGACACGCTCCAATCGATGGTCGCGCTGTCTGAGCCGATGGGGCCTTGGTTGGGGCGGAGGTAGTAGACGGTTACAGGTGTCTGACCGCCGCCGGCCGCGACTGTGAAAGTGGCGGTCGCTACCTGTGTGTGAGAGTCGAACGAGAAGAAGTCCGAGTTGTTGATGGTGAGCGCCACGTAGGCGTTGGTGTCAGAGCCGGGCGAGGTGGAACCGAGCGGATCGGCGTTCCCGTTGTTGGTGATGGTGAACGTTTGCGCTGGCGCCGCCTTGGGCGTGCTATTCAGGAGATAGCTGTCTTCGAACGACAAACTGCCTGTCGAGAAGCCAATGCCGTAGTCGCCCAGTGGGGTGGATTCCACGCCATACGTCTTGCTGAAGTCCCCGGCAGAGCTCGTCAAGGTGAGGGCGAGCGTACCCGTGCGAACAGCATGAGAAGTGGAATTGAAGGAACTGTTCTGGGAGATCGTGAGGATTACAGATTGATTCGCGGGCAGAGGATTGGGAGCGTTGTCGGCGGTCGCGACGGCAAAGCCGAGAGTGCCTCCGGTGATGCTGTCGCCCCAGTTCAAATCTGCGCTACCGACGTTCTGGACCGTGACGTATTCGACGGCAGGCGTCTGACCACAACCTGCGCTGAAGCGAAGGGTTGTGTCTTCAAAATCATACGGGCTTGGCGGCAGGGTGATTACCGGATACCCGAACTGCGAGGTCGCGGTCGCCGTCCAGTTGTGGGGGACATCTGCGCAAAGGTGGCTGGTGTCGGCAACCAGACCAACGCTCGTGTTATCGTGCTCCTGTCCGTTGACGTTCGGAGCCGTGAACTGCAGCGTGCGCGGCGCGGTCGTTGTATCCGTGTTCAGGGTGATCGCCGTAGATGTGCCTCCGATGACCGCGAAGTTGGTCGTGTTGGTCAAGGTCAGACCGAAGGCGACGGTGTTGGCCGCACTCGAATCTCCGGTGTCCGTCACGGTGAAGGTTCTGGTGAGAGGGTTTCCGGGGCTCACCCCTCCGAAGTCGTACGTGGTATCGGGGGAAACGTTGCTCCACGCGAGAACTGCGCCGTGGAACGTCTCGGTGAGGTAAATCCTGTGGACATTGTTGGATGATTCATTGGTCGTGATCCTAAGTGTCACAACCGGAGAGGTTCCCGGTGTATACGGCCAGACGTTGGCTGCGTTCACCGTAAACACAACCGGGGAAGCAGGCGCGAGTATCGTGCCGTTCTGGAGACCAGTCACCGAGTATTGACTCGATCCTTCCCACGCGATGTCCGTTACTGCTGCCGAGCCGTTGCCGGAATTGGTGAGCGTAAACTCCTTCGTCAGTGTCAGAGTGGCTGCGTCCCCGGCCAACTGGGCACCGCTGCAGAAG
>CAZBIU010000258.1:0-9926 GCA_964491625.1 uncultured Myxococcales bacterium
CCGACAATGCATGGTATTGCCCGTGACTAGTGACTGTCTCGTTGTCGCGCGTATCGTATTCCGTCCCTACCTCCAGCAAGTTCAGGGTGTGCGACGAGAACTTGCCCAACAATTGGCGCACCTCTGTCGATCCGCTATTCTGGTCCCGAGCAAGGAGGGTATCGGGCGCAACGTCGAGCAAGCTCAACGTCAAGGAGTCCGCCACAGCGACGAACCAGCCGTCCACGATTTGAACGCGCAGCTTTCCCGCCAAAGTCGGATGCATGCGCCGGTATTCCTCTTGGTCCGTGCTGGTGCCTGGGGGCGCGAGGCTGGCATTGCCTATTCCGTAGTAGCCAAGGGTTCTTTCGTCTGTGAACGACGGCCGCACTTCCAACCTCAAACGGCCGCTCGGCCCAAAGTGAGGCACCGTGAACAGTATGTAGAGATCGAGGAAGGGGACGATGACCGTCGAGTCGCGCAACTTGAAGGTAACGAAGGTTGCGTCTTCCAGACGCCAGCGAAAGGAAGCTGGCGTGGTACTCAATCTTGCCCAGTCGCTGATTTGACCGAAGCCTATCCCGACGTCGCTATCTCCCCCGACCACCGGAAAGATGTTGAATTCGCGCCTTCCGTCGCTGCGGGCGTCACCTTGACTTGACGGCGCTTCCTCGTCCGCAAAGGCCCATGCCGGTAAGGGCTGTCGAGCGACCGCCACAGCCACACCGAATAGAAGAGTAGCTTGCCATCGGCGGCAGCGTCCCTGGGAAGACACGGCGAGCTACTTCCTAACCTCCGCTTTGGCTTTTGCCTCGGCATTAGCCCTTGGCTCTTTCGGTATTGGCAACACGCTCTTCGACCTTGCCCTTCCTGGTTACGCTCGCACAAATTGACGCTCCAGTTAGAGTACCATCTCCACCATAAGGATCGCCATGGCGGCCATAGCAGAACGACCGGCCGCTGTTACAGGTTCGTAACGTTTGGTCTGGGCGCAGAACAAACGATCGACGGCCAAAGGGCGCCCCGGTGAGGCCGAGACGAAGGACCTCGGTCACCGGGGTTTCTGTTATTTACTCAATTGGCCCGACTAGACATACTGTGCAGGGTTCCTGCAAAACTCGTCGCGACAGGCAGCCGAACAGAAGTAAAATGTCTGCCCGTCTCGTTCCTCTTTAAACGAAGGCGCCCCCACGTCTACCTCCATTCCGCAAACGGGATCAGCCACCCGTTTGCTTTGGGCGGCCCTGGAGCTCTTGTTCTCGCTGACCCTTTCTTGACTGGTTGACATCGGATACTCCTTTCTTCAAGGACACTCTGGCGGAATTTCCCATGTAACTACTCTCCGCAGGCACCTGCGCCTGCATGGCGCAGGCCAAGGGCCCGACGGCTACCTGCCGCCTTGGAAGGTTGGTGGCCTTTGCGAAGTAGGTTCCGGCTGTCTGGTCGGGTCACATCTCGGTAGCATTCGCAGCGCGTGTGTCTCGCGAGTGAAACGGCGCCGCTGTCGCGAGTCGCCCTGGAGGGTTGGCACAGTTGCAGCAGGAGCATTCTTGAGCCATGAAGCTCGGTGTTGCCCTGTATTTGTCGGCGTTGACTGTCAATGCCCAAGCTCCGTCTTCAGCCTTGTCTCGCAAAGCGCAGGTCAGCGCCTTGCTAAAACGCATGACCCATGCAAGAGAAGCTTGGCCAATTGAATCAATACTCGGCTGGCCAACCAACGGGTCCTGGGCCCACTCACGATTCGCATGACGCAATGATCGAGGAAGGCCGAATTGGTAGCCTCCTCAACGTAACAACCGCACAGCAGGCGGATGAGTACCAGAGGATCGCTGTGGAGAAGTCGCGGCTTCATATTCCCCTGCTATTCGGATTGGACGTCATCCACGGATTTCGAACTGTCTTCCCAATCAACCTCGGGCTCTCGGCCACTTGGGATCCGCTTCTCATCGAAAAGGCTTCGCGACTTGCAGCAGAGGAAGCGGCAGCCCAAGGGATTCGCTGGACCTTTTCGCCCATGGTGGACATTGCTCGTGATGCTCGTTGGGGACGGATCTCTGAGAGCGCAGGTGAAGATCCCAACCTCGGCGCAGCGATTGCCAGAGCATACGTTCGGGGGTATCAAGGCGATCGGCTAGACAACCCAACCTCGATCTTGGCCTGTGCTAAGCACTTTGTCGGGTATGGCGCGGCTGAAGGGGGACGCGAGTACAACACGACCGAGATTTCCGAGCGTTATTTGCGACAGACATATATCCCGCCTTTCCAGGCCAGCGTTCGGGCCGGTGTGGCCTCGATGATGGCCGCTTTCAATTGCCTCAACGGGGTGCCCGCCAGCTCCAATTCGTTTACGCTCGACCAAATTCTCCGCAAGGAGTGGCGCTTCAATGGTTTCGTGGTGAGCGACTGGAATTCCATCCAAGAAACCATGGCCCATGGCATTGCGAATCGGCCGTCGGTTGCCGCCGGCAAGGCGTTTCTGGCGGGCGTCGACGTGGACATGGAGAGCGGGCTATATCTCTCGGAGCTACCGGCTCTCGTGCAGTCCGGCGCCGTACCCATGGCCAGAATCGACGACAGTGTGAGGCGCGTCTTGGCTGCAAAGTTCGCCCTTGGACTCTTTGAGAATCCCTACGTCCAACCGACAGCCGCTGTTGGAGCACTTCCAGCCCAGGCACGCCAATTGGCGCGCACGCTCGCGGAGAGGTCCTTCGTTCTCCTGAAGAACCAGCCTGTCCAGGGCATGCCGCTGCTGCCCCTGGTCGGAAGAGCTGGACAAAGCATCGCACTTATTGGCGCCCTCGCTGACAGCGCCCAGGACATGTTGGGTTCGTGGAGCGCCCAGGGCCTCCCATCGGATGTGACGACCCTTCGTGCTGCGCTCGCCGAGCGCGCCGCAAGAGACGAGATGACCTTTCGCTACGCGAAAGGCGTGGACACCGTAGGCGACGATGAGGCCGGATTCAAAGAGGCGCTCAGCGTAGCTAGGGGCGCTGACGTTGTGGTCATGGCTCTTGGCGAAATGGCGCAGATGACTGGCGAGGCCAGCTCGCGCGCCCGTTTGGGTTTGAGTGACAAACAGCAGAAGCTTCTCGAAGCCGTGGTGGCCACGGGGAAGCCAGTGGTGTTGGTGCTTTTCAGCGGACGCCCCCTCACCGTGACGTGGGCCGCCCAATTTGTGCCAGCGATTCTCGAGGCCTGGTTTCCGGGGGTGGAGGCCGGCCCTGCACTTGTGCGAACGCTGTTTGGTGACGTCGGCCCATCGGGTCACTTGACGGCAACCTTTCCCCGTTCGGTCGGACAGGAGCCCCTTTACTACAACGCTCTGGCCACCGGAAGGCCGGTTCCCGCGGTCGTCGATCTCGGTAAGCCCCCTGACTCTGGTAGCCGCTTTTTGAGTCGCTATATCGACGAGCTCAATGCACCTCTCTTCCCCTTTGGTTACGGACTTTCCTACACGACCTTCACCTACTCGCCTGTCTCACTGAGCCGTCGAGCTCTCAGCGCGGCCGCCCTCAATAGCGGGCAATCGTCGCTTACCGTAACCGCGGACGTCACCAATTCCGGACGCCGGCCCGGCACAGAGGTGGCGCAGTGCTATATTCGCTTGACCGGCACCAGCGTCGCACGCCCAGTCCGCGAGCTAAGAGGCTTCCGGAGCGTCGAACTGGCCCCAGGCCAGACCAAGCACGTCGAATTTACCCTCGGAAGAGATGAGCTTTCGTTCTGGAACATCGACATGAAATACTTGACCGAGCCGTCGTTCCTGCAGGTGTGGATCGCCACGGATTCTGCCAGTGGCATCCCGGCTGCCGTCAGCATCACGAAGTAGTCTTTGCCGCAGGCACCAGCGAAGCGCTCAACCCTGGGCTGCCAGCCAGGTTCAACCAACCCCCAGTAAAGCCGGCGCTGACGAGCCCAGCCCGCAGGTAACGGCTGTGCTTCATCAGGCTCCAAATGCGACCAGTTCTAAAATTCTCGATCATTAGCAGAATCGGCCCCTGATCGATGGCCACGTACTGATCAGCAAACCACCCATCTCTTTCCGATGTACTGTCAACAAAGGAAAGGTTGAACGCGTCCTTGAATCCATATTTTCCGTAGATTCTGTCCCCGAAGCGCGAGCGAAAGAGCCGAAGGGTGGGTATCGCCAGCTCCGGCGCAAAAGGCACAGAACCGCCCGCTGCGGTCACCGCGATCGTGCCGTCGTCACGCGGCTCAGAACCGGCGCCTCGCGCCCAGTACGCGTGAAAGCGGCTATTTGCCTCCGTGGTCGGGCTAAGTCGCAATGGACCATCCGACGCAGTCAGACCCCATACCGCGGAATTGTACCCAATCCATCGCTGAGGATTGGCTACGCAATAGGCATGGTTGGCATACGTCGCACGGATGGAATTCACGAAATAGTCGATGCCTCTAGACCGCATGTAGGAATCCTGGATCCCTCGAAAGTCGACCCAAACATGCGTGTATTGGTGGCCAAACAGTGGCCCGAAGGCAACGCGTGGAAAGCCATCAGATGTGTCCCAGTGGTAGGTGGAAGTCCAAGCGTTCCACGCCTTCGATACGACTGGGTGAGTCGGAGAGCCAAGTGCCAAGACATAGAGGATCATCGCCTCGTTGTATCCCTCCCAGTCGGCATCGATATAGCCGTGCTCGGGAGTCCA
This sequence comes from uncultured Myxococcales bacterium, assembly GCA_964491625.1. Classification (GTDB taxonomy): domain Bacteria; phylum Myxococcota_A; class Polyangia; order Fen-1088; family Fen-1088; genus Fen-1118. The sequence continues at coordinate 4,644 of CAZBIU010000258.1, forward strand.
GCCCATGCTGATGAGATCAGGATGGCGCCGAGAGTGAGCCCACGCCCAATCCACCCGAAGATAGAGCTCGTCGGCCAGCGTCCGAATAGCGCGCTCTGTCTCACCAGCTCCGTTGAAGAAGGACTGCGACGTAAGCACGCCGGCCATGAGCAGCGCCGTGTCGATGGTCGATAGCTCGGAATCCCAGGAGCGATACCCCGTCCTACTGTCCAGGAAGTGGTAGAAGAATCCTTTGTATCCCGCAACGTTCTGCGCTTCCGGCCCTTGCCGCGCCAGCCACAAAAATCGCAAAGTCGTCAAGGTGCGTTCGCTAGCCTGCGATCGCGAGATCCAACCTCTCTCGACAGCGACCGGATAGGAGGTCAGCGCGAAACCCACAGCGGCGACAGCAACGACGACGGCATTGGCGACCTCAAGGGTATTGAAAGCAAGATCCCTTACTTGCGCAGCCTCGGTATCGACGCCATCTGGATTGCGCCATGTTTTCCATCGCCTCAAGTTGACTTTGGGGTGGTAGCGGTGGAGCTCCATGAGTCCGTTCGTTTCGTCGTCGACATCCGCAACCCGCACAGTGACGACAGGCGGGAGAGGCTTGGCGGGCGACCCACCACATTTCGCGTTGCTCGAGCTTACCACGAGCAGCGTCGCGACAATCCCAGCTCTTCCCCGTGAGAAAGCTGACCCATCATTCATGGTGCCATGCATGTTGCCAACCCTCCTTGCCATCGACAGCTTGGTTCCCGAGCAAGGCATTTGCCAGCGATCAACGCGACGAACCACCCAAATCTTTCAGGCTTGTAACACTTTGTGTTTTCGATCGCGCAGAGCCTTGTCGCAAGCAATTCCGTGTAAACTACGCGCGCAAAGGAGATCTCCACCTTGGATGTGTCGACAGAGACGGGAGTTTGTGTGTTGATTGTCGAGGACGACGATGATTTTCGCGGGATGCTGAGCGAATTCTTGGCGACTATGGGGCACCACGTGCTCGAAGCCGCCGATCTTCATCAGGCGCTCGAACGCGCCACTGCGAATAACTGGGACATCGCCATGATCGATCTTCATCTCCCCGGCGTTGACGGTTGCGAGGTGGCTCGTTGCTTGCGAGCCGGCGACCAAGGCCGCTCCAGGCGACTCGTTGCGCTTACCGGGTTCTCGGATCCGGCAACCCGTTTCGCAGCCCACGCTGCCGGGTTCGACGAGTTCATCGTCAAGCCCGTCTATCCGGAACAGCTTATCAAGATACTTCAGGGCTGCCGGGTCGACCGCGATTCGGCTTGAACACCTGGCGCTTCTAGTGGATGCCGGTGCCGGTCGAACCATGCGTGCCTCCAGCGCCTCCGGGATGCGTCCCCGACGCATTGCCCGCTCCTCCGGGCGCATTGCCCGTCCCGACCGGCCCAGGAAGATCCGGAGGCAGAGGTGGATTGGGTGTTGGAGTGGGAAGCGGCCCACCAGGACTCCCCGGGGCGGGAAAGCCAGGTAGTGAGGGAGGCGTTTGCGCTTGCGCACGCAACCCAGCCAATAGGACGCAGCTGGTCCCTATTAACACTGTTTTCATCGTGTACCCGAGAATCTTCATGCTCATGGGTTCCAGCAAGCAGCGTACCAGCTTCGTTCTGGCCTCCGGTTTGCTGTCCGTACTCGGAACCACATGAACAACCGATCAACCACAAGCGAACCTAAGATGCGGACCAATCCATCCGAAGTCCCCGGTCTGTCGGTACCTCTGGCTGCAGACTCCACCTCGGAAGCATCCGTGGTGAGCGCGGAGCTACGCCGCTCCCAAGTCACCTTCAAAACCGTCGCAGTCGCGACATTCGCCATCCTTTTTGTCGGGGTCAGCGTCTGGGTTTTGGCCACTGCGCGCCTTGCCGTTGCATTGACGGTCTTGGCATTTCTCGTGGCTGTCGCCATGGACCGCGTCGTGAAGGTCTTCGAGCACTGGGGACTTTCACGTTGGCTGGCCATCGGATTGGTCGTTCTGGCCATGCTAGGCGCACTTGCCGCCTTGGCACTTCTGATCGTTCCGGCCGCGGCCGAACAGGCAACCGCCCTGATCAAGTCCGCTCCCCATCTAATCGATGAAGTGCGCCATTCGCGGGCCTTTCGCGCAATCGACCGCGTCTTCCATATTCAATCCGAGCTCGACAATCCGACCCGAAAGCTCGCCGAAATCGCGAAGAGCGAGCTGACGCCACTGTTGTCGGTAGTAGGCGGGGTGCTCACGGCCGTTTCGGGGACCATTGTCATCGTATTTCTTGCGATCTTCATGCTGGTCTTTGGTGGCCCGCTCATCAAGCGCATGCTTGCTGAGGCCAGACCCGAGCGTCAGCCAACGTACGAAGCAATCGTTCGAAAGATCCACGATGCGATCGGCGGCTATGTCAGTGGCTTGGTTGTGATTTGTTCGATCAATGCGACCATGGCGACGACATTCTTGGCCATCAACCGCACGCCGTTCTTTCTGCCTCTCGGACTATTTAGCGGAGTGTCGAGCCTCGTCCCGTACGCGGGGCCGTTCGTAGCAGGCATTACCGTGTCGGCCATCGCTCTCGGCGTAGGTGGTATCGGGCATGGCATCGCTGCGGCCGTCTATTTCATCTCGTATGGGCAGCTCGAAGGAAATGTCTTGGGACCGCTGGTCTTCCGACGTACCGTCAATGCCAACCCCCTGCTCGTGACCCTTTCGATTCTATTCCTCGGGGAAGTGGCCGGCATTCTCGGAGCGGTTGCCGCTGTGCCCCTGCTGGCTATCCTGCAGATCGTGGTTGGTGAAATCTTGCACCTCCGGCAAGCGGGCTTGATGGGGCGAAGAGACGCCATGGTCGTTGCGGGTCCCAAGGGAGGCGGCCCCCCAGATGAAGGGGCACGTTACGCCCGTCCCCCAGAGGTTCCGCGGCGGTAACACGCGCCCCGGCGGGCATGGAGAGTTTCGCAGACTCCACAGTGGCACGCCCCTTGATACACACAAGCCCATGCGTCCGATTACGCGCGTGGGTTGGCAACGCGAGGAAGGAAACGAAACTGACCTGCTGGTCGATCGGGAATGGCTCGTGACCAATGGCCTCGGCGGCTACGCCTCCGGAACCATCGCAGGGGTTGCGACGCGTCGCTATCACGGGCTGCTTGTGTCGGCCCTGCCCAACCCGCTCGGCCGCACGATGATGTTCGACCATCTGGAGGAGCAGCTTCATCTTCCCGAGGGCAGTGCCCATCGTCTGTCCGGCCAAATGACCGAAGCAGAAAGCGAGCACGCATCGCATGGCACCCAGCTATTGGATCAGTTTCGGTTGGAGATGGGGTTGCCGGTCTGGGTTTACCGCACGGGACCCTTCGTCATCGAGAAGCGCATCGTCATGCCCCACTTGCAGAACACCGTCCATGTTCAGTACCGGCTGATCGATGCTCCTCAGCATCAGCCTGCCGCCGCTGTCTGGCTATCCCTGCGTCCTGCGATGCACTTCCGTCCACACGACGCGCCGGTCTCGCGAACGCTGGACATCTATACGCTGTGCCTGACGGGGGCGCGCTTCGAGGTGTCCATCGGACCGTCGCTGCCGTCGCTCAAGATCCAAGTGGATGGAGGCGATCCTGCCTTCGAGCTCTATCCCGAGCGGCAAGAAGCGGTCAACTATCGGTGGGAGGCGGCGCGAGGCTACGCCGCGCGAGGAACGCTGTGGAGTCCCGGACAGTTCAAGGTCCGACTGACCGAAGCGACGTCCGCCACCCTGGTGGCCTCGACCGAGACGTGGGAGACCATGCAGGCTGTCGGCCCCGAGGAAGCTTGGCAATACGAGAACGAGCGGCGCTCTCGCCTGCTCCACGCCGCGCCGGATGCGCTGACCGATCATACAACTGCCGAGCTGGTTCTCGCAGCCGATCAGTTCCTCATCGCGCCCGCTGGCCGGGCCGAAGACGCCGCACGCGCACGCGCACAGGGCGAGGAACTTCAATCGGTCATCGCGGGTTACCACTGGTTCACGGACTGGGGGCGAGACACCATGATCAGCCTCGAAGGACTCACGCTGTGCACCGGCCGTCACCGCACCGCGCGCTTCATCCTGCATTCCTTCGCTCGCTACGCACACGATGGGCTCATTCCCAATCTCTTTCCCGAGGGCTCGCACGAGGGCCGTTACCATACTGCGGACGCAACGCTTTGGTTCTTTCACGCCCTTGATCGATACCTGGAATACACATCCGATCGCGAAAGCCTCCGACTGCTTTTGCCCACCCTTGAGACAGTCATCGATGCTCATGTAAAAGGTACCCGCTTCGGCATCGGTGTCGATCCTAGCGACGGACTGCTTCGGCAGGGACAGGATGGCTTCGCGCTGACATGGATGGATGCTTTGTGCGAAGGGTGGGTGGTCACTCCTCGGCGCGGCAAGGCGGTCGAGATCAACGCGCTCTGGTTCAATGCGCTCACCGCGCTTGCGCAGTGGATCAAGGACGAACGTGGAGCCGGAGCGGCCGATCGCTACGAGGCCATGGCCGCCACCGCCAAGGAATCCTTCAACCAGAGGTTTTGGAACGAAGCGAAGTTGCATTTGTACGATGTCGTTGGGGATCAGGGCGACCTTCCCGACGCATCCTTGCGACCCAACCAGATTTTCGCGATTTCGCTACCCCACCCCGTTCTCGATCCTGCTCGTTGGCGATCTGTCGTGGACGTCGTGGCCGAAAGGTTGCTGACCCCCCTCGGTCTTCGCTCGCTGGCCCCCGAACATCCCGACTTCAAGCCGAGCTACCACGGCGACCTACGCACGCGCGATGCTGCCTACCACCAAGGCACGGTGTGGAGTTGGCTCATCGGTCCCTTCATCGACGCCTGGCTCAAGGTTTACCCGGGTGAGCAGCACCACGCTCGCGGGCTCCTCCATGGCCTCGCGGCCCATCTTGGCCAGGCGTGCGTGGGATCGGTAAGCGAGATCTTCGACGCCAAGGCGCCATTTGGTCCTCGGGGTTGCATCGCGCAAGCCTGGGGCGTAGCCGAGCTATTGCGTGCTTGGCGCTTGACCGCCCACTCGACCGACCCCAGAGGAGCTTCGTAGCCCATGCCCAAACCAGCCCGCATCGACTCCCGACCTGACCCTAGGTTTGCGGTTCTTCCCGGCACGCCTTTCCCGCTCGGCGCGACGGTCGTGGAAGGAGGCACCAACTTCGCACTTTTCTCCGAGCACGCGCGGCACGTTTACGTTTGCCTGTTCGACAAAAGAGATCCTGGAAAGGAAATTGCTCGGTACGAGCTCTTCGAAAAGACCGCTCATGTTTTCCATGGCA
>CAZBIU010000259.1:0-9747 GCA_964491625.1 uncultured Myxococcales bacterium
CACTGCCTCAGGACGGCTGGTGGCCCGCGCTGCGACCAAATCGCACGCACGCGCGCCGACCGGATAGTCCGAGCTTCTGGCGCCGAAATTATCGAGAGTCTCCCGTTCCCCCGACGCCAGTACGTCCAATTCGGCTAGCGCGCGTCCTGGGTTGCCGATCACCTCCCGCAGGAAGGTCTCGAATTCGGCCAACCAACGTCGGATCGTCGGAGCAGTGAACAGGTCGCAGTTGTACTGGCACTCGAGGCGCAGCCGTCCGCCGACCTGGGCGGCGTTGATGAACAGCTCGAAGTTCTCGTAGCGCCGCGGGGTTGTGATGAACTCCATTTCCAGCTCCGGGAAGCTGTTGCGTTCGGAGTCCATCGCCTGATCGATATTGAACACCACGCTCACCAGCGGTAGCCGCGAAGGGTCGCGCGCCAGCGGCAGCTTCTTGAGCAGGGTCCCGAACGTGTAGCGCTGGTGCTCGTAGGCATCGAGCATGGTGGAGCGCATGGTCCTGAGCAGCGCCGACAGCGGTTGTCCAGGGTCGATGAAGCTGCGCAAGGGCAGCATGTTCACGCAATGGCCGACGAGGCGCTCGTGGCCATCGAGTGACTGTGCAGCGGCGGGAATGCCGACGACGATATCGGTTTGGCGGGTCAACCGGTGCAGAAAGGCGCTGAACGAAGCCAGCAGCGTGACAAACAGGCTGGCGCCGTTCTGGGCGCCCAACTTTTTGATCGCGGCCACCAGTTCGGCCTCGAGCACGTGGTCCTCGCGTCCTGCGCGTTGCGAACGCAGGGGCGGCCGGGGATGATCCGCCGGCAAATCGAGCGGCGGAGGCGGTGTTCGGAATTGTTCCAACCAGTACCGTTCGTCGGCGGCCAGGTGTGGCGCATTTCCCGAGGACTCGCCCAGCGCGTAGTCGGCAAACGAGTCGGCGCTCGGCAGCGGCTCTACCGTTCGCCCGAGGCGCAGGGCGTACAGCGCCGCAATCTCCCTCACCATAACCCAGTAGGACCACCCGTCGCAGACGATGTGATGGGCGATCAGCATGATCGCCACGTCCTCGGGTCCAAGGCGCACGATGCGGGCTCGGAACAACGGTCCCTTCTGCAAATCGAAAGGGTTCTCCACATCGTGGATGGCCAGATCCTCGTAGCGACGGTCCCGTTCGAATGCGTCCAGAGACGTCAGGTCCACGACAGGGATTTCGATAGGCGACGGAGCCGCGATACACAGGGTCATGCCGTCTGGGCTGAAGGTTGCCCGTAGCGCCTCGTGGCGGTCGACCAGATCCCGTAAAGCGCCGCTCAGAGCCTCGATGTTGCTCTGGCCTCGCAGTCGCAGGATCCCCGGCTCGTTGTAGGAGAGCGTGGCCCGAGGGTTCAGGCCAGCGGCGAGCCAGATCTCGCGCTGGGGCTCGGTGGTCGGCACGGTGCGCTCCAGCGCGGGGCCGTCGCCAAACGGGTCGTAGTCGACCGCCGCTAGAATCGTCTTCGATGCCTGATCGCTCATGCCGCGTCGACCTTGAGGTACTTTCCGGGTCGCTGGGGATCGGAAACGAACCAGGCTGGGTTGCCGTGCGGATCGCGACCCAGGCGCGCGCCGGGTACTGGCGGCAACGAAGCGAGCACGGCGGCATCACCGCTCAGTAGGCCCATCCCGATAAGCTCGCGCACGCTGGCCTTGAAGGTGTCGATGACGAACTGAATGTCCTCCTCGGTATGGCCAAGGGTCAAGAATGCGGGCCGTCCCTCCCAGGCGTGGACGCCGCGGTGGCGCAACTCGAACCATAACAGGCTGCCGTGCGCCTGGTTGTCGTCCATCCAGATCTTGTATAGCGAGCCAAAGTTGTGGATGTGGACCGGTGCGCGGACCTTCTCGAAAAATTCGTTCAGCTCGGCCGCGAACGCGTCGGTGCGGGCGTTGAGCGCGCGCTGCAACTGCCCGCCATCCTGCTTGAGGCGCCGTAGCGCCGCGCGCGACGCCGCCAACGCGGGCGGATGTCGAACGAAGGTGCCGGCGAAATAGGTCACGCCCACCGAGGGCGCCGAGTCGTCGCCGTATTGCCAGGGTCCGCCGTCCAATGCGTCCATGAACTTCGGCTTGCCGGCGATGATCGCGAGCGGCATGCCCGCGCCGACGACCTTCCCGTAGGTGGCGACATCGGCGCGTATCCCGAAGTATTCTTGGGCACCGCCGAGCGCGATGCGGAAGCCGGTGATGACTTCGTCGAAGATCAACGCCGTGCCGGCCTTCTCGGTGAGCTCGCGAAGAGCGTGCAGAAACTCGCGCGGCACCAGTTCGGGGCGTCGAGCTTGCACCGGCTCGACCAGCACCGCGGCCACGTCGTCCAGGCGGCCCTTCAGAATCTCCAGCGACTCGGGCGCGCCGTACTCGAGAATCAGGGTGTTCTGCACCGACTCGGGTGGAATGCCGGCTGCGGCCGGTCGCGAGCGCAGGCTTTTCGAACCGCGCACCACGACCTCGTCGAAGATGCCGTGGTAGTCGTTTTCGAACATCACTACGAGCGGGCGGCCGGTCACGGTCCGGCAGATTCGGGTGGCGCCCAGGACGGCCTCGGATCCGGTGTTGCAGAAAGCAACGCGCTCGAAGCCTGTCAGCTCTCGGATGAGTTCGGCCACCTCGGCAGCCAGCGGAGTCTGCGGCCCGATCTCCATGCCCTTCTTCAGTTGCTCGGTGACGGCCTCGACCACCCAGTCCGGAGTGTGGCCGAAGAAGTGGGCGCCAAAGCCGCATGTGATGTCGACGAGCTGATTGCCATCGATGTCCAAGAGCTTCGCCCCCGATGAACGTTCGACGACAATGGGGTAAACCATTTCCTTGTAGATGGGCTTGAAACCCGAGACCACGCGGGGATCCGCCAACAATGAGCGGTTCTTGGCCGTGAACTCTTTCGAACGTCGGGTGCGCTCCTGATACCGGCGCGCGAAGTCCGCGATGAAATCCTTCTGCTTCGGTGAGAGGTCGGCCCCTGTGCTGGTCAGATCAATCCTCACCTGCGGCCCGAAAGCCTTCGCGGGCGCGGCCGGCTGCGGAGACGGCGGTGCTGCGGCGGGCGGCGGGGACGCCTCCGGGGGCGGCGCGGATACGGCGGCTTCGGCCGGTGGCTGAAACGTTGCTGTTTGGTCGGCCGTGGCATCGGCGATCGCCGCGCCTCCGCGCAGCAGTTCAAGTTGCCGCATCATGATCAGTAGCTGCTGCGTGATCACGATTTCGGTCACGTCCTGCGCCCCGCCGGGAACAGCCAGATGGACGACCCCGGGGGAGATGGCCGGGAACACGCCGACAGGCGCGGGCTGCGCGGCCGACGCTGACTGCTGGACATGCGCTTCCGCGCTCTGTTGGGGCGCGGACTTCGTCGATGCCTCTTGGGGCAACGTGGACGGCGGCGCGTGCTTCGCCAAGTGTTCGGCCAAAGTCTCCACCGAAGGGTAGTTCTCGATGAGCTGGCGAAACGATAGCTGCACCTTGAAACGTCTCTGTAACAAGGTGGAAACCTGGGTGAGAACTAGGGAGTCGAGCCCCAGCTCGAGAAAAGTCATGTGTTCCTGGCCTGCGGCTATGCCCAGCCCAGACACCTCCTCGACAAGGTCACGGAGCGTATCCAAGAGTTGATGGTTGGACTGAAGGGAGTCTTGCGCGTGGGCTGTCATGTTGTCTCTCTTCCGTCGCCACCGCCGACGGCTCCCAAGCGTCCGGGATAGTTCTGGAATGCTAGAGAGCTAGGCAGCTAGACGCGGTCAATATACACCGATTCTAGATGGATTCTAGGCGAACTGGGTGTCGAATCCCTCGTGCTTCCAACGGCCGTTTCTCACGGACGCGGTTGTCCGGATTGGGAGTGCGTCGATTGGCGAGTTAGGGCTCGCGCGACTTGATTGCGGCGTGACGATTGGGGACGGACCGATTCCGGTTGCTTGCGTCCACGAGATCTTTCCCTGGTATGATGCTTTGGGGGCCCCGTGGCGGGACCCAAGAGTATCGCGAATATGTGTGGAATCGCCGGCATTCTACGTCTCGACCAGCGCGCGCCTGTGGCCACGCGTGAAGAGCTCAACCGCATGGTGGGTGCCATTCGCCACCGCGGACCGGACGAGTTTGGCCTCTACCGAGACGCCTGGGTCGGCCTCGGGCACGCCCGCCTTTCAATCATCGATCTTGCTACGGGCCAGCAGCCGCTCTCTAATGAGAACGACGATCTCTGGATCATCTTCAACGGCGAGATCTTCAACTACGTCGAGCTGCGCACCGAACTCGAGGTTCTTGGCCACCGCTTTCGCACCCGTTCGGATACGGAGGTCATCGTGCACGCCTTTGAGGCCTGGAGCGACGCTGCGTTCGAACGTTTCAACGGGCAATGGGCGGTGGCCTTGTGGGATTGTCGCCGCCGTGTGCTGACTCTCTCGCGCGATCGCCTGGGAGTTCGGCCGCTCTATCTGGTCGAGCACGCTGGCCGGCTTTTCTTCGCGAGCGAAGTCAAAGCTCTCTTCGCTGCCGATCCGACGATACCACGGGCGTTCGATCCGCGGGGCCTCGACGAGACCTTCACTTTTTGGACAGTCGTGCCTCCGCAAGGGGTCTTCGCGGGGGTGACCGAGGTTAGGCCCGGCCACGTGCGCCGCGTGGCTCTGCCCGGCCCCGAAGGCTACCAGACGGTCGTGACGGAGCGCCCCTTCTGGACGCCACGCTACCCGCACACGACGTCACCGTCGCCTGCCGCCGACGGTCCGGATTTCTTTCGTGGTGACGCCGAAGCCGCGGTCGCGGCTGTTCGCGCCCGCCTCGAAGAGGCGACTTCCTTGCGCATGTTGCGGTCCGACGTGCCAGTGGGCAGCTACCTGTCGGGCGGACTCGACAGCTCCCTCGTGGCGGCGCTGGCACTGGCGGCCAAAGGGCAGCGCTTCAGCACGTTTTCGCTCCGCTTCGAAGACGCCGAGTACGATGAAAGCGTCTACCAACAGGAAATGGTCGCGCGTCTGGGCAGTGCCCACCAGGACATCGTTGTCTCGCGCAAGGATATCGCCGATGCGTTCCCCGACGTCATCGCGCACATCGAACGGCCGGTCCTGCGCACGGCGCCGGCGCCGCTTTTTCTGCTGTCTGGCCTGGTCCGCAAGGCGGGCATCAAGGTCGTGCTCACCGGCGAGGGTGCCGACGAGATGTTCGCGGGGTACGATCTCTTTCGTGAAGCGAAGGTCCGGCGGTTCTGGGCGAAGCAGCCTGCTTCGACCTTTCGGCCGCGTTTGCTCGAACGTCTCTATCCCTATCTGGCGCGCTCCCCTGTGGCGCAGCGGGCGATCGCGCGACAGTTTTTCGGCCGCAACCTCGGGTCGTGGGCCACGCCGGGGTTCGGGCACGAGCCGCGTTGGCACACCACAGCGGCTTTGAAGCGTTTGTTCGCGCCCGATCTGCGCGCCGCCTGTGCAGGCGAAGACGTGGTGGGGGCCTTTCTCGGCACATTGCCGCTCGACTTTTCCAATTGGTCTCTCCTGGCGCAAGACCAATACATCGAGATTCGCACGCTACTCTCGGGCTATCTGCTCTCGTCGCAGGGCGATCGCGTGTTGATGGCCCACTCGGTCGAAGGGCGGTTTCCTTTTCTCGACAAGGATGTCATGGACCTAGCGGCTGCCTTGCCAGCGGAGCATAAGCTGCACGTGCTCGACGAGAAGCATGTGCTCAAGCGTGCGGCGCGAGACCTCGTGCCCGCCTCTATCTTGCGGCGGCCGAAGCAGCCCTACCGCGCGCCCGATGCCCTTTCATTCGTTGCAGCCGACGCACCGGCCTGGGTGGAAGAGATGATGGACGAATCCGCGCTACGCGCCGCGGGCGTTTTCGATGTGACAGGGGTGCGCAGTCTATGGAGCAAGTGTCGCGCCCGCGCCTCCAGCGGGCAGTTCTCGAATAGCGACAACATGGCCGTCGTGGGCGTTCTCTCGACACAGCTTCTTCATCACCAGTTCATCCGCCATGCGCCCGATCCTGGGCCACCCGTTTCGTTCACCACCTTGGTGGAATCATGACCAACTCCCTGGATGCAGCCGTTCCCCTTCTTCACGACTATCTCTTGCAGACGGCCGCCCGTCTTCCCAACAAGGTGGCGGTCGTCTGCAAGAAGGAGCGTTTGACCTACGCGGCGCTCGATGCCACCTCGAACATGCTGGCCCATTTCCTCGTGAAGAGCGGCGTGGCGCGAGGCGACCGGGTAGTCATCTTTGCCGACAACACCGTGGAAGCCGCGGTGGCTTTCTGGGCCGTGCTCAAGGCCAATGCCGTGGTGTCGGTGGTTAGCCCAATGACCAAAGTCGACAAGCTCACGTATTATCTCAACGACTGCCGCGCCAGCGCACTGGTCACGGACGCGCATCTAGCGTCCGTCTTTTGCCCGGCGGGGGCCCTCGCGCCTCATCTCCGGTCGGTGATCGTCTCGGGCCAGCCAGCCGCCGCTCTGCTGGCTTCGTTGCCGGGCGGTGTGAGCTGGAATGAAGCGCTGGCCGGCGGAGAGCGCGCGCAACCGCCTTCCCGTCGTTGCCTCGACATCGATCTGGCCGCCATCGTCTACACCTCGGGCTCCACGGGCGATCCCAAGGGCGTGATGCTCACGCACCGGAACATGCTCGCCGCCGCCACGTCCGTATCGACCTATCTCGGTCTGCGCGAGGACGATGTGGTCCTCATGGTGTTGCCGATGTCCTTCGACTATGGCCTGTACCAGATGATCATGTCTTTCCGCGTGGGCGCGCGGCTGATCATCGAGCGATCCTTCACCTTCCCCGCGGCCGTGGTCGCGGTGATGGTTGCGGAAGGTGTCACGGTCTTCCCGGGCGTGCCCACCATTTTCGCGCTGCTCACGGAGATGAAATCCATAAGCACCCATGACTTTTCGCGTGTCCGGGCGGTCACGAACACGGCCGCGGCACTGCCGGTGAAACACATCTCGCGGCTGCAGGAACTTTTCCCCAAGGCGCAGATCTTCTCGATGTACGGCCTCACTGAGTGCAAGCGGTGCACGTACCTGCCTCCCGCCGATATTGCACGCAAGGCCACGAGCGTCGGCATCGCCATTCCCAACACAGAACTTTGGATCGTCGACGAGAACGACCAGAAGGTGCCGCCTGGAAGCGTCGGGCAACTCGTTATCCGCGGCGCCACCGTGATGGCGGGCTACTGGGAGAAACCCGAGGCCAGTGCCAAGAAACTGCGGCCCGGCCCCCTACCGGGTGAAAGGGTGCTTTACACGGGCGACTTCTGCCGGCTCGACGAGGAGGGCTATCTCTACTTCGTCGGCCGCATGGATGACATGATCAAGTCGCGAGGCGAGAAGGTGGCGCCGAAGGAAGTGGAGAGCGTCCTCTGCAACATTCCAGGCGTGAAGGAAGCGGCGGTCATCGGCGTGGCGGACGACTTGCTTGGTCAGGCGGTGAAGGCCTTTGTCGTGCTCGAACATGGCGTGTCCCTTACCGAGAAGGACATTCAGCGCGAGTGCCAGAGCCGGCTTGAGAGCTTCATGGTGCCAAAGCTGGTGGCCTTCGTGCCCGACTTGCCGAAGACCACCACCGGCAAAATCAAGAAGACCGATCTGGCATGAGCACACCCGCTGATCTTGCTCTCGATGAAGCGGAAGTTGCCGCGGCTCGCGCCCACGTGGAAGAGGCGCAACGTACGGGGCACTGCATGTTCCTCGGGCTCGAACTGCTGGTCGATAGCGGGGCGCTCGTGCCCCGGGCCGAAACGGAGTTGCTTGCCCGCACCGCTCTCGCCTTTCTCGGTGGCTTGTCCACGGCAGCTGACGGGACACTGGCCGTCATCGACATGTGTTGCGGTTCTGGCAATCTGGCCTGTGCGTTGGCCGCACACGAACCAAGGGCTCGTGTTCTAGCGGCTGATCTTACGGACAGCTGTGTTTCGCTCGCCCGTCGCAACGTCGCTCACCTGGGTCTCGGCGAACGCGTTCAGGTTTTTCAAGGTGATCTCTTCGATGCCTTCCTGACGCTGCCGGGTGGTCTCGGTTCTCTCGATGGGAAAGTCGCCTTGGTCGTCTGCAACCCCCCCTACATTTCCTCGCTCCGTCTGGGCAAAGACCGGGCGACGCTGCTGGATCGGGAGCCCCTGGAAGCATTCGACGGCGGGCCCTATGGTCTTAGCATCCATCAACGGGTCATCAAAGACGCTGTTCCTTTATTTCAACCAGCGGGCCGTCTGATGTTCGAGATAGGCGTCGGTCAAGACCGGCAGCTCAAGATTCTCTTCGATCGGAGCAAGGCCTACCCGTCCCTGTCATTCGTCGCCGACCCACGCGGTCGGCCGCGGGTGGCAGTCGCCGCTCGCGCGACCTCGGTCCCCGACGCGACCCTTTTGTCTTCTCCGTCGTCTCCTCCCCCCTGCTAAGTTCTTGTCTCATTCGACTTCCAGCTCGAAGGATTGCCACATGAATGATGTTACGCAAATCAAGTCCCAGGTCCGTCAGTTCATCACCACCAACTTCTACGTCGCCGAGCCTGCGGCGTTGATGGACGAGGATTCCCTGCTCGACAAGGGCATCATCGACTCGACCGGAGTGCTCGAGCTCATCGGTTTCTTGGAAAGCACGTTTGGCCTAAAGGTTGCGGACGCCGAGATGGTGCCCGAGAACCTGGACTCCATCGGGCGTATTTCGGCTTTCGTAGAGAGCAAGAAGGTCTGAGATCATGGCTGCCAAGCTGGATGCCTCCGTCTTCAATCTCGATCCCGCCGCAGAGGTGGAACGGATCGCCGGCCGTTTGCGAGAGATGGTAGGCCGAGACCTGCGACGCCGTGGCGTGGTGGTGGCCCTGTCCGGTGGGGTGGACAGTTCCGTCTGCGTGGGCTTGGCGGTAAAGGCCTTCGGGTCCAAGAAGGTCTTTGTCGTTCTACTGCCGGAGCGGGAGTCGTCCGAAGCCAGCGTCACCTTGGGCGACCAGGTCGCCCGGCACTTCGACGTCGAAGCCGTGCGCGAGGACATCACGCCCGTCTTGGAGGGATTGGGGGCCTACCGCCTGCGCGACGAGGCCATGCGCGAGGTGCTACCCAGCTACGGCGCCGGCTGGAAGTCCAAGCTGGTTATTGCTGGCGGCACGCAGGGCGGCTTCAACTACTTCAAGCTGGTGGCTCGCGCTCCCGACGGCTCCATGCACGAGGCTCGCATTCCCGGGACGCCATACCTGCAAATCGTCGCCGCCCAGAACTACAAACAGCGCGTGCGCAAGACCATAGAGTATTTCCACGCGGATCGCTTGAACTACGCCGTCGTCGGTACGCCCAACCGTCTCGAGTACGACCAGGGTTTTTTCGTGAAGAACGGCGACGGATCGGCCGATGTCAAACCCATCGCCCATCTCTACAAGACCCAGGTCTATGCGCTGGCCCGGCACTTTCGTCTGCCCGAAGCGATCTGTGGCGGACGGCCCACCACCGACACATACACGCTGCAGCAGGGCCAGGACGAGTTCTACTTCGCCCTGCCGTACGAGAAGATGGATCTCGCCCTTTGGGCGTTGAACCACGCACTGCCGCTTGAGACCCTCGCCGAGGCCTTGGGGGTGAGCAACGATCAAGCGGCGCTGATTTACAAAGACATCCAAGCAAAGCGCGGCACCACGCGTGCGCTGCACAGCCGCCCGTTGCTTGTTGAGGAAGTGCCCGAAGTGAAGCCGTTCTAGTGCCTCGACCGCGACGTTCTGCAACCAACTGGCTTGGTCTTTCGCGCGCTGGCGTCGTTGC
>CAZBIU010000260.1:0-9721 GCA_964491625.1 uncultured Myxococcales bacterium
GGTACTATCGTGAGCTGCTAGTCCCGTGGCTCGCGGTGGCGGGCTTTGTCGTCCGGAACATGGACGACATCGCCACCGTCAAACCCATTAACCACGAGCTGCTCAACAGGATTCGCGACTCTCACTTCGTCATAGTGTACGGAGCCGAAGAGAATGCCAACGTCTATTTGGAGGCGGGCATTGGGTACGCGCACGGCAAGTTCGTTGTTCTGCTTTGGCCCACGGAGCGTGAACCTCCGTTCAACATTCGCTCGAACCGCATATTGCGGATAGGCAATGAAGACTCGCATACGAAGGCTGCCCTGCTGGAATTCTTGTCGCGACTCCGAGCAGGAGAACTCTGAGAGTCGCGTGGGGTGCTCTGCCCGAGGGGGGGAGCCGGTGTTGCCGTCGAGTGTGCCGACTTTGGTATTGAGTAGCCAGGTCGAATGACGTGGCAGGCCAAGCACCCCGCGGCAGGTTAGTCTGGTTTCTAGTCGCACCCGCAACGCTGCTGAAACGGACACCCGCTGCACCGGCAAGTCCGGACTGGATAGAAGGAGCCGGCATCCACCGCGCGCAGTACACCGACTACGATGGTCAGGAAGTCCCGGATGTCGTCTGCCCTGCGCTCGGCATCGATGAGGATCATCTTGGGTTCTTTGGTCTTGACCAGCTCCTGCAGTCGCAGCCCCACGTCCCCCAACCCGAGCCTCGCGGCGGCAAGCTTGTAGGCCGACAGCTGCGGGTCGGGCGGTAGGAAGCACAAGCGCCAGTTCTCAGCGTCCTCATCGTGCCGACGAGCGTCCCGATCGTACGAATCGGCAAGCATGTCGAGCGCCTTGGCAGTGCACGGGTGGTCGCACGAAATTGCCTTTGCCCACGTCTTGAACCTCGCCGCTTCGTCTCGTTCGAGCTTGCCGCCATCACCAAGCCCGCGGGTTGTGACCCCGCGGCGGTTGTATCGACTTGTTGCCGAAGACGTCGATTGCCTCGCGCACAGGCTCGGCCGGCCAGTTACCGTCGGCGCCACGACCGACGCCATGCCGTATGGGCTTGTTCGTCGAAAGTGGAGCGAGCGCGACTCGAAGCGAGCCTTGGGGATCAGGCACATCTGCGTCGAGGCGGGCGTCGTCGTCATGAGGGCCGCACTCAGCAAGCTGGCGTGCCCGCAACTGTTGTCTGAAGGAACCGCGCCCAACGACGCCTTGCTCACCTTCCCCGCGCGCCTATGATAATGCGGAGCCGCACTGCCGCACGTTCCCGACCTCCCCCGTCGGGGTCCGTGGTTGTTGCCACCACGCAGCTCCACATAATCCGGCACTCGACATAAGAAGTAGCCGATTGCGGGAGTCGAGCGGAGCCGAAGGCGGAGCTCGCATTCCCGCAATCGGCTATTTCATCTGTCCACTACGTCGCACCGCGCCCCTATGCCCCCAAGTCAACGAGCAGCAAGCCCTCCCCAGCGCCGCCTCGACTCTCCTTGGGACGCCCCTCGCGCTGCCATCGCCCGATCTACCCTCGGCCTGGGTCAAGAATCAGCGGTCCGAAGAACCCGGGCAGGTCAGCTCCACGCTCGCGGGTACCACTCCCCTCCATTAAGCCTAATACCTTCGATGTACCAACCATCATCGAATCTAACAAGATCCAGTTCTGCCGTTCCCTCGGCATGGGCCTCCTCTGCCCGGTAGCGATAGCCGTAGTGATCATCTCCTTCGCAAAAGTGCTCCGTTCCAACCGCGGACACGTCAATCTTGGCGTGAACGTGTGTTTCATCAACAGGGCTCGCGTGGAATGCGGTGAGACTGAATGCATACTTATGCCATGGATGACCTGTAATGTCGGTGACGCAGGGCAAGTAGATCGGGTGCAAACTCCTAGGCCGATGATCTTGGAAGCGCGAATACCACTGGCACGCCGAAAACAGAAGATTCTGAACGTCGTCACTGTGGTAGTCATGACGGTTCGGGCATGACCCACAGAGACTAACCGCAGCAACAAAGGACCGAACGACGGCTTCTGGCGAGCAGTTCTCTCTCCGATGACCCGCGGGGCATCGCCCATAGCCCTTGCCGCCGCACACTCTGCATCTCCTCGAGATGAGCCCAAGGAACCCACGAAGTCGGCCCTCCCCGTTACAATGACGACATCTAGCCTCGCCCGTTCCACGACATTTGGGACAGGATTCAATATCTGTCATGGGCTTTCTCTTGATTGGGGAATCTGAAACGCAACCTGCGGCCGCCGGGGCCCCATGAGCGTAGGTATTTCAAACGCCATTTTCGAATCGCTCCGCCACGACCGTAGTTCTTTTGAGCGCCATTTTCGACCAGCCCATCGTAGCGCGGGCTCAGAAGAGGGGACATTTCTATTTGGGCGCTACACGCTGGGCAAGGGGGGCGGCTGGCGGGCGGCTGGCGGCGCGGATCGGCTCGAGACCGGCAGATGCGATGGCGGGTCCGATGAGGTCCCGGTACACCGAATCGAAGTCGATCAGCGCACCGGTAGAGTCCGGTTTTGATCCGAACGGCATCAGCACGAAGCACAGGGTGCGCACGGTACTCATCTTTCTCCTCCCAGGACCCGAGATTGGCCAAGCCTACCGCTGCTCGCTTCCTTGCTACAAGCCCAGATCTGAACATTGACAGGAACTGGCACCCCGGACCGGAGGACTTCGCCTTCGGATGCCCAAGTTCCGACGGAGCCTAGGCGCGAGCGCGTGATGAGCATCTGCCTTGGCCCCTCTCGATGCCGAATACCCGGCGCAACAGGTGCGACCACCTAAGGTACTTGGGCCTGCCCATGGGCTTGCCGGCGGCATCGATCGCGAGGGTATCCGCCGCGCCTTGCAGGCCTCGGGGCAGCCTGCCGACGGCGGCGCGCTCGACGACGAGGCCCTGGTGAACGCCGTCTTCGAGGCCGGGTTCTCCACGCGCGCCCAGTCGGATGCCCTGTCTGGCCACCTGGAGGGAGGTGCCATGGCCCCTGCGCGTGCCCCGCCCTTCTACCGTCGCTCCGTCACTCGCCTGGCACCCTCTCGCCAGACAAAACTCTTCCCCGACGCATGACCGAGCCGCCGCCCGATGGCCACCGGGCGCAGCCTGCCCGGCCTACGCCCAAGGCATTCCGGCGCACGAAGATTCATCCCAAATCCGCCCTGCCACCTTCCAAGGGCTACGGCAAGCCGCCCCGCCACAACCCCCGCCACCCACCACCTGACCGTTCTTGGTGCTGTGTACGATGGTTCAAATCGGACCGAATCCATTCGACCGGTAGCTCGGCCCTTCGATTTGGCAAAGTCGATTACACCGTCGGCAACCAAGATCATCGTGGCTTCCAACCTCGGATGGGCCAGCCGCCTGTGGCTGCGCCGAAGATGGCTTGGCCGCCCCGACGGGCAAGCGTAGGCTCTCGCCATGCGCATGACCCGGCTCAAGCCTGCCATCTTCGCCCTTGCGTTTCTCTCGCCGTTCGGCCTTGCAGGTGCACCCTGGCTCACCGTCGGCAGCGCGCTCGCCGCCAAGTCTGCGGCGGGAGTGCTGACCTGGCCGCTTTGGACCATGCGCGCCCCGCGCGGCGGCCTCACCGCGCAGCTCGGTGCCGATGAGGCGATTACCGCGATGGATATCGAACCGCGCGGAGCCCATCTCGTCTTTGCGGTGCGAACGCCCACGAACACGGCAACTCCGCTCAGGCTTTGGAGCTTCGGCAAGGCCCCGGCTGTGCTCACGTGCCCTGAGCTCGACCAGCGTGCCGTCGAGTCTCTGGCGTTCAGCGCGTTTGATGCCAGCCTCTTCGTCCTGAGCGCAGGAGCCGCCGAGTGGCGCATCGAACGCTACGCGGTCGACGCACATGCGCACAAGCTCGTGCTGAAAGGTCGCCTGGTGACCAGCACTGTCCCGCTCGCCGGGCTGGTCACTGCCCTGGTCAAGTACGAGGGCGCGGAACGAATCTTCTACGGTCGCCAAGATGAGTCTTCCGCGACCCACTATCAGATCCTGGGCGCACGCGCCGACGGAACGGGTATCTACGAAGTGACTTCCCGGGATGGGAAGCCCGGCAAGCTCACCGATCCGGCATTGGCCAGGCGGAAGGATCCCGACAATGATCCGCCACCGACGCAGCCGCCGGCCACGAGCAAGGCGATTTTGGCGCGACCGCTGTCACTCGGCCCACTCGGCACATTGATTTGGCGCAACCAGAACGGGATGCTGTTCTCACAGGAGTACCGAGACAATTGGCAGGCACCCGTGGCGGTTCCCGAGAGTGGGCCCGATGTCGACGAAGTGGAAACGGCCAACGGCTACTTCCGCCTGCGCTGGATCCGCGATCGGCCCGGGGTCGAGTTGGTGGCGCGGGCGCATGGCCGGCAAGAAGTGCTGGCGTCCGACGTCACCTTCACGTCACGCCCGGTGCTGACTGCGAACGGTCGCGCGCTGATCGGTGAGATCCGAGTGGCAGGACGAGCCGTGCTACGCACGTTCGCGGTCCGCGCCCCGCTCGCCGCGGTCCGCCTGTTGTCGTCGGTTCACCTATCGAAGGAAGAGGCGGCTCGCTTGGCCCGGGAAGGCGTGCTGTTCACCCCCACGGACGCCGACCAAATCTATCGTCCGTATGAGAGGCTGGCATACGAGGATCTGGGCTGCGGCGAGCGCGGCCCTATGCTCCAGCCGGTGTTCGCATCGCTCGACGGCTTCTTCGAGGTGCTCAACGCCGGCTTAGAGGCCGTGTTCATCGTTGCCGAGCAGCAAGTCAGCCGTCCCGCGCTCAAGAAGGTGCTGGCCGAGATGAAGCGGACGGCCGACAGCGGCGGGCATGGGCGCGTGGCAACCATCGCCGACATTGCGAGCAAGGTGCTGGCCGGCGACCTCAACCATCCCGAGGGCAAGCTGATCAAGGCCGAGGGCAAGGCCCGAAGCACCCTGCCCATTGGCCTTTCTGGCAGGGAGGTGGACTACGCCGATTTTCATCCCCGCGGTCCCTACGTCGCCACAAAGGAGCTGGAGGCCTATTTCCGGGCTTTCAAGCTCATGAACCTCCTCGAGCTCGCGCCGGCGGAAAAGACCGCCCTGGCCGGCGACCCGAGGTTCGTTTCGGCCTTGCAGGCCTGGGTGGACGTGCAAGCCCCGTTTCTGGCGGGCACTCGCCGTAGCCTGCTGTTCGACATCGGAGCCAAACGCGCAGCCGTGCCTGCCACCTGCATTCCTGACCGGGTGAAGGCACTGCCGCCAGTGCTCTTTCCCATAGCCTGGTCGCTGGATAGCGAAATGCTGGAGGCTGGCGTGATCCGCGGGGGAGTCGCCCCCGAATGCGGCAGCGTCGCGGGCCGCATGCTGCCCACGGGACTCGATCTTCTCGCCGGGCTCGGCAGTGCCAAGGCACGCGAGCTCAGCCAGCGGGAATACAC
Source organism: uncultured Myxococcales bacterium (assembly GCA_964491625.1). GTDB lineage: Bacteria > Myxococcota_A > Polyangia > Fen-1088 > Fen-1088 > Fen-1118. The sequence continues at coordinate 5,387 of CAZBIU010000260.1, forward strand.
GCGCTTCCCCGAGCTCAGGCGCGTGCACGAGCGCGCATCCAACAACGCAGCGGCGCTCGCACGCGCATCGACGTTCGTGGACTCGTTCTTGCGTCTGGTCCAGATCCTGTCGACCGCGAAGTATGTTCCCGAGGCGGTCTCGAGCGATCTGTGGCAGAGGCGGCTGCTCCAGTCCTCGCTGGGCGCGTGGGTCGGCCTGCGCCACACCCTGGTTCTGGTCAGCGAGGAGGGCAGTGCGGAATGCGATTTCAGGATCGATCGCTTCGAGAAGCTGGACCTGGAGCCAGCGCGTGGCGCCGTGGATCCGGTGCCGGCCGCCTGGCGGCAGGTCGCGGCTCTCCTCAATGCCTTGCGCGCGCATGCCATGCGCCATGCGGCTACCAAGGGGCTGGCCAAGGTCATGGGCGAAGTGGCGGATGAGGCGCGACAGTTTGCCAAGATGGCGGAACGGCAGATCAAGGCCGAGCCCCTGAGCGCCGACCAGTACGCCATCATCGAACAATTTGGTGGCCTGATCGAGCATCCCTACTTGCTCCTCAAGAGCGCGCTCAAGCACGCCAGCGAGGCCGACGGTGTTGTGACTGTCCCGGAGCCCATGATGAAGATCGTCGATATCCAACGCGCGGAGGAGGCCATCTGGCACGTGGCGACCGGGCGTCCCCTGGCGGCGCTGATTTTGCTCGGTGACCGCGGGGTGTTGCTGCCGTCGAGTGGCGCCGTGTACTCGTACTACGAGGTCACTTCCGACAGCATCATCGACGATGCTGCCTGGCGAGGCAGGGTGGATGCAGCCACACCCCCGGACTGGCTTGCACCTCTCGTGCGAGGACGGCCCAAGCCGAAGCCGCCAGCGAGGCAAGAGGAGTGACGAAACGAACAGCAGCCTGCATTTTACTCGGGCTCGCCGTTGTTCCGAGCTCGGTAGGGCTCGCTGCAAAAGCCGACGACGCTTCAAGCTGCGTGACCTTCGTGGGCGACGTGTCGCTGGCGCGCGGAGTGGCGCGTGAGCTGCACGCCCGCAACCAGTCACCGTGGCAGGCCATGGGCGAGGGCGCCATGACTGTCCTTGCCGGCGCCTGGATTGGCAATCTCGAGGGTGCCGTCAGCCCACCGTCGTCCCCACGCTGCCCACGTGCCGATGGGCTCTGCCTGGGCATTGCCGCGCCGGATCTCAAGTGGTTGACGACAGCCCCCTTCCGGGCGCTTTCACTGGCCAACAATCACAGCAACGACTTCGGGCCCAAGGCCCGGGCGCAGACCGCGGCCGGGCTGGCGGAGCTTGGTATCGAGGCCGTGACCGCGGAGCGAAGCCCCGTGTTGCTCACACCAATGCTCGCCACACGAGGGAAAGAAGCAGCCCCGACTTGGGCCCTGGTTGCGCTCAACCTGGCGGGGCTCTCGGCCGATGAAACCCGTTTGGCCGTCGAGAAAGCCCGGCTGCAGGTTGGTCTCGCCCGAGCCCACACCCCCCTGGTGGCGGTGCTTCCGCACTGGGGACGCGAGGGCAGCCCGCTGCCGACACCGCAACAGGAATCGGTCGCGGACATCCTTGCAGCCTGGGGAGCGACGGTGGTGGCCGGCAATCACGCCCACGTGGTGCAGACGACAGCCTGCAATTCCACGGCTGCAATCTACTTCGGCCTGGGCAATCACCTGTTCGATCAAGCCGTCGGGGCCGCCTTGCTGGGCCAGGCCGTGACTTGTTGCCCATCGCCGTGGGGTGCCACCCTCACCTGCACCGCCCACTCCACGGCACGCACCGAGGCCTCGACGGCACCGAGGTTGCTGCCCTCGGATGACCCTCCGAACGTTTGCTCGGTCTCTACGGTCACTCCCGATCGGCGCTGGCTCCTCCACCCTGGACGTGACTCGTTCCTCTTCGTGCAAAGCTTCCCCTCGGCCGGAAATGGCGCGTTCTTGGTTTTGCGGCGCCACTACTCCCCCTTCGATCGAGAGGATGCGTTACGGCCCTATGTCTTCCGAGTGCAACAGGGTCCGGAGGGTACGCGCACCGTGGACGTCTGGCGCGGCACTGCCCTCGCCCGCCCCCTGGTAGCCGCGCGACTCATCCGTGTCGGTGGCCGCGAGCGCCTGTGTGCGATCCATCGCGGCGATTCGTTCCTGCACCCAGATCCCCAAACCTCAGCGCGCGTGCGCTTGGTCTATCGCTGGACAGGGTTCGGCTTCGTCGCCGCCGATGACGAGGAAGCGCTCGCCATTTGCCAGGGACTTTGAGTTTCGATCAGGAGCACCGAGGCGACGGCCGGGCCGAGATGGCGAAGCTGCTAGAGGATCACCAGTCCTTCAAGATGTACGGCTGCAGGAGCACACCCTTCGGTTCCGGGGGTGCTTCGCTCGCTCGCACCGGAGTGGACTGAGCGTTTGAAACGCCGACATAGGAGAGTCCGTCAAGTACCTCGCGCCGCGCCCTTACGCCCATTTCTCCTGAGCACGGTGAGGGGCGCTTGAATGAGAATCCAGCTCTCCATCCTAAGGAAGGACGAGAAGTCCTCGATGGCCGCTCCGTAGGCAAAATCGTAGAGAGCCTTGATGCGCATGTCGTCCGCCAAGGCGCCTTCCGCGCCCTCCAGCTTGAAGGGATTTGTAAGCGAATCTACGAATGACTCTGTCCCGCTGCCGGGTAGTGGTCGTCCCGTGTAGCCGAGTGACACCTGAGCCAGGCCGGTGAGGCCCGGCTTCACACCTCTCATCCTCTCTTCGAAAAAGGGAATGGCAAGCGCCAGATTCGTGATGAGTTCCGGCCGTTCTGGCCGTGGACCCACCAGGCTCATGTCACCCCGCAATACGTTCCAAAGCTGCGGCAGCTCGTCGAGTCGTGTACGGCGAAGAAAGCGTCCCACCCGAGTGATACGAGAGTCGTTAATCGCTGCTACGACGGCCCCGGTCCTCGCTTCTGCGTTGGGCCTCATGGTACGAAACTTCAGAATCTGGAAATCTTGAAAGCGAAACCGGCGACTGTCGTCTGGCTCATGGCCCAAGAGACGCCCCGCGCGCCGCTGACGAAACAGGACTTCCCCGGGAGATTCAAGGTAGATTGCTGCCGCGATTACCGGGCATAGTGGCGCCACCAGCACTAGACCGAGGCTTGCGCCAAGGATGTCCATCGCCCGTTTGACGATGCGAACCGATGTTCTCATTGCGATGAAGACTCGTTGTGAAAGGAACCCGAACGTCTGGCTGAAATGATTGAGTTCACGCGTTCAGACGGTCGCAATGTTGTCTCTCTAAGTGTGCCTGGAATCATCGAGTGCAGGGACATCATGCTGCGGACGGTGTCGGCTGCCTACAAGCTGGTGGTACTGAAGAACCGATCGCAAGGCATAGCTTACTCGGAGTTCGTGTCGCATTTGTCTCTGGGGTGGGCGAAGCATACAACGACATCGTGTTGCATGGGTACGCAGGATGGTCTCGGCCTCGTCGATGACGATGACCAACCCCTTGTAGCCAGAGGTACCCAAGACACGCAACGTCCACCTGCTCCTCGACGGCGAACCGATCGGCCTCGACCGATTCGCCGATGTGGTTGCAGCCAAGGTGATCGAGCGTCTCGGTCATCGTGGTATCTTTGACCTCTCTGGCATTCGGTCGCACCGCCGAAAGGAGGGCACCCAATGGTGCGACAAGACGAAACCCGGGGACGAGTCCATGGACCGTACCCCAATCGGCGACAGTGGCGAATCGTCGTGGTCCATGAAGATGGCAAACGAGATCATCGCTACTTCCCGACGGAAGAGGACGCAAAGCAGGTAGCTCGATCACTGCGGCGGCTGTTCAAAAGGGCGGCCGCCAAACCGCTCACGAAAGCATTGGAGGAGTACGAGTTGTTCATGCGCGAGGACCTCGGCAACAAGCAGACGTCGACGAAAACGACGTCGGTACGGTTGACCCAGTTCTTTCTAGGCTACGACCGTAGCCTGGACGAGTTGGACGAGGCCGAGTGTGCCCGACGGTACGAGACGCTCCGAAACCACACGACGGTTCAGGGCAATCGTATCGCGGACACCACGCATCTGAACACCTTGGCGCAAGTGAAGACATTCCTCGCCTGGTGTGTGAAGAAGGGCTGGCTCAAGGCCAACCCGGCGGCGAACGTCGAAGGCAAGGGGAGATACAGGCACGGGAAACCACAGCTTCGCATTGATGAAGCGAAGCGGTGGCTTGCGGCTGCGCTAAAGATCGCGCGCGAGGCGGAATCGGAGGGCGAGAAGGAAGGTGCGCTGAAGGCGATCCTGACGTTGGTGCTGGGCCTGCGAGAGTCGGAGTGGAGTTGATCCGATTCACCGGACACTTGACGAAGGCACTACACTCAAGGAG
>CAZBIU010000261.1:0-9720 GCA_964491625.1 uncultured Myxococcales bacterium
CATTGAGCTTCATGTTCACCTCTTTGCACATCTTGCGAATCATGGGCGCCATGCCGAACTTCTTGTAGTAGTCGCGAAGGTAGTTGATAAGCACCCAGTGCCGTTCGCCGAGGGTCTCCACACCCTCGGTGGCTGCCAGCGCCGAGGCCACGGCTTGGTTCCACTTGTCGGGCTCCTGAATGAAGCCATCCTCGTCGATCTCAATCTGCGCGCCGTCCACTGTTATCGCTGCCACAATTGACTCCTATTGGGATTGGGTTGATTGGTCGCAAACTGGTCTCCCGGACCACTCGGAGGAATGCCTTGGCCCACTCGGGCGTCCCAGGGGCGAATATGTGCATGTAGCTGGCAAAGACGCGGCCACAGACGATGCCGTCGCGGCAGTCGCCGATGCCTGTGCCCCGGTCAAGAGACAGCGCAGTAGTGACGTCACCGGCAAACTTGACGACTCGTGAGTAATGGAACTCGTGGCCGCGAAGCGCCATGCCCGCAGGAAAAAATGGATTGTCAGCGTCGACTGTGGCGCTGACGTAACCGTGCCCCTGTAGGCGCGTGGTCTGTTCCACCACAATGGGCAGCGCGCCGACCATCGGATAGCGGCGGTCCTTCACGACCAGCGTCGATGCGAGGTACATGAGGCCGCCGCACTCGGCCCACACCGGCAATCCGCAGACGATCTTGTCCAAGAGCAACGAGCGGAATTGAGAGTTCGCGGAAAGCGCCAAGGCGTGCTGCTCGGGATAGCCGCCCCCGGCGTAGAGCGCGTCGACATCAGGCAGGACGTCGTCGTGGATGGGCGAAATCGGCAGCAAGGTCGCGCCTTGGGCCTCGAGCGCTGCGAGGTTCTCCCGGTAGTAGAAGCAGAAGGCCTCATCCTTGAGGACGCCTATCTTGACGGACGGCGGCCGGTTGCCGGAACCGGTTCCGGCTTCGGTTTCGGCCCCGGCGACCTGTATCGGTGGTGCGGTCCGGGCAATGCGCAAGACCGACTCCATATCGACGGCGCCGGAGACCGCATCGGCCATCAGCCCGAGGACGCGCTCGCGGTCCAATCGCTCCGTCGGCATCACCAGCCCAAGGTGTCGCGACGGCAAAGGATCGGAGGACAGCCTGGGAATGGCGCCGAGCACCGGCACCGAGGTGATGCTGGCGAGCGCATCGCGAATGACCTGTTCCTGCCGCCTGGTCCCGACGCGATTGAGGATTACACCCGCGAGCGGCAGGGCCGGATCCAATGCCAGGCAGCCGAGCACGAGCGCCGCGATGGTTCGGGTGGCCTTGCTCGCGTCGAGCACAAGCACGACCGGTGCTTGCAGCCGCTTCGCCAGTTCCGCGGTCGAATGGCTGCCCTGGGCATCCTGTCCGTCGAAGAGTCCGCGGTTTCCCTCAATGACAATCAGGTCGGCCCCGCTTGCGCTGGCCAGTGATTCAAGCAGCGCGGAATCCGGCATCAAATACGTATCGAGGTTCCTTGCTGGGTTGCCGGCCGCCGCTTCGAGCCACGCGGCGTCGATGTAGTCGGGGCCCTTCTTGAACGGCGCCACCGTCAGACCCTGTCGGAAGAGAGCTCGAAGCAAACCCGCGGACACCAAGGTCTTGCCCGCATCGCCCGCCAGACCGGCGATCACGACCCTGGGCAATGACGAGAGACCCATGGATCAACCCATTTCCAAAAAGCTCGACGGACACTCCTCCGCGCACTTGCGGCAGCCGTCGCACTTGTCGAGATTGATGGTGAAGTAATTGCCCGGCTCTGCCTTGGCGTTGCGGGAAAATGAGCCGGGCGTGCAATACATCCAGCAGCGCTCGCAGCCGAAGCAGTTGCCGCACGATAGGCAGCGGCCGGCCTCGCGAAACACGGCGGTGGCCTCGTAGCCTGGTTCAATCTCGGATTGCAGGTCGGCCAGGCGTTCGGGCACCGGAATCACGCGGCGGCCGAGCCGAGGCATGGCGTCGTAGCATTCCAGCTTGAGCCGGCCCACCTGGAGGTTGGGCAGCGCGAGCGGTTCGGGCAATGGGAGGCCGCGCAGCTCAGCGTCGATGGACAGGGCCACTTGGCGGCCTTGTCCAATCACGACCGCGGCAAAGCTGGGCGTAACCGCATCGCCGCCGCGCCAGACCCGAGCCGTTTTGGTCCTGCCCGAGGCGTCCGATTCGTACTGCTCCGGATTCGCGCGGAAGATGGGACTGACGTTGGGCCTTTGTCCGAGGGCAAGGATCACGGCATCGGCCCGCAATTCGTAGCTCTTGCCCGCCACCGGGAGCAATGCAGGAAACCCGCTTTCGTCCTTCTCGCCGAGCTCGATCCGCTGGATCACGACGTGGTCGATGCCGCCCATGGCATCGCGCACCACCGAATCGAGGGTGGACAGGAACTCGACCGAAATCCCTTCCTCCATGCCGTCGCGCAGGTCCTCGTCGACGACTTCGTTCTCCTGGCGCAGAAGCGTGATCTCGCCCCGGCCGCCGAGCAGACGCGCGGCGACCCGGGCCGCGTCGATGGCGGTGTTGCCGCCGCCCACCACAACCACGTGTCGCCCGAGCCCGGGTGGCGCTTGCCGGGCCACGTCGCGGAGAAAATCCACGGCACGCAACACACACGCACCCTTGGCGCCGGGAATGTCCACGGCGCGACTCGCAGCCGCACCGGGTGCAACGAACACGGCCGCGAATTGCTGGCGAAGCTCGTCCAGGCTGACGTCGCGGCCGATCATGGTGCGAGTGTGCAGCTCGACGCCCAGGCTGAGGATACGCTGAATTTCACCCTCGAACACCCGCGCGGGCAGCCGGTACGACGGAATGCCGTAACGGAGCATGCCCCCGGGCTGCGGCATGCCCTCGAAAATCGTGCACGCATACCCGCGCAGCAGGAGTTGGTAGGCGCAGGAAAGCCCCGCCGGTCCGGCCCCGATGATGGCGATCCGTTCAGGGTGAGCTGGGTGGTCGGGACAACCGGGCAGGGTCAGTCCCCGATCGAGCGCAAAATCGCCGATGAAGCGCTCGATGGTTCCCACTGCGACGCCGCCATCCTTTTGCTGGCGGGTGCAGTTGTCCTCGCAGCGGTGCGGGCAGATGCGGCCGGTCGTCGCGGGGAAGGGGTTGGTGAGGGCCACCAGCTCGAAGGCGCGGGTGCAGGCTTCCTCGACGGAGAGTCCCAGCTTTTCGCGTTGGGCGATTAGCGCCACGACCGCACGGACATCGGTACCGGCCAGGCACGAGATCTGGCACGGGCTTGCCTTGGCAACTCGCCGCGGGCGCAGCGAAGACACGGCGCTGCTGGAAGGCGCGCTGGTGCGAAGCTGCAGCGGCTTCGTGCCTTCCTTTTTCCGCAGCAGCGCCATAGCATCACTCGGGCGGAAGCACGATATAGCTGCCGCCGAGGTACGAGTAGGTGCAGCGGCCGTCGTCGATGAGCAACCGGATCGCTTCTTTGCAAAGGTTCTTGTGGCACGCCTCACCGAAGCGTTCCTGCATCGCCTTGGTCAGATCGAGCGGCTTGAGCTGGCGCTTGCCCCGGCACTCCTTGACCATCGCGTACATCGCGTCCGCCGCGATTTCTACGGTTACGTCGTCCATTCCGTTATCCTCCCGTGTTCCAGGCCGGCGAGCGCCGAAGCTGGGTTGACCGCTTGTAGGTCTCCCCCGCGTGCGTGAAGTCATCGATGTGGTCGCGGGTGAAGGGAATATTCGCCAAGCGGAAGAAGCGAGGCCAGCCGATGCGGCCAATCCATTCGCCCATCCGTTCGAAGGGCTTTGCGTGCGCTGCGTACAGCTCCACGAGGGCCTTGACCGCGGTCGTGACTTCCGGCCAGCGCGGTGGATGGTTGGGCAGGAAGGGAATCGCGAGCTTGGAAAACATCGGCTCGCTGCGCGCATTGGACACCTTGCCGCCGACCCAGATGGAAACCCCATCCTCCGGATCATTGAGTGGCATGGACGGACAGACCGTGTAGCAGTTGCCGCAGAACACGCACTGTCCTTCGACAACTTCTAGTGACGGCTTTCCGTCGACGGTGACGGGACGAACCGCGCCGGTGGGGCAGGATGCGACGGTGGTGGGGATCTCGCAGGTCTTGAACAGGGTGCCGTGGTTGATCTTGGGCGGCTTGCGATGCAGGCCCAAGATCGCGATGTCGGAACAATGGACCGCGCCGCACATGTTGAGGCAGCAGGCGAAGGCGATGCGGATGCGCGCGGGCAGATTCATGCTGCCGAAATAGGGGAAAAGCTCGTCCATCACCGACTTGACCACGCCCGAGGCGTCGGACGCGGCCGAGTGACAGTGAACCCAGCCCTGGGTATGCACGATGCTGGTGATGGAGGCGCCAGTTCCGCCCACGGGATAGCCCTCGGCCTCCAAGCGCGCGATGAGGGGGACGACCTTGTCACCGTCGGCGAGCAGGAACTCGACATTGTTTCGGCTGGTGAAGCGGAGGAATCCCTGCGCGAACTCGTCGGCCAGGGCTGCGAACAGGCGCAGGGTCTGGATGCTGAGCAAGCGCGGGGATCCGGCGCGCACCGTGAACAGCTTCTCGCCGGATTTGGCCGTGTGAACCAGCACCCCGGGACGTGGAATCTCATGGGCAACCCACTGACCGTAGTTGCGGGTGATGACGGGCGGCAGGAACTGGCGAAAGTCGGGCGCGCCGATGTCGGTCTTGCGTTTGCCGGTGGGGGCGGTCACGGCTTGTCCTCGCGGTGGGCGATGTAGGGATTGGTTCTCGGGTGAGCGACCATTTCCGGTTGTGGGTCGAGCCCAATCTGTTCGAGGAAATTGCCGAGCCCGATGCGCTGGATGAATTCACCCACGCGTTCGCGGTGCTTGCCGTGCTCGGACCAGAGATCCCAGATGGCGATAAGCAAGTCCTTGATGTCTTGGTAGGGCGGCACGAGCTTGATGAAGGGCACCAGAACCGACGAGAGCAGTGCGCCGCCGAGAATCGGCGCCTTGCCTCCCACGAGCAACATCGCGCCCCGATCTTTGCCGGGCGCCAATGCCTTGGGCAGGGCGTTGATACAATGCATGCACTTGGCGCAGTCGTCGTTGTCGATGCGCAGCTCGCCGCTCTCAAGGCGCATGCAGCGGGTGGGGCAGCGATCGAGGACGTCGCGCCGGAGGTCTGGCTTGCCAGCGGCAACGTATTGGTTCAGTGCCGCCTCGTCGATTTGGATGTCGTCGCGCCAGGTGCCGATGATGGACAAATCCGAACGCGCGATGGCGCCCACGCAGTCATTGGGACACCCCGAGGACTTGATCTTGAATTTGTACGGGAAGGCCGGCCGGTGCATCTCGTCCTGGAACGACTGGGTCAGCTCTTGCGTGACGCCCATGGTATCGAAGCACGCCCATTCGCAACGGGCCTGTCCGCAGCAGCAGCTTGGCGTCCGCAGCGCCGATCCCGATCCGCCCAAGTCGAAGCCGGCCTGCAAAAGCTCGTCGAAGAGCGGTTCCAGCTCGGTGGTCTTGGCGCCGAGAAAGACCGCATCGCCGGTGGCGCCATGAAAATTGGTGAGGCCCGAGCCGTGCCGTTCCCAGATATCGCACAGCTTGCGGATGACGTCGGAGGTGTAGAACCATCCGGCGGGCGGGTTGATGCGGATGGTGTGGAACTCGGCCGCCTCGGGAAATTCGGCCGCCAAGTCGTTGTAGCGGCCGATCACACCGCCGCCATAGCCCTTCACGCCCACCAGGCCGCCGTGCTTCCAGTGCCCGACCTTTTCCGTGTACGAGCGCTCGAGCACGCCCAGCAGATCCCTCGCCATGGGGCTGTCGGCGCTTTTCTTGATCTCTCGGACAAAGCTCGGCCAGGGTCCGGATTCGAGATCGTCCACCAGAGGCGTGTTGTTGTCCTTGCTCACGGGATTTCTCTGGCATCCAGCGCACAGCAAACGCCGTGCCGAGCGCTCGGGACGTGGGCCACAGCCAAAAACCAGGGTTGCCGTGCGACCAGCCGGGGATCGACCCGGAGTTGGCAGTTTTCAGCCCGTGATATTTGATGGGCGCCGCGGACGGCACGGATGACAGGCGTCCCGTATAATGCGGCCGCCGCGTCTCATGAAGAGCCTCACCGAATACGTTCTGCTCGCAGCCGGGTCGTTGTTCGCGATCGTGGATCCGATCGCCACGGCGCCGGCCTTTCTCGCCATGACAGCGACCGAATCGTCGCAGCGCCGGCTGCGCACGGCGCGTCTCGCTTGTGCGACGATGGCGGCGGTGCTGCTCGCGTTTTCCCTGGCAGGTACGGCTATCTTCAAGGTCTTCGGGATCACCATGGCGGCCTTTCAGATCGCGGCCAGCGTGGTCCTGCTCATCATCGCCCTCGACATGCTACGGGTGCAGCGCTCGCGGGTGCAGCAGACCCACGAGGAAACCCAGGCCGGGGCCGAGAAGGACGACATCGCCATCACCCCGCTCGCCATCCCCATGCTGGCGGGCCCGGGCGCCATCTCGACGACGATCCTGCTGCAGAACGAGGCCAAGAGCCTCGCCCAGCACCTTGCACTGTACGGCTGCATCGTGGCGGTCGCGGCGGTTTCCTACCTGATTCTTCGCCTGGCCGTGCGCGGAGCCCGTTGGCTCGGTCCCATCGCCATGAGTATCGCGGTTCGCATCATGGGGCTGCTCCTCGCCGCCGTGGCGGTCCAGTTCATGCTCAACGGCATCCGGGCCTTCCGCGCTGATCTCATCGTTGGCCCGGGTTAGGCCGCGTTCCGGCTGCCGACATCCCTTTATATTTGACGGACCAGAACCAGCAAATATAACGGGTTGAATTGGCCCCGAGGCTGGGCCATCCCGATTCGCGCAGTTTTCGCCGGTCGCGTGCCTGTGGTCGCCCGGCACAGTTTGTGCTGTGCCATCCGCCGTGCACGTGTATCAATTCCCGCTCTCGCCGGAGGCCAGGCTGTGAAGAGCAGCCTCACGAGGCGCGACTTGCTCGCCGGTGCCGGCGCCGCCGTGGGCGCGGCCTCGCTGACCCGGTCGGGTATCGCTGCGGTCTCCGGGCAAGGCATTCCTCGCTGGGGCATCGCCGTCGACGTGTCCCGCTGCGCAAGTCAATCGGGGTGCCGAGCCTGCATCGACGCCTGCCACGCCGCCCACCGCGTGCCCGCGCTCGCCGATCCTCGCCACGAGATCAAGTGGGTCTGGAAAGAAGGCTTCGCTCGCGTCTTTCCCGAACAGGATCACGGTTACGAGACCCAGGCCCAGCGAGACCTTCCGGTGCTGGTGTTGTGCAATCACTGCAAGAACGCCCCTTGCACTCGCGTGTGCCCGACCGGTGCTACTTGGCACCGGAGCGATGGCGTGGTTGCGATGGACCAACACCGCTGCATCGGCTGCCGTTACTGTATGGCGGCCTGTCCCTTCGGCGCCCGCAGCTTCAATTGGGAGGATCCGCACGTGGCGCCGACGACGAGCAGCTACCCCGCGCGTGCCGCCGGCGTGGTCGAAAAGTGCACCCTGTGCGTCGAGCGCCTCGACGTCGGCCAGATTCCGCTCTGCGTGGAGACTTGCCGTGCGCGCGGAACCGGGGCGCTGACCTTCGGCAACCTCCAAGATTCCGATTCGCCGATCCGACGCCTGCTGGCGACCCGTCAGGTGCTGCGGCGCCGCCCGGCTCTCGGCACAGAACCAAGTGTCTTCTATCTGGTGGGATGACGATGCCAGGACAAGACCGGACGCTGGGACGAATCGCGCACGTGGTCCTGCTCGGCCTCGCGGTGCTTGGCGCGCTGGCGTACGGACTGCAGTGCCGGGACGGGCTCGGGGTGACCGGCCTGTCGCGCGAGATGCCGTGGGGGCTCTACATCTCACAGTTCACCTTCCTGGTTGGCATCGGCGCATCGGCGGTGACGGTGCTCTTGCCCTACTACGTGCACCGGCAGAAGGTATTCGCCCGAGCATTGGTCTTGGGCGAGGTCGTGGCGGTCACCGCGCTCGGCCTGGCGCTTTCGTGCATCTTCGTCGATCTCGGCCAGCCGCGACGGCTGCTCAACATCCTGCTTTATCCATCGCCGTCGTCGCTGATGTTCTGGGACTGCCTGACGCTTGGCGGGTATCTCGTGCTGTCGCTCATCGGCCTTTTGGCCGCGCTCTTCTCCTACAGAAGCTCCTCGGGCGGGTGGGCGCGGGGCCTGGCGTTGGCGACGATCCCATGGGCCATCGGCATTCACGTCGTGACGGCGCTGCTCTACGCCGGGCTGGCCGCACGTCCGGCCTGGATGACCGCGGTGCTCGCACCGCGCTTTCTGGCTACCGCCTTCGCGTCCGGGCCGGCGCTGCTCATCCTGCTGGCAGCCTGGCTTGCGCGCGCGAAGGTCTTCGACGTTGGACGCGACGCTATCGCGCGCCTGTCTGTCATCATGACCTACGCGGCAGTACTGAGCGCTCTGCTCGCCGGCCTGGAAGCCTTCACGGCCCTCTACTCGGGCATCCCCAGCGCCCGCGAGCACCTCGAATACCTCTTCCTCGGCCTCGATGGCCACTCAGGTTTGGTCACGGCCAACTATTTGTCGTGGGCGCTTCTCATCGGTGCTCTCATCGTGCTGCTGGTTCCGGGCCTTCGCCGTCGCGGCGTGCTTCACACCGTCGCCACCGCGGGTCTACTGCTCTCGGTTCTGATCGACAAGGGGCTGTGCCTCGTCAGCTCGGGCTTTGTGCCTTCGCCGCTCGGCAAGGTTCACGACTATCGGCCGAGCCTGCCCGAGCTGGCCATCGTGGCCGGCATCTACGCGAGCGGTGCTCTGGTCTTCCTTGCCCTGCGTCCGTTGTTTGCCATCGCCCACGCGAATTTGCCCATTCCTGAGAATCCGGTCCATGCAACCGCCCAACCACTTTCAACCGAGCGCGCGCCGGGCATGGCAGGCGCAGCAGCAATGGAGATCTGATGCCAAGTTATGTCATCGCCAGCAAGTGTGATGGGTGCAAGGCCTTGGAACGGACCGCTTGTCAGTACATCTGTCCCAACGATCTGATGACCTTGGACCGTCAGAAGATGAAGGCCTACAACCGCGATCCCGTGATGTGTTGGGAGTGCTTTAATTGCGTGAAGCTATGTCCGACCCAAGCCATCGAGGTGCGGGGCTATTCCGACTTCGTTCCCATGGGCGCCAGCGTAAGCGCCATGCGCAGCACCGACGAGATCATGTGGACGGTACAGTTTCGCAACCCCGAGATCAAACCCAAGCGCTTCAAGTTCCCCATCCGGCGAGGCGTATCGGAGGGCCAAGTGCAGGCCCACGGCCACTTCCCGACCGGGACCGAGGATCTGGCGAGCCCTATGCTGATGGGCGAGCCGAGCGCGCTCAATACTGACCAAGGACCGGTCAAGCACACGAGGCTGCCCGAGCTGGCCCTTACCCGCGGGGGAAAGTAGTCATGTCGGAATTCAAGACCGTCGTCGTGGAAACCGATCTCCTCATTTGCGGCGGCGGCATGGCCGCGTGCGGGGCCGCGGTAGAGACCGCCCACTGGGCAAAGCAGCACGGCCTGAAAGTCACGCTGGTCGACAAGGCCGCCATGGATCGGTCGGGCGCGGTTGCGATGGGACTTTCAGCCATCAATCTGTACGTCGATCTCAACAGCGGCAAGAACACCTTGCGTGACTACGTGGACTACGTTCGCAACGACCTGATGGGCATCACCCGCGAGGACCTCGTCGCCAACATCGCTCGCCACGTGGACTCCACCGTGCACATGTTCGAGAAGTGGGGCTTGCCGAT
>CAZBIU010000262.1:0-9700 GCA_964491625.1 uncultured Myxococcales bacterium
GGTCAACACGTCGCCCGCCGGCGTGTAGCAAGCGATGTAGTCGGGCTGCTCTGCAATGAGCGCCTCGAACCCTTCCCAGGCCGCCTGCAAGTCGCCCACGCTCTTGAGCTCCATGGCCAGCGCGTAGCGAGGAAACGGATCCCCTGGCTTCTGCGCCACGAAGCTGCGCAGCACCTTGAGGCGCGGGCTCTCGCCGTCGCCGCTCAGGACATCACCCACGGGCGGCCCGGACCGGCGACTTCGTCGCGCGGCGCGCCTGCTATGATGCGGTTGCTCCCGTCCACACGAACCACGGTGGGCTTCCAGTCTCTGGCCCGCGCTTCGTCGACGCCCTCGGCGAAGGTCGCCAAGATCACGACGTCGCCGGGATGGCACAGCCGGGCCGCTGCGCCATTGACGCAAATCACGCCGGAATCGGGCTCGCCGGGGAGCGCGTAGGTCTCCAGGCGCGATCCGTTGGTGGCGTTCCAAATTGCGACCTTTTCGTAGGGAAGAATGTCGGCCGCGCGCAGCAAAACCTCGTCGATGGTTACCGACCCTTCGTAGCTCAGATCGGCATGCGTCACGGTGGCGCGATGGATCTTGGATTTGAACATTGTGCGTTTCATGGACTCTCCGTCCCGGCCGGTCCCCCGGTCCAGGCAGTGATCTACCTATCCTGTCCGAAAGCGTTGCAGTGTCAATGGTCTACGAGGATTCTGCGTTGACCCGCCCGCGTCGATCCCTCAAGGTGAATCGTACGGGCGGAAAGCTCATGGAGAGATTCACGAGATTCATCGGAGTGGACCTGGGCGGCGGCCGAGGGAAGAAGACCGCGCTGGCGGTGCTCGAACGACACCACGACGGTGTGCTGGTCACCCGCCTCTGCCCGCGCCCAAAAGAACCGCCCCTGTACGACAAGGCGCTGGTGGCGGCCATTCGCGAACGCGCCGAGCGCGCCGTGGTTTGTATCGACGCGCCTCTGACCCTACCGCCGTGCCTGCGTTGCAGCGAACCAGTGTGCCCGGGACAAGACCCATGCATTGACGCCGAGGTCATCGCCATGCGGGCACTGGTGACAGTGGAACCGGCCGACAAGCGCGACCGCCGCCGGGGCAAGCCCGCCATCACGCCGTACACCCAACGCGCGACCGACTTGTATCTGCGCAAGCGGGGACTCCTTGCGCGCGAAACCTTGGGGCAAGGCATGGGTCCCCTGGCCGCGCGGGCTGCCCACGTGGTGCGGGCCCTCGCACCCGAGTTCCGGCTCAACGACAACCTGATCGAAGTCTTTCCCCGCGCGACGCTGGAATTGTCCGGCTTTCGCGAACCGTACAAGAAGCGGGTCGACCGCCGCATCGACATCCTTGCCAGCCTGGGCGACCTCAGCTTCGGCCCTGGCGTTTGGCGCGAGGAATGCCGGCAGAGCGACCACGTGTTCGACGCCGTACTATGCGCGTACACCGGGTATCTGCGCGAGCGCGACGGCTGGCGCATTTCGCCCCTGGCCGCGGATCAGATCGATCCGCAGGGCTGGATTTGGGTCCCGCCCGAGCCCACGCACGCGGACGAAGCGACGGACGAGGCAAAGGCAGCCCCGGCAGCACGCCCGGGCGAACGCCTGCGCAACCGGTGAGCGGTCTCGCCGGCCGATTTTATGGTCGCAGCGCCTTAGCTGGCGACGGCGCCTTCTTTGACCAGATCGTCGTCCGAGTCGTGCTCGTCGTGCTGGCGCGGAAGCTCCTCGGACGTACGGTCCGGGGCAGCCATCCCGGTTCCTAGCAACGAGGCAGCGCCACGTTCGCGTAAGAACTCAAGGAAGACAATCGCAGTCGGCATCTCCGCAGCAGGAATCTCGTCGATGAGCTCGCGCGCCTGACGGCGCAGGATCTCGCCCGGCGATTCCCCGACGGGTAGAGTGTGCGTGGTCTCTGGCGTTTCCGGGCGCGCAACGACCCGACCCCAGGGCGGCGGGTTGGCGGCCTCGACGTGCAGGTGGTCAAGCCAGGTCTGGATGTGCAGATGCAGAAGCTCGGACCGATAAGCGAACCAACGTTCGCGCTCGGCCGGAAACGCAAGCAACACGTCCTTGAACCTGCGAAACGCGCCCTTGCCATCGATGGCAACCAGTAAGCGCTCTCGCAGAGCCTGTTCTTGAACCGCACCCACGAAGCGCTCCATCCAACGATACTGCTCGCGTGACGAGGCGGGATCGATGCGGAGGTAGCGCTCAGGGTTGCCGGACACACGCGTACGTCGGGCTGCCGCATCCGGCTCACCCTCGGCAATCGCCAACAAGTCCCCATTTTCCAGGTCGAGAAAACTCTCCTGGTCGGGAGAGTTCCGCTCGAAAGCAATCTCTAGGTCGCTCCAATTAATCGTGATCGACGGCATTTCTTCAACTCCTCCGGTGATCCCCTCCCACAAGGAGCACCGAAAATTAGGCGTACGTTCTAGCCTAGGATTGTCATAAGCGATTTGCAACGTCTGAAAGCTGTTTAGTCATTCATTCCCTATCGAATGGCGGTGAATCGGCCTTGCACTCAGCGAAAAGATGGGGCCGGCGCACGCAAATAGCGCTTTCCCGCACAGAATTGACGGCCCTTGACTTTGATAGCGTTGACCACCATATTGGCTCTTTCGCATTTTCGGAGGCTCCTTTGGCTCGTGTAACCGTTGAAGATTGCTTGGAGAAAGTTCCCAACCGATTCGCGCTGGTGATTCTGGCCGCAGAACGCGCGCGTCACCTCGCGGGCCGGGCCATTCCGCTCGTGAAGTGTGACAACAAGCCCGGCGTCACTGCGTTGCGCGAAATCGCCGAGGGCTCGGTTTGCTTCAACGAATCCGTCGAAGGGACAATCAGACAGTACATTGCCGAAATGCGGGCCCGCGGCGCGCGGCCCGAGCGCGAACGAATTCTGTCCAAGTAGCGCGGGCCCTTCAAGGCCCCTGCGGTCGATTGCGTAGATCGACCGCCATGCCAGACCGCCCTTGGCTCAGGGGCAGCAAAAGCCGTCAGTCATGTTGCCGACACTCACCTGCACGCACGACGGCGGGGGAGTGGTGCCGATGCAGCCGTAATAATGCGGGGGATTGCTTCCTACACAGTACGTGGCGTCTAGATCAGGCTGAGCGGTGCAGCGATAGGCATCGCTGCCGAGGTCCGCGTCGAAGCCGCCGCGCGGTCCGCATCCTGTGTCCGGCAAGAAGCAATACCCGTTCGGGCACGAACAGATTGGAATGGTGTGGCTGTAGTCTGGCGCGCAGCCGCAGGCGCCACCCAGGCATGAGTTGGGAAAATCGATTTGGTTGCTGCAGCACGACTGGCTCTTGATTTGCCCTCCCGTGGAGGTGCAGAGCTCGGCCAAAACCGCGGCGTCGGTGCTGATCAAGCCATCGAGCACGTTGGCATCGCTCCCGCCGGACCCGCCACTCCCGCCGTGCCCGGCGTCGGCCGAGCCGCCCGAACCTCCGGCGCCGCCCGAACCTCCGCTTCCTCCGCCCGAACCTGTGCCGCCCGAACCGCCGACGCCGCCCAAGGTACATCCGACGCTGGGCGAGAAGCAACCGAGATTGAGGCACGTGCAGACGGTCACGCTATGACTGCCGCTCGGGGAGCACCCGCACGCCCCAACCGAGCACATGTCAGGAAAGTCGCCGACGGAATTGCAGCACTGCTTGGTGTCGAGCTGCCCGCCCGTGGACGTGCATAGCGCGGCCAACGGACCCGCGTCGCTGCTGATCGGAAGATCCGAAGCGACGTCCAAGCTGCCGTCGGACGCATTCTGGCCTGCCTGCCCGCCGGTGGCGCTTCCGCCCGCGCCCGTGTGGGCGCCGCCGGCGCCACCGGATCCTCCGCCGCCAGCAGGAGCAGCGCCGCCCGTCCCGACCAGACCCCCGGTTCCCGGCACGCCCCCAGCCGCCACGATGCCGCCGCTGCCAGCCTTGCCCCCGGCGCCGGCTCCGCCACTTCCCAGCGTACCCGAGCCGCCGGATCCGACTTGGCCGCCCGACCCGAGGCTGGTGGCCGAGCTCGTGCCGCCGCTGCCGCCGTGCCCGAGCGCCCCGATGGAATCGGAGTTGCCGCACCCGAGTAGCGCAAGCGGAAGAATGGCGAAAAGTGAAAAAGGCGAGCGAGGTGAGAAGTGGCTAGGTCGAGTCATCGTGGTCTCCTTGTTAGGCGAAAACAGTCAGGCGAAAATGTTTCGATGAAGTCCTGGTGACGACTTGCCGGTCAACCTTTCAGGGACATTCTGCGCGGGCTCGCAATGCCCGCCGGCCGAGATCGTCTGTTCCAGTGCGCGCAAGCACAGAGGATAGATCTGCGCGCGCCTCTCGGCAGCGGCCGGCGCGAGCACGCAATTCGCCACGAATGGTCGCAAGCTCGCGCGCGCGTGGCAGAACGGCCAGATTGAGCGAGTCGAGGACGGCAAGCGCTTCAGAACCACGAGCAAGCCCGAGCAGAATCTCGGCCCGAGCCACCTTGGACTCGACCGAGAGCGAGCCGTGCGGGAAGCGACGATCGTGTGCCCCGAGCAGCGCCAGGGCCGCCTCGCCGCTCCGGTCGCGACGCCAGCGCGCAAGCGCGTCGGCCAGGGATCGCGCCTCGACGGAAAGGGCGCTCTCGGCGGGCGGAATCGGCGCTGGCGCGATCGGCGACGATGCCGACGGCGGTGACAGGTCCTGATGGGGCACCCGGCGTGCCGCGAGCGACGCATGACCCTCGGCTCCCGTGGCGACCGAGGGCGCCGTCGGAGATTCCGCCGGGGCAGCCGCGCCCGTCGGCGTGGGAGCGCCGTTGCGCAACTCTGGTGAAGCCTCGCTCGGTCGGTGGCCGAGCTTGTTGGCGGAGCGTGACTTGGCAGGCGGCGACGGCGCATCGGACCTCGATGCACCACCCACGAACGGCAACCGCCAGCCTCCGACCAAAGCCATTACGCTGCCCGCGGCTAGCAACACCGCGACGGCGGCGAGCACCGGCCAAAGGCGAAGGCTCCGGCCGGTATGATCCTTGCGCTGCAGTCGCCGTTCGATGGCAGCCACCTCGCCGTCGTCGAGCCCCTGCGTCTTAAGCGCCTCGCCGAGGAACGTCCCGGCACGTGCTTCGAGCGGAGAGGGACTTTCGCCTTTCCCCAAACGATGCATCACCTTTTCGTCAGCCTGCATGGCCGTACCTCCCGTTGCCGAATCCACCTGCGTCCGTCGCAGCCGCTTCTGGTTCGGATGCTTGAAACGCCTTCAAAAAGCGCTCGCGCGCCCTATGCATTCGCAACCAAACGTTGCCGACCTTGATTCCAAGCAGCGCCGCGATCTGCTCGCCCGACATCTCCTCCAGCTCGAAGAGAATGAGGATTTGTCGGTCAGCATCGGACAAGCGATCGAGCACGCGGTACACACGCGCGATGCGCTCTTTCCTTTCCAGATCCTCGAGCTGAGTCGGCGGCTGGGCGGGCAGCTTGCGGCCCACGTCGCTAGCGGACCCGGCCAGCCAGTGGCGTAGGCGATCCTTGCGCCTACGGTGGCGCACTACCTTCTCGGTGATGCCGAAGAGCCAGGTTGCCAGGCTGGAATCGCCGCGAAAAGAGGTCAGCCGCCTCTGCGCGATCTCGAATACCTCGTGGACCAGGTCGGGCAGATCGAAGCCGGGTCCTGCCAGCCGCTCGGCCCAACGGGCCACGTCCCGAACATAAGTTCGGTAAATGGTCGCGAGATCCTCTTGAGCGCGTGCGGAGTCAGCAAGCATCCGGGCTATCTCTGGTGACGGCTCGCCGGTCGACCTTTCGTCACGGCGCCCAGAAAAGCCCAATCCCGAATGCCAAATCCCAACCCGGCAGATTCGCGGTCGAGACGTCGTCGTCGAGCCGGAGCTCCTCCCGGCCAAACCAGTAGGTCCCGCCCGCGAGGACGAAGGGCGAAAAGCGCTTTCCTGCCATCACCAGGCGCAGGCTGGCGGCCGCACCGGGCACGACGTGGGTCGCAAAGTGGGTGACCGGCAGGTCCTTGCCACGGACAATCAGAACCCCGAGCCGCCCCGACGCACTGACCTCGCCTTGCACGCGGCCGTGTCCGAGCCGGAGGGCCACGCCAGCTTCCAGCGCAGGGCGCGTGTAGCGGGCTGTCCCAGCGCCGACGCTCTGGTCGCGTTCGGTGGTCGCAGACACTCCCACGAGTCCGCGCACAGGCCCTGCCAGCACTTGCCTTACCTCGATGACGGCGCCGGTTGCGAGGCCGTTACCGTCGAGTGCCGCGGTCAGCGCCAGCGAATACTCGTCCTGGTGCTTGTCGGACGCCTGCGATGATGCAGGCGGCTTGTCTGCGACGAGTGGCGTCGGCGGACTCCCCTTCGCGTCGGTTGATCCCACTGTCCCGGTCGGAGTGGTAGAAGCGTTCGGCGCGCTCGCTGGTCTTGCCCCTTCGGGCCAGATGCCCATCCAGGTGGCGACCAGGACCGCGGCCACCGTGGCGCGTTCGTGGCAGTTGGCCGGCGCTTCCACCTCGCGACTGCCCACCGTGACGCCGTCGCGTCCCCGCAGCACCACCCGCATTTGGTTGGCCGCGACGACGATTTCCGGCGGCGCGATGCCGAGGGCGCCGACTCGCGCAAGCTCGGCATCGACGTCGGCCTGACTGGGGCACGGCGCTTCCGGCCCCGGCCGCTCCAGCGCTGAAGCGGCGGCGGCCAATGCAGCCAGAGCAATTCCTGCCCACATGCTGCGACCATACAGCGGACGGCGAATTCCGGCACGCGATTGTCGCAGCGAATTGTCGCGGCCCAACTCGCTGTGAAAAAACGCACAACGGACCCGAAATTCGCGCATACTCCACCGGGCACAGGCCGGCCGCCGGCCAGGAGAAGCACATGAGCAGTCACCACGAATCGCCAGCCAGCCATAGCTTGGCTGCGCGGCTTGAAAAAGAAGGCGAGGTCAGCGTCGCGGACTGCTACCAGTGTGGCAAGTGCACCGCTGGTTGTCCCGCCGCCGAGGACATGGACGTCGCGCCTTCGCAGGTCTTGCGCCTTCTGCAAACCGAATCGCCCAAGCACGAAGAACGCGCGCTGAAGTCGATGTCGATTTGGATGTGCATCGGCTGCGAGACCTGCTTCACCCGCTGCCCGCAGGAAGTGGACCTGCCGCGCACCATGGACTTCCTTCGACAAGAGTCGCTGGCGCGCAACCTGGCCAACCAGGACGCGGACGACGTGGTCGCTTTCCACAAGGCGTTCCTGAGCTCGGTCGAGAAGGCAGGGCGCCTCTTCGAGCTCGGCATGATTGGCGACTACAAGCTACGCACCGGGCACTTCTTCAAGGACATGGGCATCGCGCCGACCATGTTCCTGAAGGGCAAGATCGGGCTTTTCCCGCATGGCGGCGCCGACAAGCGCGAGGTGGCGGAGATCTTCGCCCGCGCCCGCCAGGTGAAGAAGGAGTCGCAGCAATGAGGATCGGCTACTACCCTGGCTGTTCGCTCTCGGGCACGGGGCGCGACTTCGGCGAGTCGATGGACGCGGTGGCCAAGGCGCTCGGTATCGAGCTGGCGGAGATTCCAGAGTGGACCTGTTGCGGTTCGAGCTCGGGGCACATGACCGACCGGCTGGTGTCGGTGGCGCTGCCGGCGAACGTGCTTTTGAAGGCGCAGAAGGCCGGCTTCGATCAGGTGATGGCTCCGTGTGCGGCTTGCTACAACCGCCTGGCCACCGCCAAGCACGAAATCGAAACCAGCGCGCAGACCAAGGCGCAGGCGGAAAAGATCCTGCAAACCAAGCTCGAAAAGCTGCCGCGCGTGCTGAACGTGGTCGAGATGCTGGCGCAGGTGAGCGACACAATTGCTGCGAAGGTCACGAAGAAGTTCGACGAGACCGTGGCCTGCTACTACGGGTGCCTGCTGGTGCGGCCCGCGAAGATCACCGGCTTCGACCGCACCGAGGATCCGGTGGAAATGGACAAGCTGGTCACTGCCGTGGGTGGCAAGACGGTGGACTGGAGCTTCAAGACCGAGTGTTGCGGGGCTTCGTTCTCACTGTCGAAGACCTCCGTGGTCGGGCGCTTGGGCGCGAAGATCCTGCAGAACGCGGTCGCGCACAAGGCGGACGCGGTCGTGGTGGCGTGCCCCATGTGCCATTCCAACCTCGACTTGCGACGTGGGGAGATCAATCAGCGGCTGGCCGCGAAGATCGACATTCCAGTTCTCTACATCACCCAAGTCATCGGCCTAGCGCTTGGCATTCCCGGCAAGAAGCTCGGGCTTGGCCGCCATTTTGTGCCGGTGAAGTTCCCGGCCACGGCCACGGCCACGGCCACGACCACGACCACGGGCCCGCAGGTGGTGCAGTAATGTCACGGGTTGGCGTCTTCATTTGCCACTGCGGCGAAAACATCGCCGGCACGGTGGATGTCGCCGCGGTCGCCAAGGCGGCGCTGGATATGCCCGGCGTGGTGCACGCCGTGGAATACAAGTACATGTGCTCGGATCCCGGGCAGACCATGCTCAAGGACGCCATCAAGGAGAAGAAGCTCGACGGCGTGGTGGTGGCTGCGTGCTCGCCGCGCATGCACGAGCCGACCTTCCGCCGCACGGCCGAAGAAGGCGGTATCAACCCATTCCAGTGCGAGATGGCGAACCTGCGCGAGCATTGCTCGTGGGTGCACGAGAAGGCGCCCGCGACGACCGCGAAGGCCGTCGACCTGGTGCGACTGCAGGTCGAAAAGGTCAAGCGCAACCTGCCGCTCAATCCGATTCGCGTGCCCATCACGAAAAAAGCGCTGGTGCTGGGTGGCGGTATCGCCGGCATCCAGGCCGCGCTCGACATCGCCAACGCGGGCAATCCGGTGCTCCTGGTGGAACAGTCGCCCTCCATCGGCGGCCACATGAGCCAGTTGTCGGAGACTTTCCCGACGCTGGACTGTTCCCAGTGCATCCTCACCCCGCGCATGGTCGAGGTGGCGCGCCATCCGAACATTACGCTCTACACGTATTCCGAGCTGGAAAAGCTGGAAGGTTTCATCGGCAACTTCAAGGCCACCATCCGCAGGAAGGCGCGCAAGATCGACGAGAAGATCTGCAACGGCTGTGGCGTGTGCCAGCAGAAATGCCCGGTGAAGAAGATTCCCGATCAATTCAACGAGGGACTCTCCAACCGACCGGCGATCTTCGTACCGTTTCCCCAGGCGGTGCCCAACAAGCCGGTGATTGACGTCGAGAATTGCACCTACTTCAAGACCGGCAAGTGCAAGGCGTGCGAGAAGCTTTGCCCCACCAAGGCCATCCGCTTCGATCAAGAAGATCAGATCGAAGTGCACGACGTGGGCGCGGTGGTGCTGGCCACCGGCTACAAGACCATGCCGGTCAGCAATTTCCCTGAATACGGCTACGGCAAATTCAAGGACGTCATCGACGGCATGAAGTTCGAGCGTCTGGCATCGGCGTCGGGGCCCACCGGCGGCGCCATCAAGCGACCGTCCGACGGAAAAGAGCCGCAGCACGTGGTGTTCATCGCGTGCGCGGGCAGCCGCGACCGCGCCAAGGGCGTGCCGTACTGCTCGAAGATTTGCTGCATGTACACCGCCAAGCACGCCATGCTGTATCAGCACAAGGTGCACGGCGGAACTGCCACGGTCTTCTACATGGACGTGCGCGCGGCCGGGAAAAACTACGACGAGTTCGTCCGCCGCGCCGTCGAGGAAGACGGCGTGAAATACGTGCGCGGGCGGGTTTCGCGCGT
>CAZBIU010000263.1:0-9692 GCA_964491625.1 uncultured Myxococcales bacterium
CTTGAATTGCGCGAAGGGCCCGAAGGTGAGGTCACCCAAGCCAAACCCGTTGTCGTTGAGCGGGACCTGGCTGCCAGCCCCAGAGGACGCGTTTGTGTCGACAAGAGGGACGATGAGATTCAAGCCCGGCTGGGCGAAGGCACCCTCGGGCATCTTGAACGAGTAGAGGAACTGATTGAGGTCGACCAGGACGTTGAGCTTTGGGTCTTGGAAGATGGGAACGCTATTGCCGTGGACATCCTTGAGACTCCCAGAGCCGATCCAGCTCAGGTAATTCAGATATAGGAGCCCGGAGCCGGTCGGGTCACCAAAGCCATCCATGAAACTGGTTGAGCCGGTGTTCACGGCTGGTTGAGCCGCGAAGGCCTCAACAGAGGCTAGGCTCGCACAGAGAGCAAACGCCGCAATGAAGACCTTCCTATCTCGCTGGTTGGACATGATTTCCTCTTTCTGGCATGCCAAAGGCATGCCGATTATCCCACTGGCGCATGCGATGCGTGATCTATGACTGGGTCCGTTTCGGTTAGCAGCGCGGCTAAGCGGATTTCTTCCCCTCTTCGTCTCTCGCCCTGGACAAATCGTCGACGACACTGACGAAGATTGCTCGGAATTGCTCGAACAACTCTTCCAGGCGACCGACTTCGTCGGCAGCTGTTGGAACTATCTGCTTTGAAAACTCTCCGCCGACCACTCGGGTGACGATGTCCATAGTGCGGTTCAGGCGAACGAAGACAAGTCGGTTCAAGACAATGCCGATTACAAGAGACAACACCACGACAAGCGCCACGAGTGCGGCAATGGCAAGGTACTGGACGCGCTTCATCCCCTGGTGGAGAGCAGTGATGTCGTGTCTCACGAAGATGCCGCCAATTGCGTTGTTGGCAGCGTCGTACAGGGGAAACACGCCATTCACGAACGTGCTGCCACCACTTTCCGACCGACCAAGAAGACGCCCGGCTGCAGGAAGACTCTGCAGGTCCTTTTCATATTGCGGGTCTGACCGCACGTCCATCGAGGTCGCCAGAACCACCGCACCTGCAAACTGGCCCCATGTGTCTGGCTGGCCCTTCGCCTTCCGAGTAGCGTGATACAGCTTCTCATCCAAGAAGCTCTTGTAGCCCATGAAGATGTAATCGTCGGAGGTTTGACTCTTCATCGTCGCAAGGAATTGGTCCAGCGAGCCGCCCACGATGAGGAACCCGAGAATGGAGCCGTCCTTGTCGCGAATCGGGCGGCAGCTCCCTCTCGACAGACCTGGCTTTGCGAGATCGATGCCTGCGGCAACCTGGCCGCTATCGATGGCCTTACGGACGGTGGTGATCTTTTTGTTTGTCGAGTCGCCGAAGCTGGTCGGAGTCTGCATGCGCAGAAAGGCGACACCCTCCTTGTCGAGGAACGTGACAATGTTGATCCCCATGCTTTTGAGGTCAGCAAACGTCGGAGCGACATAGTCGTAGAGCACCTGCCGGTCACCTTTCGCAAACAAGTCGCGCACGGCATCGATGTTCACCAGCGCCGACGAGGCGAGCGCAAGCGACGAGAGCTCTCTGGCCTTGATATTGTCGAAGGTCTTCTGCGCCGTAGTCAGGGCTGATTGCGCGACCATCGCCACGTTCTTGTTGTAAGAGTCACGCACCAGGCTGACCTGAATGATGGCGCCAAGCGCCAAGCTGAAGACCAAGACAACGATGACTTTCGCCTTGATTGATATGGATTTCATGGCTGCTTCCTCGTGAACAAACTACAGATGCAACTGCATGACCGCAGCAGCGGCCTTCTTGAGCTTCTCGATCTTCACCGGATCGTCCGGCGTGCTTGGTGAGACGAAGGAAAGCAGAAATCCTGCCTGAAGCGCGATCTTGCCTCGCACTGCAGCGCCGTCCAGCTTCTTCTCCTCGATTGTCTTGTCGATCTTGCTTCTCAGGTCATAGAGAACACTCATCGGAAAACTCCTCTCACTCCGCTAAGGCCACTTTGGTTGGTCACACGAACCTCCCTCCCGGAAGTGCGCCACACGCTGCTTCAGCTGCCCTGCCAGGTCAGTCAGTTGCGACGCGCTAGCGCGAACCAACTCGCTACCGCCGACCATGTCTACTACAGTCGACTTGACCACATCGATGTCCCTCGCGATGCCCTTTGCCGCGGTCACGGATTCTGCGAATCTATCGTTGGCGTTTCTTACACCGCTGCTGGCTTCGGCCACGTTTCTAGACACATCCTTGGTGACCGTGGACTGCTCCTCAATGGCGGAGGCAATCGATGTGATGATGTCGCCTACGTCGCCGATGACATGGGCGATCTTTTCGATGTTGGCGACCGCGTGCCCCGTCGAGCTCTGAATGCCTGAGATCTTGGTTTTGATGTCCTCGGTCGCGGTTGCCGTCTGCCGAGCAAGCTCTTTGATTTCGTTGGCGACGACGGCGAAACCCTTGCCCGCTTGGCCCGCCCGCGCCGCTTCGATTGTTGCGTTGAGGGCAAGCAGGTTGGTCTGCGCTGAAATGCTGGTGATGGTTTCCGTAACCTTGCCGATGTCCTGTGCGGCCCGCCCGAGCTCCGCCATGATCCCCGAGATGTCCTCTGTTTGGCTGGTAGCCTCTCCGCTAATGGCACGCGCCCTTTCGGCGTTCGAGGCGATCTCGCCGACAGTGGCGCTCATCTCTTCGGTCGCAGTGGCGACCGAGGCGAGATTGGTCGAGGTCTCGTGCATCGCCTCGGCAATCGAGGCAGCACTCGCGCTGCTCTGCTGCGCCGCAGTTGCTACCGCTGTTGAGAGTTTCGACATCTCCTGGTTGCCCATCAGGAGAGACTGCGCAACCGCGGTGAGCTCGGCCGACGCGTTAGAGAGGGTCTCCGCCCCGCTGCCTACGTCGCCGATGGTAGCGCGCACGGTCTTGCTGACTTGTCGCGCAGCCTGCATGACGGCCGCTATCTCAGTGCCTTGACGGTCCGTAGTCTGTGGAATTTGGACAAGAAAGTTGCCCCTGCCCATCTCATTGAGCGCGGCGGTAACTGCAGCGAGCGGACGAGAGAGCCTTTTCCTGAAAAGCCTGCCCAGCATGCCGGTCGTGCCGATGAGCAGCATTCCAAGCACAATCGATGCCTTACGAATCGACGAAATAGTCAACCCGACTTGGTCCTGTGCAGCCATTGCGTTGGCGTTTGTCAGCGTTTTCAGATCGTCACAGAGCCTCGTCGCCCGGGCCATGGCCGGTAGTACTTCGGCAGATAGCGACTTTTCCGCACCTGCCCACTGGCCGGCGAGTGCGAACGTGGTTGTCCGCTGGGTCGCAGTCCAAAATTCTTCGAGCGCTGTCTCGACGCGCGCAAGTATCACCGATTCGCTCTCGGTGGGTTCAGCACGTTTGATCGCCAGGACTTGCTGAAGACTGCGGGATCGAGCGGCGTTTTCACTCGCCATGTGCACGGCTCCTTCCCTCCTGTCCGTGGCCGACAAGCTTGTGGCCAGGGTGCGCCCAGTCTCGGCCATGGACAGCTGCAGGTCCGAGGTCAAGCAGCCTCGCTTGTGGGCCAGAGCGACCGCTTTGTCGCCTTCGTCGAGCGCGAGGGACGACCAGACCAACGCCACCATTGCGCCTATCACAAGTAGAATGGTCGTGGAATGGCCGATCGCGAAACTGCGGCTGAGTGTAGTTTGGTTTGCGTTCACGTCGCTGATTGGATCGACTTAGGCGATCCTGTGTGGCGCTCGCAGTGAGCGCTGGTAAGGCAGGTCGGCAGACGCTCGACGGTCCTTGAGCCGGAATTGGGTGCCTAGCTAAATGAAGCGGGTTCTCCGAGGCAGAGAACCATGCCACACCATGGCAAGCGTAGGGTCTGGCGTCTGCCGTTCGCGCCTTGAGGCTTCCCGAGACGGGATTACAGGGCTGGCGGAGGAGCTACAGGCCGCGCGTCGAGCACTGGAAAGTCTTCCTCGGGAGGTTCATGATCGGACAACCTGAGAAAGGACGAAGAATGAAAGCGGCGATGATTCGAATGCTGTTTCTGCTGGTGGCGGTTCTGGTTCCACTTTCCGCGCGGGCGCAGATTGGCGTGAGCGTGGGCGTCAACGTGCCTCTGCCTCCACCTATCGTCTTTCCCGCGGCCCCGGAGCTGGTGGTCATCCCCGAGACCAATGTCTACGTCGCGCCCGATGTCGAAGCCGACATTTACTTCAGCCAGGGCTGGTGGTGGCGTCCGTGGCAAGGGCGATGGTATCGCTCCCGCCACCATGACAGCGGCTGGGCCTACTATCGCGCTGCTCCCCCGCCCTTTTACCGAAGGGTGCCACCCGGCTGGAGGAACGACTACCGGGAGCACCGCTGGCAGGGACGTGAATGGAGACCTGAACGCGTCCCGCACGGCGAGATGGAGCGCAACTGGCATGGTTGGGAGAGGGACAAGCACTGGCAACAGCGGGGCGTTCAGGGCCCGGGGCCGCGATCCTTCGGGCCCAGGGGAGAGCAACGAATGGAGCGGAGACCGGAAGCGCCCGGGCGGATGCGTGGTCCGCAGCCGGCTCCCGGATTCCAGCAGCAGCGCGGGACGCGCGACTGGGGCAACCAGGGACCTCACGGCCAGCCGAGACAAGACGGCCGTGCCTTCCAGCCAGGTCCGCAGGGATCTCGCGGCGGTGGACCGCCCGGCGGCCAGAACCGCGGGCCTGCACCCGGCAGGGGCAGCGACAACAGGGGCGAACACGATCGCAGATAGCGAGCGCTCGCGCATGCCCGGTGCAAGCTACCGATGCCTACCGCTTGTGCTGACCTTGGCTGCGGCCTGCACCAAGAGCAGTCCTGCACCGTCGTCCGAAAGTAGCGGTGGCACGGCAGCCACGGGCGGGGCGGCAGGAACCGGCGGCATGGCAGCGGGCGGTGCAATTAGCACGGGCGGTACGATTGCCAGTGGTGGTTCGGCACGCATCGGCGGAGCAGCCGGTAGCGGCGGAACAAGCAGCGCGGGCGGGAGCTCGGGTAGCGGCGGAACCATCGCAACTGGCGGTTCGATGGGTCACGGCGGATCGAGCGCGGTCGACGCGGCGACGAGTGGCGGCGCAATCGGGACAGGCGGCACCACGGGCAGCGGCGGCGTGCCGGGTTCGGGCGGTGCCCCGCAGCTCGGTGGTAAAGCGGGATCCGGCGGCGCCACCGTGACTGCAGGCGCGACCAGCAGTGGCGGCGCGACGGGCACGGGAGGAAGTCTAGTCTTGATGGGCGGTGCAACGAGCAGCGGCGGCGTGACGAGCACAGGTGGCACCAGTTTAATAGGCGGCACGACGAGTGCCAGCGCTGCGGCCTTTCCCTTCCCGCAGAACCTCAAGGGCAAGTACTGCACCTATCCAGCCGGCTACGACAATTCGACGGTGACGGCCGCCTACCAAGACTGGAAGACCACGACCGTCACCAGCGATGGCGCCGGTGCCTACGCGCGGGTGCAGAAGCCCGACTCGGGATCAGTTACCCACTCGACCGCGTCCGAGGGGATCGGCTACGGCATGATCCTGGCCGTGTACATGGATGACCAGCAGTTGTTCGACAATTTGTGGGGCTACGAGCAGATCCACCTCGGCAGCAACGGGCTCATGGATTGGGAGATCGGTCCCGACGGGAAAGTCACCTCGGGGGGCGCGGGCGCCGCCACCGACGGGGACGAGGATATGGCCTGGGCGCTGGTCATGGCCGACCGACAATGGGGCGGGCAAGGAGCGCTGAAAGACACGTATCTGAACCACGCCAAGAAGCTCATCGGCCTGATCTGGAGCTTTGAAGTGGATCAAACCCGCAGCTACATGCTCAAGCCCGGTGACCAGTGGGGCAACGTCGATGTCACCAACCCGTCGTACTTCGCCCCGGCCTACTATCGCGTTTTCGGCCAAGTGACCGGCAAGGCCGACGACTGGAACAAGGTCATCACCGGCAACTACGACATCCTCGCGAAGAGCCTCAATGCCACGAGCGGCAATGCTGACAACGGACTGGTGCCTGCCTGGTGCGATTCTTCCGGCAAGCCAGTGGTGGCCTTCTCGGGAGCCCCGACGAACTTCCAGAACGACTCTACCCGCACGCCCTTCCGCGTGGGCCAGGACTATTGCTTCTTCGGCGCATCCTTGGCCAAGCAATACTTGGCCAAGATCAGTGCCTTCTACGCCGGCATCGGCGTATCCAATATCGTCGACGGCTACGACTTGAACGGGACGCCCAAGCCTGACAAGGCCCAAAACGGCCTTCAGGCCGCATCCTTCGTCGGACCCGCCGGCGTGGGCGCCATGAGCGACGCCCAATACCAATCGTTCATCAATGACGCCTACGCGGCCGTGGCCACTTTGAAGCTCAGTGCCGGAACCATCTACTACCAGAAGTCGTGGACCGCACTGTCGCTACTGATGATGACCGCCAACCTGGTGGACTTCACCCAAATGACCGAGGACGGGCAGTAAGGAGTTGCTCGCTGTCGTGTTGTCTGGGTGCAGGCGCGTGGCGGAGCGTGCGGCGCCAGTAGGACCAGGAGCTTTTGGCGCAAAGGCCGCCGATGAGGTCTCTTCAGCCGGTGTCGCAATTAATGGTCGAGACAGGACCGCCGGCGTCGGTGCAAAAGTAGGTATCGGGGCAGCTCTGAGTCCCTTGCAGGCTGCTGGCGTCCGCGGTGACGCAGGCGCAGGTGGTGCAGCCATCCGGATAGGGACGACAGACGGCGAAGATGTGAACGCCGTTGGCCTGTCGTTTTGCGCAGTACTCGGACCCGGACTTACAGAGCAGGTTGTCGCATACGAACGTTCCGGGCTCCGGCCACGGCGAACAGCCCAGCATCGCGAGCTCTTGCTTGTCAAGCGCCGCCAGGTCGGCGAGGAGGTGCGTGACACCGTCGGAAATCTCGGTGCAGCCCGAGGAGCCAGCACAGGGAGCGCCCACCAGCAGCTCTCCGCCGTCGGAGCGGTGGAGGAAGGTGAGGGGCGTGCCGGCAGGGCGGGTGTCGACGCCGAACAACACCGGTCCCGGTCGCACCCCCAGCGCCGCGGCGACGGTCGGATCCATGAGGTCAAACATGATGTCACCCTGATCGATGGCGTTCGTCGCTCCGCAGGCTGGCGTGTACGACGGGTTGCAGTCATTGGTGGCGCCGTCGGAAAGGCGCGTGCTCACGTGCGAATACCAGAAGTTTTCTCCTCCCAGAACAGAGACCTCAGCGGTGGTCGCCGAGCCCCCTAAGGTCCCATAGACATACGTCCCATCGAGCCGGCAGGGAAGAACACCCGTCGCGGGATCGCAGGCGACCGCCCTCCGGCTGATCCGTCCCGGGGCATCGCAGTGGCAAACGTCGCAGCTCCCCACGCACTGAAAATCGGTACCCACGTCATAGTTTGCTCCGGCGTACTCGCAGTGGGCGCCCGGCGTATCATCGTAGGAGCGCAGGCACCTGCCGGTGAATGGACTGGTGGCGTTGTAGTTTCCGCAGTCGCAGGTCCCGTTCAAACGGCAAAACCCAATGGGCACCGGCTGCTGCGCATCTTCGTTGCAGGTCTGATCGATCCCAAAGGTGCAAGGCAGCTGGCCGGTACCGGCCCAGCAGTTCATCTCCGAGCAGGTGACGAGTCCCGTGCCGGAGCCCTGATAGTCGCAACGACAGGTGTTGCAGCCGTCCGACTCGGGAAAGGTCGCACCCGTCGGGTAGGTTTGGAAAAGGTAGTCACATGTCGAGGTCTCCACGTCGGCCCCAGCATCCGCATTGCCGCTGCCCCCCACGCCCGCTGCGCCGCCGCTGCCGGAGACGCCGCTGCCGGCGGCTCCGCCGTCGGTCTTTGGACTGGCGCTGCAGGTCATGGCCGCGAGCGTCGCTAGCCCAACTCCACAGACGGTCAGTACCCGGCCGTTCGGCATCCCAGCAGTTTCCGCGAGAGGCGCGGTTACGTCAATGGACTGCCCATCAATTCGCGGAATCCGGGGACAAAATGCCTCTGGCACCTGCCCGGCGCACCTGCCCGGCGGATAAAATGCCTCTGGCACCTACCCGCGGGCACCTACCCGCGGCACCTACAGGCGTCGGCAGGGCATTCGCCGTGTGCTTGGCCTTGGGTGCGTCTTGCAGAATGACGATGCCGCCACCGTGAGGCTCAGTTAGTCACCTTCCGCCTCGCCTGCTGACGCGCGGAAGTTCAAATTGAGCAGTGTCGTACCTCATAATGATTGAACGGACTACGCGGCAAATGCCTCGCAAGCGACTCAAGTACTTGAAATCCACGGCTTGCTAGGGCTGGCACGAGACCTGCTTTAGGCAAGAGCGGCGATTGGGCAGCCGGATGTCAGCGGCGCCCGCCGCCAATGGAATTGACTGAAGAACGGAAGGCCAGATGAGAAACCCAACACGTCTGATCGGTGCGGTATCCGCACAACCAAATCATTCCGACTCTAAGAGGGAAGAATTCTCTGGGGGCCGTCCGCGCGGTATCACCGCATTGGCACTGGCAGGGCTCCTCGGACTGCTCAATAGCGTCGCTTGTGGCAGCTCTTCCTCCTCCTCCAACGAGGACGCAAACCGCGCCGACACACCGGCGGATACGCAACAAATCCCAGACGTCAGCACGCCCGTCGGGCCGGACGCGTCCGTGGACACATCCATGAATGCATCGGTAGACGCACCCGTCGATGCTCTCGTTGACGCACCCGTAAGTGTATCCGGGGACGCGCCCGTGAATGCATCTGTGGATGCAGCATCCGTGGACGCATCGGTCGGTGCATTTGTGGACGCATCCGTGAATACGTCCGTGGACGCACCGGTCGATACACTTGTGGGCGCACCCGTCGACGCGTTCGTTTGCACCCCGGCAGACGGCGGCATGCCCGGCACCATCTGCGCTGAAGGGCAGGTGTGTAGCGACGGTATTTGCCAAACTGCTTGTGGGGTCGGACTGACTCTTTGCGAGGACGGCGTTTGCCACGATTTGATGAATGAAAATACCAATTGCGGTTGGTGTGGTAGTGAATGCTCGTTGGACAAGCAGTGCGGAGACGGACAATGCATGTGCATTGTCCCGGACACGTGCCCGTTGTAGCTTCGAAAGGGCAGCAAGGGCGGGGAAGCGTGGCGCTTCGGAGTTGAGACTGCCTTGGACATTCTTGAGGCCCCCGTCCCCCTGCATGTGGATCCGCGCGATGCCGCATCGGCCGAAGCCGGAAGCATGGGTGCAAAGGTCGTGTCAATCAACGTCCCAGGTGAGGTTGGGTTTCGCAGATTGGTCTAGCGGACGGTTGCAGCCGTTTGCAGGATGGCTTGTCCTCACTCGGCATACGACATTTTTCGCCAGGAACTCGTATCCGCAGTAGGTGAGGCGTTCAATAACGCGGCACTTCATGCCTACGCACTTACTCGTGGCAACGTATGCCTGACCTTGTCCTTTGACTTGTCTCGGATCGTGGTTGAGTTGGTAGAGACTGGCGAGCCGTTTGACCCGGCGGCAGTTCCCGAGTTTGCGGGCGATGAACCGCAAGAGTCGGGGATGGGGCTCTTCATTATCCGAAGGTTCGTGGACGAATTGCTGTACACCGCCGGCCCGCCAAATCGATTGCGGATGGTCAAACGTCTTCCACAACCCTAGTCGGTGTTCTTGCGACAAATCGTGTTCGTGCCGTAGGCCGAAATGGAACGCCTTAGTTCAGTTCGCCTTCCACGCACAATGCGGCATGATCGGAAAGCCTTCTCCA
>CAZBIU010000264.1:0-9629 GCA_964491625.1 uncultured Myxococcales bacterium
CGGCACGCCGAGATCGCTGGCCGCTTTGAGTTGATCCCCCGCGACGTTACCAAGCCCGCCCGAATAGATCGGGAGAGCCTCGCTCAACATGAACTCCATGCAGAAATAGGCGACGCAGTTGAGCGGGCCCTGAGGATATCTCTCCTGAAACCAGCGCGGGGTGGCTTCCGACTGTCGCTTGGCTTCCAGCATGCGTTCTAGCAGTCGGCAAAAGTCTGGATCGGCCAAGGCGCTTGCAAGTCTCTCGCGTGTGACGGTCTGGAGCACAACGCTCGGATGATTGGTAAGCGCCCATAGCGCAGGATCGAGCCGTCGCCACAACTCGTCCATCGAGTGATTCCACGACCAGCGCAGGTCCATGGCCAATTCGGTCAGGGCCGCAATTTGTTGCGGTGGGGCGGGTGGAGTAGCACTGCCGAGCGTGGTTGGGTTCATTGGTTTCGACCTTGCTGGGAGAGAGCAGATGGGTCGGTTTGCACGACCCGCACGATGTGCACGATGTGTGCCGGCGCTCCGCTCTGACGCGCTCGGGATGTTCGCACCTTGCAAGTGCCTTCATCTTGCCGCGAGCTCGGGTCAAATTCGGCACGAAATTCACCACAGAGAACACAGAGGACACAGAGGCCCGGAAAGTGAAGGGTTCTCCAGATCCTCGATCCGAAACCCTTCCTTTCTCCTCCTCTCTGTGTTCTCTGTGTCCTCTGCGGTTAGAATCCGGAAATTGCTCGGCTTTCAAACGCTCAGGCCCTAGCAGCTAACTCTGTGCGCTCTCCTTCGAATTGAACGAGCAGGTCTTCCTTTCGACAGAGGAATTGGACCCCGGCCGAGCAAACGGCTGAAATTGCTTCGAATCATCAACCGGCCCGAAAGGTGCATTTCGTCCGGTACGAAGCGAAGGACCTCAGGTCTTTCGCTCGGCACGACGCGATAGCAGAGAAAGGAAACAAATCATGCACACCAGCACCCTGATTGTCTTGGTCGTCCTGGGCGTACTTCTCTTTGGCGGCGGCGGCGGCTACTACTGGACCAGGCGACGCTAGCGAATCACAGGAACACCCGAGCCGAAGTCAAGGGCGCCTTCAGAGAGGCGCGGCGGCTGGTTCGTCCCGAGCCGCTTGGGCAATACGTACAATTTTTCGAGCGATATCCTCGGGCGAAAGAACAAGATCGATGCACCCGGTTGCGATTGCACTCTCGGGCATATCGGGTTGCCCTGCCGTGTCGAGCTTCTGCGCGATAGTAATGCCC
The DNA here is from genome assembly GCA_964491625.1 of uncultured Myxococcales bacterium. GTDB lineage: Bacteria > Myxococcota_A > Polyangia > Fen-1088 > Fen-1088 > Fen-1118. Next base: position 1,249 of record CAZBIU010000264.1, read on the forward strand.
CCCACGTCCTTTATTCCGCGCAGGGCCGCTGCCCCATCGCCATCATAGCCAGACACAATGACGGCTATCAGCTTGCCGCCCCAATGCTGGGTCAGGGAACGTAGAAAGACCGTGATTACGTCGGGCCATCCCCTGGGTTTTGAAATCGGCTTCAGATGGAACTCTCCATGAAGAACGTGCAAATCGCGCTGGGCGGGAATGATGAATACATGGTTGGGCCGAATCTGGAGCCTATCCGTGATCAGCTCGACCGGCATCTCCGTGTAGCTCGGGAGGATCTCGTGGAGCAAAGTCCCCACGCTCCTCAGGTGATTTACGATGACGATGGCAACCCCCATATCGGCCGGCAAATGCCGTAGTAACCGAATATAGGCGTCGAGGCCACCGGCCGAGCCACCCACACAGACGACGGGGAAGTCTCTTTCAGCGCCCTGAGTGTTCATTTTGCGGCGGTCTTCTTTCGAGCTTTGCCGTCTTTGCCCCTTCCTGGCTTGGCGCCAACGTCGGGGCGCTTCCTGGCCGGCTGAGCTTGGGCATCCCGGTTGGCCTTGTCCTGCTCTATCTGTTTCTGCTCGCTTATGTCGCTCAGGACGACGCGGCTCATCGGCGCGCCACTCGGCGCTGGGCTCTCCGAAGCGGCCTGCCGGGTGGCCGTGAGTCGAGCCCAGAATGCCGTTCCGTCGGCCTTCACCATCCGCAGCTCACACGTGTGCGCCTGGCCGGTGGCCAAGAGCTTTCTGCGGTGCAGGTAGTAGATGTCTTGGTCTTCCTTGAAGATGAACCGGGTGATCGGCTGCTTGACCAGTGCGGCCCGTGGGACGCCTAGCAGGTTGACGCCGGTGAGGTTGGTCTCCAGAATTCGCCCCTCGTGGGAGACAATGAAATAGCCCACCGGAGCTAGGTTATAGAGGTCGAAATAGCGCTCCCGGGTTGCGTTCAGCTCCGCTTGAGCCCGGCATAGCTCGTCATTTTGCATCTTAAGCTCAACCTGATGCACGCGAAGCTCATGAAGCAACTTGAGCGCTTCTTCGCGCGACAGCGCGGCAAGAGACTTCGTCGACGAGGCGCCTTGCTCTAGGAGGAACCCTTCGGCCCGACGGCGAAGTTTGGCGATCGGCTTTGATTTCTCATCCTTGCTGTTCATTGGGCACAAGTGTCCTCTCATTGCCGTTGCGAACTGTACGGTTGCTGATGCAAGAATCTGGCCCTCTCTGGCTCCAAAAGATATGCAGAAGAGATGTCTTTACTTCTCAAACAATCTGCGTTCGACTTCGACTACCACAATAGGCTCGACAATCTACCTGGCTCGGCCAGGCTTTGGGAAGGCGAAACAGGATTCAAATGATGCGCAAACGAAAGCCGGAAGCCTTGACAGCCAAGCCGATCGTTAGCGCGGGTCTTTCGTTCCCCATTGTTGGCATCGGTGCTTCGGCTGGAGGTCTGGAAGCGCTGGAGAGCTTTTTGCGCCACCTGCCGGACAAGAGTGGACTCGGCTTCGTGGTCGTTCAACATTTGGACCCGACCCACAAAGGCATGTTGGTCGAGCTGCTAGCGCGCGCCACTCCGATGAAGGTTCTTCAAGTCAAGGATCGCCAGAAGGTCGAGCCTGATCGCGTGTATGTCATTCCTCCCAACAAAGACCTGTCTATCCTGCACGGAGTGTTGCATCTGCTGGCGCCGGCGGCGCCGCGTGGGCTGCGTCTGCCGATTGACTTCTTCTTGCGGTCGCTGGCCGCCGACCAAGGGTCCCAGAGCGTCGGTGTCGTTCTCTCGGGTATGGGCTCGGATGGAACCCTGGGTCTAGCCGCCATCAAGGAGAAAGGGGGCGCGGTGTTCGTGCAAGCCCCCGCTTCCGCCAAGTTCGACTCCATGCCCCGAAGCGCCATTGATGCCGGGCTCGCCGACGTGGTGGCGCCCGTGGAGGAACTGGGCAGCAAGATCACAGCCTTCCTTGCGCATGCTCCACGCATGACTTCGCCCGACCAGCCCCTCGCCTCCAAGACCGAGAGTGTGATCGAGAAGATATGCGTCCTATTGCGAAGTCAGACCGGTCACGACTTTTCGCAATACAAGCGCAGTACCGTGTACCGCCGCATCGAGCGGCGCATGGGACTGCACCAGATTGACGGCATCGCCGGATACTTGCGCTACATGCAGGAAAGTCCGCAGGAAACTACGCTGCTCTTCAAGGAGCTGCTGATCGGCGTGACCAGCTTCTTCCGCGACCCGGAAGCGTGGGATTACCTGCAAAGGAAGGAGCTCCCCGCGCTCTTGGCGGAACGTCCTGCGGGTGGCGCGCTACGTGCCTGGGTGCCAGGATGCTCGACTGGCGAGGAGGCATACTCGCTGGCCATTGTCTTCAAGGAAGCGTTGGCAAATGTTCGGCCGACTCAGAGCTATTCGTTGCAGATCTTTGCTACCGACCTCGACAAGGATTCCATCGAGAGAGCGCGGCAGGGAAGCTACCCAACCAACATCGCCAGCGATGTCTCAGAGGCCCGCTTGGGCCGATTCTTCGTGAAGGAGGAGCAAGGCTACCGGGTGCGCCAGGAGATCCGCGAGTCAGTGGTGTTCGCCACCCAGAACGTCATCATGGATCCACCGTTTACCAAGCTCGACATTCTAAGCTGTCGCAACCTTCTCATCTACCTGGCGCCCGAGCTGCAATTGAAGCTCCTTCCGCTCTTTCACTACAGCTTGAGCCCCGGTGGAATTCTCTTTCTGGGCAGCGCGGAGACGCTGGGGCCCCTCGCCGATCTCTTCGCCCCCAAGAGCAGCAAGACCCGGATCTATCGCCGGCTCGACGCTGCGTCCACGGCTATGCCCGTCGAATTTCCGGCATCGTTCCATGTCCGGCGCCGCCCTGCAGATGCACCGGCCGGCACCACGGCATCGCCTCCCAATCTGCAAACGCAGGCCGCGCAGCTCTTGCTCGATCGCTACTCGCCCGCCGCCGTGCTCACCAACCAGCAGGGGGACATCCTCTATATCAGCGGGCGCACGGGCAAGTACCTTGAGCCGGCGGCCGGCAAAGCCAACTGGAACATCCATGCCATGGCCCGCGAGGGATTGCGCCACGAGCTTGGCAGCGCCTTCCAGAAGGCATTGCGAGATCGGCGCGGCGCCCGGCAGATTCGTGTGCGGCTCAAGCACGGTGATGTCGTGGAGACCGTGGATGTCACCATCGAGCCACTGCACGAGCCGCAAGCGATGCGTGGGATGGTCATGGTCGTGTTTGCCGATGTGGCGGTGTGCCCGGCCGAGAAGCCGCCGGGCAAGCGCGCCAAGACTTCACCGGCGGCGGCGCGCCTGGAGCAAGAGCTGCAGCACGTGCGTGAGGAGATCCGATCCACGCGGGAGGACATGCAGACGTCCGAGGAAGAGCTCAAGTCGGCCAACGAAGAGTTGCAGTCCACCAACGAGGAGCTGCAAAGTACCAACGAAGAGCTGACCACGTCCAAGGAGGAGATGCAGTCTCTCAACGAGGAGTTGCAAACCCTCAACCACGAGCTGCAGGCCAAGGTCGACGAGGAAGCTCGCACCAACGACGACATGCGCAACCTGCTCGACAGCACCGACATCGCGACCCTGTTCCTGGACGAAGCCTTGAAGGTGCGACGGTTCACCCCGCAGATGACGAAGATCATCAAGCTCATTCCCGGCGACGTGAATCGGCCTATCACCGACCTCGCTTCGGATCTGATTTACCCAGAGCTTGCTTCCGACGCGCAGACCGTGCTCCGGACGCTGGTCTTCAAGGAGACGCCGGTGAAGACCGTCGACGCGCGCTGGTTTTCGGTGCGCATCATGCCCTACCGCACGCTCGACAATCGCATCGACGGCGTCGTGATTACGTTTGCTGATATCACCGCCGCCAAGACCCTGGAGGCGACGTTACGGCAGAAGCAATTGACCGAATAGGATGGATGGGAGTGAAGGGATAGAGGAATGAAGAAAAGCCCGAAAGAAATGGAAGATGCCGGTGAGTTGCGCCGCCGGGCGGAGGAGCAATTTGGAGCACGTCGCGGCGGCATTCTCGCAGACACGGCCAAGACACCATCAGAGATGCAGCGACTGTTTCACGAGCTGCAAGTGCACCAGATTGAGCTGGAGATGCAGAACGAGGAGCTGCAGCGAGCCCGGGTCGAGGTAGAGGAAGGCCTTAGCCGCTACACGGATCTCTACGAATTCGCCCCCGTCGGATACCTGACCCTGAATCGGGAGGGCGAGATTCGGCAGGTGAATCTGACGGGGACGCGCCTTTTGGGGCTGGAACGCTCGCACTTGGTTGGCAAACGCCTGGCCGTTCTGGTCGACGTCGACAGCCGCACGGTCTTCAATACGTTCTTGACCAAGGTATTCGAGGGCGGGAGTAAGGCAACCTGCGAGGTCCTCGTACGCCCGGAGCTGGGGTCGCCATTTGCCGTCGAGTTTTCCGCCACAATGTCAGCCGGTGGGAAGGAATGCCGCATCGTCGCCGCGGACATCACCGCGCGCAAGCGATCCGAGGCCTTGATGGCGGTCCGCCTGCGACTGCAGGAGCTCGCATCGGCGCATTCACCGAGGGAGCTCTTGCAGAAGACCCTGGACGAGGTGGAGGCTGTCACGGGTAGCCGGTTGGGATTCTTCCACTACCTAGAGGCGGATCAACGCACGCCATTGCTTCAAGTCTGGTCCACCCGCACGGTCAGCCAGTTCGGTGCGGCGCAAGAGAAACTCCGGCAGTACGGCGTCGAGCATGCCGACATCTGGGCGGATTGCGTGCGCACGCGCCTTCCCGTCATTCACAACGATTATGACCGACCGTCGAAGCGGGAGGTGCCGCCCGGCGGCTGGACACCGATGATTCGTGAGGTCGTCGTGCCGATCTTCCGCAAGGGCAAGATCGTGGCCATCTTGGGTATGGGCAACAAGGGGACGAGCTACACCACCGAAGATGTCAGCACCATCTCCTTCCTGGCGGATATGGCCTGGGAGATCGCCGAGCGACGGCGGGTGGAGCAAGAGCGGGAGGAATTGCAACTGCAACTGGCGCAGGCGCAGAAGATGGAGGCCATCGGCACGCTTGCCGGCGGCATCGCCCATGACTTCAACAACATCCTGGCGGGCATCCTAGGTGGGCTGGCGCTGGTGGAGCTGGAATCTCAAGATAGTAGCGCGGCCAAGACGGATATCCAGGAGATGAAGGCGCTGGTGAACCGTGGTGCGGCACTGACCAAGCAGCTACTCGGATTCGCAAGACTCGGAAAGTATGACCTCAAGCCGCTGGATCTGAAGCGCGTGGTCGCAAAGACCAGCGCGATGTATGGGCGCGCTCGCACCGACATTACCATTCAACACGACTTCGCGCCGGGCCTGCTCGCCGTCCTTATGGATCATTCGCAGCTCGAACAAGTACTGCTGAATCTCTTTGTTAATGCCGGGCAGGCTATGCCCCAGGGCGGCCAGCTTCTCTTGCGCGCCGAGAACGCGGACCTCGCCGACGACGAAGGAACGCTGCTCGGCGTTCCACCTGGCCTCTACGCGAGGCTTATCGTCACTGACACGGGAGCGGGGATGGACGCCAAGACCATGTCCCGAATCTTCGAGCCCTTTTTCACGACCAAGGGCCCGGGACAGGGAACCGGGCTGGGTCTTGCCTCGGTCTACGGCATCATCAAGAACCACGCGGGATTCATCGGGGTCGAAAGCGAGATGGGCAAAGGCTCGACCTTCACTCTCCTTCTGCCGGCGACTGAACGTCAGGTCGCGGAAGACAAGACCCCAACCGCGGTCCTTCAGCGAGGTACCGGCACCATTCTGGTCGTCGACGACGAGGAGCAGATCGTAAAGGTCTGCGCCCGCTTGCTGCAGAAGCTCGGCTACGAGGTCTTGACCGCAGCGGGGGGCAGGCAAGCCATCGAGCTGGTTCGGCGGTTCGGAGCGAAGATCTCCCTCGTCCTTCTCGACATGACCATGCCCGAGATGAGCGGTCGGCAGACCTATGAGACGCTGCAGAAGATCATGCCGGGGCTCAAGGTGCTCCTCTCCAGTGGTTGCAGCGTCGAGGGACAGGCCCAGGAGCTGCTCGACAGCGGATGCAACGGCTTCATCCAGAAGCCCTTCGATGCCGTCGTTCTCTCGGAGAAGCTGCGAACGATCCTGGAGGCACCCGCGGGCAGGTCACAGTGACGGCTCACGCCGCCAGCATCGGGTCGCTCTCGCGTGTCCACGGCAAGGTGAAATGGACGCGGGCTGTGCCGCTCATCGGCGGTTGCGTAGGTATCCCCGCCAGTCGCTGGCAGGATCTTCGCCAGTGCCTTGCTCTTGATCCGCGGCGCCTCCGTCGGAGGCCTTGGCTGGCGCCGATGCAACCACCACGGCGGCCGGGCGAAGCAGCCGACCGTCCATGCAATAGCCCTTCTGGACCTCGCACAAGACAGTTCCCGGCGTGGTGTCGGTGCTGGTGGACTGGGCAACCGCGTGATGCACGCGCGGATCGAACGGCTTCCCTTCGGCTTCGAAGGCGGTCACAGCGTAGTGTTCGAGCTTTGCGTGAAAGAGGCGCAACACCGAGGCGATGCCTTCCTGCACGGCATTAAGGCTATTCGCACCGCCCTCTTTCCACGCGGCGGTAGCGCGTTCCAAGTTGTCCGCAACCTCCAGAAAGTCGAGCAGGACCGTCTTCCGCACCCTGACCTCGTGCTCGTCCATCTCCTTGCGGACGCGCCGCCTATAGCTTTCGAGCTCGGCCTCGTAGGCTTCCTGGGTGACGACCTCCGGTTGCGGGCGCGGCATGGTAGGTCCCGCCGCTTCTTCGGCGAAGGCCGGTCCGTCGGGCGCAAGCTCAGGGTCGGCGACTCGGTCGGGATCAGGAATACCGCGGGCTTGGGTCATGGGAGACGCTCCACCAGGACCACTATTGTTTGAGAGCCTTGAATGCGTCTTCCAGGTCGCGCCAGGCGACCTCAACGCCACCCTTGAAGTTGTCCCATTTTTGGCCGTTGGCCGCCCTGAACGCGTTCAGCCTTTCCCGCACCACGGCGTGCTTGTCCTTGGCGAGATCAATCTGCTTGAGATAGTCGAGCTTGACCTCGGTCCCGGCATCGTCAGCCTTGGCCACCAGCCTATCGATTCTCGTGCCCAACTGTCGCAGTCGGGTCTCGATCTTTCCTACCTCTTGTCCTGTGCTTTCCATGGAATCTTTCCTTTCTAGGTTCTTTCAAACACCTGTACTGCAGCATTCGCGCCAACTGCCAGACGCGCATAGGTTTCAACCCGTTGCAAGCCAGGCACTTCTGGGAGAACGACTTCTTCAGTCAGGATGAGCTGCCGCCTTGTTCATTTCGATAAGCCGAGCCCGCGAAAAATGACTCGCTCAGAAGTCCGAGTCAGTCAGTCTTCCCGCCCGAGGTTCATAGGGTTGGTCTAAGGATGCACTCGCGCGAGGCTTGCGCATCGTCGACGTTCCGCGGAAGCCATGCCGTGATGAATGTAGCCTGGCCACGCGATGCGACGGAGTCGAGGCGATCGTGACCGCATCGGCGGTCTCAGCGGTTACTGTTGCCAAGGGCGCCAAAATCGGTCTGCTTTGCGGCGGTATTGCCGTAAACCCAAGCACAGTGGCCGCGATCTCGGGCGTACCCGAAGATGGGCTCTTTCCCGGGCCGCGCTCGCTCGATGCTGATGGCATGCTCACCCATGCCGCCGCCCCAAGCACGAGTATGACGATTCCGGCGCCGATCGCGCCTCGCTGGTTGAAAAATCGCCGGGAATTGCCAACGGAAACCCGCTTCCGCCGCGCCCGAGCGCCCGTGCTTGTCAAAGACAGCTTCCTGCCTGGCGAAGAGTCGGCCCCGTTGGTCCCCAAGAATTCACTTGCGGCCGAATAGAGCGCCCTGGTCTCTCCGTGGTCTACTCGCCCCGATGGACCCTTGTCGACCCCCGGCCCGACGACAGGGATCGAGGCGCTGGCAATCCACTCGGAGGCGGGAAGCGGAAAGATGCCCGAAATTGGAGTTGGAGAATCCAGCCTTGGCAACAGCGGTAACACACGATCTTCGATGGCTTGGATAAGGTGCGCCATGTCTCGGAAGCGGTCCTTGGGGTCTTTGGCCAGCGCACAGGCAATTAGGTCTACGACGTCGGATGGCAGGTCGAACCGGTACAGAGTAGCCTTGGGCGGCTGTTCAGTCAGGATGCGCTTGAGAAGAGCCAATCCGGGCGGGCCGATGAACGGCAGTTTCCCGGTTAGCGCCTCGAAAAGTAGCACGCCGAACCCATAGACATCTGCTCGCCCATCGATGGTGGGGGAAAGCTCAATCGCTTCGGGTGACATATAGGCCGGTGTCCCAAACATGGCGAGCAACCCGGTCGCGGGCCCAGTCTCGCCGATTCGGCCT
>CAZBIU010000265.1:0-9592 GCA_964491625.1 uncultured Myxococcales bacterium
CGGAAGCCCGAGAGCGTCTCAAAGCAAAGCTTGAAAAGGCCATCGCGGATGGCGCCGTGACAGAAGCCCGAGTTCGGATCGACAGGCTGAATTTCGGTCCGCCGGTCGGCTTCCCTGTTCAGTTTCGCGTCGTCGGCTCTGACCCTCTAAAGGTGCGTGAAATTGCCGATGAAGTGCGCGACGTGTTCAAGCGGGCGATGTTTTACGGTCTTGGCGCCGACGGCACGCAGACCAGCGCTGACACCCACACGGCTCTGCCCGACGCTGGGGAGCCTGGCGCGGACGACGCCAGTGACGTCGGATCGTCGACGGCCGACACCACAGCAGCCACCGGCGACGCCGCGCAAGCCGGCGACGCCGTGCCGGCCGGCAACGACGCCGCGCCGCCCAGCGACGCAGCACCCGATTCGGCTTCGGACACCGGCGATGGTGGCCCTGACGTCGGAAGCCCAACCGACGCAGGTTCGTCCGAAGTCACCTTCAAGTCCGGCCGAGCCGTCGGCACGGTCATGAGCGGCTACGGCTGGGTGACGCTGGGCTCGGCCGACACGGTCACATCGCCCACGTGCGGCGCCACCAACGCCCCCATTACCAACGCGGACCCATGCTCGGCCAACACGGTCTGGGACAACCCGGCCGCCCTTTGTGTGACGGGCTCCCTTCCCGCACTCTCGCAATCCCCTACCGCCCAGGAGTATGCCGCCAATTGGGGCATCCAAGTCGGCGCGAACGCGAGCGAACCGCCTGCGCCCATCGGGGTTGGATTCAGGACTATCACGGTCAACGCGACCGGCGTTCCGACGGCCGATGTGCGAATCGAGATTCACCGCCACGGCGACGGCGCAGATGCCACCTACTGCACCCCGTTTGCCTCCGGCGTAGCGCTTGCCTTGACATCGTTCAACACCCAGTGCTGGGACAACTCGGGCGTGAAGCTCACCGATGCCGATATCCTGACCATCGACAAGGTTGGCATGCAGGTCTCGCCGGGCTCGGCGCCGATCAGCCTGACGAACCTTTGTCTGGAAAGCATTGTCTTCGGCAACTGATTAGAGCCCGTTGGGCAGAGAGTAGTTCCAGATTCCGCCAGCGGTGGCGACGGTGATATGGACAATCGACAGCCACCGTTCCAGCCGATGGTGGCCAGTGCGGTGAAAGACGTACGACGCCGCCACGGATAGCGCGATCCCTCCTACTTCAATGGCCGCGAACAGCGGGCGATTGTCCACAGTTCGGTCGTCGAGAAACCACTCCTTGAGGTGTTTGTCACGAAACTTCTGGGTCGAAAAGAAGTCGAACGCGCGTGCGGCCGCCACCCCCGAGAACAGCAGGTCGTTGCGCCAATCCCAGAATCTATGAAGCTCGACCGGTGGTGCCGGTGTTGGCGCGGACGCGAGATTGGGCGCTTGCGCCAAGGCGTCGCCGGGCTCAGCCAAGGCCGCGGCAAAGAGCAGCGGTAGCGAGAGACTGTGCATGCTGGTTGGATTTGCGAGGCACAAGGATGGCGATTGGGACCTTTGTCGTCGACACGCCGTAGCTATTGCTCGCCAGGCTCGGGTCTCGGCGCGAGGACAAGCATCACCTCGCCGCCCAGGTTCATTCTGGTCAACCAATCACCGAGCCCGCGGACGGCATCGTCCACCTCACGGAAGTCGTGCATCCTTACCTCGATCGCGTACCCGGCGCTTCGGCACGCATGGACCCGTCGACCGCGGTCGGTGGACTTCACGCCGGCCGCTTGGCGCACGTTCTCAGCGAAGCGATTCCACGCGTTCTTCTCCCAGTCTTCGTCCTCGCCAGGCGCGCTGCCAAGCAGTTGCCGGAACGTCTTCTTGCCTGATCCACGAATCACCACGACTCGGTCGGTGTCGCCGCGGTCGAGACACCCGAAGGCAGTCTGATAACCCTGGTAGTCTCCCGGTCTGGTCCGGATATCTGCGGGGCAACCATTGACTCCGGGCTGCCGCTCGACCAGCGGAAATCCCGTCGCGGGCGTCGGACAAGCCGGCGCCGGATTTCCTGCCTCGCCCAAGCCGCCCGCGCCCCCTGCCGACTGTGAAGACGTGCCGCAGCCCAAGCCCACCAAGACCGACAGTACCAAGACAGCACATGGCCACGACCTTTGGGTTTGCATGACTGCGGCAGTTTACCCGATCTTGATCGGGCTAGCGCTGCCGACTTTGTGACAGCAACCAGCCCACAACCTCCGGATTCCGGTAAGCGTGGGTCCAGACGTCGTGTCCTCCGCCCGCGATCTCCGTGTAGCGCGGGTTGCCGCCTACCGCACGCATCGCCTTGATCATGCTCCGCGTGGCCGCCACTGGAACCGCAAGATCCTGGTCACCGTGAAAAGCCCACAGTGGAAGGTCGCGAATCTTCTCGGCCCGTGTGGGATCGCCGCCGCCACACAGGGGAAGAGCGGCAGCGAAGAGCAAGGGATGGCGCAGCACCAGATCCCACGCTCCAAATCCGCCCATGGAAAGTCCTGTGACGAGTATGCGACGCGGATCCACAGAATAGTCCCGGCAGATTTCTTCAAGCAACGCCAGCACCGTAGTCATGGGCTTGCTAGCCGGTGTCGTCTCGATGGCGTAGGTCGGCTTCTCCCAATTTGAATCGACCCATTGCATGCCCTCGGGACACTGCGGGTAGACCACGATGGTCGGTTGTCGGGACTGCACAACAGGATCCACGAAGGCAAGCGCATCGTTGCGTAGCTGGGCCTGGTTGTCGCAGCCGCGCTCGCCGGCCCCGTGCAGGAACAGCAACAGCCCGCAGACACCGCCCAGGCTGCAGCCGTCCGGAACGAAGAGTTGATAGGGCAGACTGATTCCTGTCTTGGAATCGCTGTAGCTGAGAGATTGAAGATTCACGCTCATGGGTGCGCCCCTGTGTACGATGATCTCTTTCTACCAGGGAATTCCTACTGTTACGACTCCGCCACGTTTGAGAAGGTGAAGCAGCTCCTCGATCGCTGGGACCAAGGGTGTTCCACCCTGACTCGCTTTAGCTGCGATAATTTGGGGGTCGGCTCAACGTGTGATTCGGATATCTGTCGAGATATGTGACGGGCTCGGCATCACGGGCCCGTCGGTGCGCCCAGCACGCTCAGCATCGCCGGGCCGCAGTCGATCAGGCGAAGGTTCTGCAGCACTCCCGGAGAAGCGCCCGGTACCCGTGCGATGAGAACGCCGTGCCGAGCGTGATTGGCTTGGTCGGGACCGATGTCGTTTTCGGCCAGGTGAACTGCGCCACTGCCGATTGAGCCCACTGCCCGCCAATCAAGATCGCCGAAGTACACGATGAGGTCGGGCGGGCAGCCGTGGCACTCTTGATAGATCGCCTCAGGCCGGTACACCTTGGTCCCGATGGCGCGACCGTCGGGTGCCGCGATAGCCAGCAGGCCACGTTCGATCTGATCGAGCACGCGATCCAACTCGGCCGGTTCCACCGCGCCCTGCGGTTGCCGGCCCCGCACATTCAGGTAGACCCGTCCGCAATGGCCGCCTTCGCCCCAGGCGACGGTGTGGTCCCAATCGACCATCTCCGGCTGCAAGGCCGTGCGCACACTGGGGGTGCTCGTCAGCACCAGGTACTTCTGCTCGATCAGCCATTGGTTGATGGCGATGCCCCCTTGCCAGCGCTTGACCCCGTGATCGGACATCACGAGCACTGCCGTATCTGCGTCGACCTCCTGCAAGACCGCGCCGATCTCCCGGTCGAGCAGGCGGTAGTAGTCGAGCACCGCGTGCTCGTAGCGTCCGCCAGCGACGTACCCGGGATGCTCGGGATCACAGGCGCCCAGGAAGGCATGATGGACGCGGTCTAGGCCGATCTCCACCATCATCGCGAAGTCCCAGGCGGCTGTCCTGAGCAAGTGACGGAACAGACGGAAGCGCTGCTCGGTCATCTCGCGCACCTCGCGCAGCAGGCGCTCGCGATCGAGAGACCGATGGGCTTCTACGTCCACCGCGTACCGCTCTGCAACCCGCGCGATGGTAAGAGCCAGATCCCGCGGATGCGTGGCCGGCCGTCGGGCATCGGGAGAAAGAAAGCAACTGACGAAGCTGCCATGCACCCGGCGGGCCGGATAGCCGGGCGGAACCCCCACAACAATGACTGGGCGTCCCTGGCGCGAGAGCGTGTCCCACACCGCCTCGGCCCGCACGTCGGTGGAGTCGACCCAGCGGGCAGGCGCATAGCTTCCGTGCACGTGATGGCGAAAGCCGTAGATGCCGAGCTGGCCGGGATCGCATCCAGTCATGGCGCACGCCCAGGCGGGAATCGTGATGGCCGGGACCACGCTCTCAAGCGGGCCCCAAACACCCTCGGCGCGAAGTCGGCCCAGGTTGGGCAAGTGGGACGCGAACCGGTCGAAGAGTAGCTCCGGCGGCGCGGAATCGAGCCCGATGACCACCAGCTTCTCGGCTCGGCCCGCGTGCACCCTCGCCCATTCTGCAAGCCCGCCCGGCCCCGCGGGGGAAGTCACTCTAAGTATCCCCACTGTCGCAATCGGCTGGCAACCTCGGCGGCGTTGTCATCCACAAAGTCGCCCACCCGCGCGCGGGCAAATTCGCCGCGCAACCGGCTTGCGCCCTCGGACAACTCTGGAGGATTGCCAAGATCGTGTAGCTCGCCGGGGTCGCAACTCAAGTCGAACGTCTGAAAGCGGTTGGCGTTCGGCTCCCAGACCTGCCGCCAGCGCGGTCCCGTCAGCGCGAAGGCGGTGTACAGATCCTCGGGCCGGGTCGGGCGAAGCGATGTGGTGATGCAGTCGTGATTGCGCACGCTGATGGCGTCGAGGTCTCCTCTGACCGTCCCGGTCTCGAGCACGCCGGCGAGACTTCTGCCGTCGAGGCCGGCCGGCCACGAATCGCGCCGCCATCCCAGCAGACTTGCCAGGGTCGGCATCAGATCCACATTGCGCACGAGCGGCGAAATCCGGCGTGGCTGCATACCGCCCGGCGGACGGATGAGCCACGGCACCCGCAATACTTCTTCGTGCAGGGCGTTTCCGTGCAGATCAAAGACGTCCTCGGGAAAGCTTTCAGGGCAGCGCTCGCCCCACGATTCCCCGTGGTCGGCGGTGATCGACAGCCAACAGCGATCGAGATCGACGGCGTCGAGCAGTCGCCGAAGCCACACCTCGCTGAAGCGCTCGACCGCGTGACCGTAGAGCCGCTGCACTCCCGCGCGCGCCGCGGGCCCGCCGCGCAAAGCGCCCAAGACCTCGTCGGTCAGCAGGCGCCACTCGGGAACCGTGGTCGGCTGGTCCACATACGGAATGTGCGTCCACCAGTAGTGAATCAGCACGAAGAATTTCTCACTGCGATGCCCACGTAGCCACGCAAGCAAGCGTTCGGTGTCTTGCGACGAACCGCACACGGAAGCCTGGGGCACACGACTGAACAGATGGTCGGGGTCGAATACGAAAGAGCCGACTTGATAGCCCGACTGCCTTGCCAGGTCGAACAGACTCTCGTAATCCGACGGCCACGGCTGGTCCCAACGGGCCAGGCCCAACCGGTGGGCGTAGACGCCGGTCAGCATCGATCCGAGCGATGGCAAGGTCCACGGCGCACTGGTGATCGTCCGTTCGAACAACACACCCTGCTCGGCTAGCTTGTCAACCGTCGGCGTCTGCGGCGTGCACGGAAGAGCAAACGGCGACTTCGACCGGGCGCCAGCGCGGCAACAGCCGAACCCGTCGTAACGGACGCTGTCGGCGACGATCAGGACCAGGCTCATCTTGGCGAAGCGTCCTTTGCGCTAGCGGCAAAGATACAATGGTCATTGTGATGGAACTTGCCCGTCGTGGCCCAGGCAAGACTCTGGCATCCCCCGCGGCACATCTCGCCGAAGGCGCAGTCGCGACAGCCGGCTCCCAGATCCGCAGCAAAGAAGGCACGATTGTAAGAAAACGCGTGTGGGTCGTTCCACAGGTCAACGAAACTCCGCGTTCTCACGTTGCCCTCGTCGGCCACTCCGGTGGGAAGCGAAAGGCACCCGCGCACGGTTCCGTCGCTGGTAATGCCGACCACTTCGATGCCGGCGGCGCACCCCTGCCAACAGCGTTCCCACAGCGCCCGGCCGGTGCGCAGCCTGGGCTCGTGCCGGCTCATGTAGCCAATGTTGTCCGCCGCCTGGACGAAGAAGGGCGCCTTGGCCTGCAGCGCGACCAGCCTTCCTTCCAGCTCGGGAAGCTCGTCGGGCCGCAAGCAAAGATCATTCTGTTCGGGCTTGCCGGCACGCCCGTGCGGCATGGTCAGCTGCAGTTGCCATCCCGAGAATCCGTGCGCGACGAGAACGTCGAGGGCTTCGTCCAGTCGGTGCAAGTTGCGGTGATTGATCTGGGTAACCGCCCCGATGCGCATGCCGCGGTCGACCAGAGCCTTGGCGCCGCGGAGAGTCTGTTCCAAACCGCCTTCGCCACCGCGCAGATCGTCGTGCACCGCCGCTGGCCCGTCGATGGAGAACGTGACCGCCCAGAATCCGCTGGCCGCAATCGCGTCCGCTTGCTCGGCCACCGCCAGGCCATTGCTGATCATTTCGAGCTGGATGCCCGCCTCACAAACCGCGCGCGCCAGCTTAGGCCAATCGGAACGCAGCAAAGGCTCGCCGCCTGAGAAGGTGATCGACTTGCAACCCAGGCTCGCCAGCTCGCCAATCAGTGCTAGGGCCTCTTTCGTCTCAAGCTCGTTTGCGCGCGGCCTGCCTGCATCCGACCCGCAATGCACACAGCGCGCGTTGCAGGCCAAGGTGAGCTCCCACACGCAAACCGTGAGCGGCCAACGCTCGGTCATTGATCACCTGCGGGGCCCGCGGACGGCGAGCCCTTTTTCGAGCGCCGTAGGCAGTAGGGATTGTCGTAGATGGTTCCCGTCACCGAGTAGGCCATGGTGGTGCAGCCAGCTCGGCATAGCCACGCGAAGGGACAGCTCTTGCAGGCGCCTTCCAGGAGCCGCCCGTCCCACAGGGTGTTGTAGGCGAAGCGTTCGGCCTCGCCCCAGATGGTGGCAAGGCGGGTTTGGCGAAGGTTGCCCACCACGAATTCATGGGGATGCGAGGGACAGCCCTTGACGTCGCCGTTGGCGCAAATCGCGAAGACCTGGCAGCCCGCCGGGCATCCGGCCCAGAAGGACTCCACGCCCATGACCGAGCCGCGCAGTATCGGCTCGTGCCGGCCGTAGTAGCCGATGTTGTCCGCGACAACCAAGCGCAAGCGTCCGTCCCGGACGAAACCGGCGAGCTGTTCTTGCAAATCAGCGATTTGCTCAGGCTCGATCAGGTATTGCTCGCGGTACTTAAGCAGACGCCCGAGCGGCATGCAGATCTGCACCTGCCATACCTCCACGCCCAGGCTCACCAATTCTTCGTACATGCGGCCAAGGTCGCCGATGTTACCCCGATGAATCTGCGTAATCACCGCGCTTCGCAGGGGAGAAGCAACCACACGCCTAAGCGCAGCGACGGCGGCGTCATAGGTCGATGCGGAACCGCGCGCGGGAACTCGTATGTGGTCGTGGACGACGCGGTCACCGTCGAGTGACAGCGAAACCCCTTTCACCCCAAGGCTCACCAGCCGATCGATAACCTGGGCGCCCAAACGCAGGCCATTGCTGATCAGGACCACGCTGATGCCCAGTTGGATCAGCCGCTCGGCGATGACCGCCCAATCCGGCCGTACCAGAGGCTCGCCGCCGGTGAGCTGGACCTCGCGGCAACCCATCTCCGCCAGCTGCGCAACCAAGTCGAGCGCCTCGGCCGTCGACAATTCGTCCGTTGCAGCCTCGCCCGACGACGATTCACAGTGAATACAACGCAGGTTGCAGGCCTGGGTAATCTCCCAGAAACAACTGCGCGGGATGCGCGGCAGAAGGAAGGGCGCGGTTCGCCCGGGATCTTGACCTGTGGTCATCGGTGCGGCGTCCGCGGATGATCAGTCCGGGAACGAGACGCCCTTGTACGCCGGCGCCATGCAGAGCATGTAGCCGGTTCCGCTCTCCACCCGCTGCAGATCGGTGGACGTCGGAGCCGCGTTGATTCCGTACATGGTGTGCATTCCGTCCGATTGGCAGCAAGAGGTAATGCCACCTAACATTGAGCTAATTTCCGTCGGCGTCGCCGTGGCGAAGAGCTGCGTGAGGCTGGTGGTCCAGCCCGTGCTTAGGGCGGCGAAGCACTTGCACAGTTGAGCCTTCTGACTCGTCGCTAGGCTCGATTCGCCAATCGCACGGTCAAGCTCGGGGTCGACGGTCTGCGTGCAGGCCAGCTCGCCTGCGTCGAAGGCCATCGTGTCGACTGCCCCAGAATCGAGCGTCGCCCCGACGTCCAAGCGCGGACCGTCTGCGCTGTCCGAGTGCGAGCCGTCTTGGCCGCCCGCCCCCAAATCCGGCGCGCCGTCGTAGCTTCTGCCGCCGGCGCCGCCCGCGCCGGTACCGCCACCCGCACCGCCCCGCCCAACATCGGCCGCGCCATCCAAATGCGCACCACTACCGCCGGCCCCACCCGCCCTCATATCGACCGCGGCATCGACGTATCCGCCTCCTGCGCCGCCCAAACCAGAACCTCCTGCACCGCCCAACCCAGAGCCACCGATACCGCCCGATCCCGCCAGGCCGCCCGAGCCGCCAGCACCAGCAAAGGCACCCCCAGCCCCTTTGCCCCCGCTGCCGCTCACCAAGGTTGTCTTTCCCCCTGAACCCAACGTTCCGCCAGTACCACCCGCACCGTTCCCGTTGTCGCTGCTGCAACCGGTGGCCGCAAAGCCAAGCAGCAAGAAGCCGCCCAGCACGGCGGTAGAAAGCGAGCGGGTGAATTCAGCCCTCCCCGAGAACAGGCCGTTTCGCTCTTCCGGCAGGGCATCCCGCAATTCGTCGACCAGCGCATCGACCTGCCACGAGTCGAGCAGCTCGCTTGCCATGCTCGCCCGCCGATCGCGCCGCTGCGAACCAGCAGCACTGTCCACGACCTCTCGGAGCAGCCCTTTGAGGGGCTGCCAGAACTCGGGATCGTTGCGCCGCCGTCGCAACAGAGCATAGAGCTCGTCGTAGGTGTCTTGCAAGCCCGTCCAAGGACGAATCGCCGCGCCCTGTTGGGCGAGAAAGAACCTAACCCTCTGGGTGATGGTCGGAACGATGGCTGGCGTACGCATGAAGGTAGTCTATCCCTATCGAAATATGGGATCCAGCCTCGGGAGCCGGTCTCGGCCCACTCTTTGTGATCCCCACCACCCATTGTCTGACGACAATCGTGCTAATCAGCGAACGAGACGCCCTTGTAGATGACCGCCGTGCAGATGCGATAGCCGGCGCCACTCCGAATCAGATCCAGGTCCTGCGACGACGGACCCGCATTGAAGCCGGCGAGAGTCTCGATTCCATCTGATTGGCAGCACCGCAAAAGCCCGCCAAGCATGTTCGAGATTTCGTCGGGCGTAGCCGAGGCGAAGAGTTGCGTGAGGCTCGTGGTCCAACTTGTGCCTAGAGCTGAAAAGCACTGACAGAGCTGGCTCTTTGCGTCCGTTCCCAGAGTCGATTCGCCGATCGCATGTTCGAGCGCGGAATCGACCGTTTGCGTACAAGCAGGTCCG
>CAZBIU010000266.1:0-9533 GCA_964491625.1 uncultured Myxococcales bacterium
CGAGCAGACGCTCGAAGGCGGCCACCAGGGCCTTGTTCCGCGCCGTCGCGCCCTGGAACATGATGCGCTTGCGGCTGTAGTGCCGGTTGCCCACGACCTTATTAAGGTAGTTCTTGGCCACCGCGACCATGACGGCCGCGAGTGCCTCTTCTCGGGTGGCGCCGCCCTCGATAAAGCGGATCACGTCCTGCTCCATAAAAACGGTGCAGCGGTCGGTGGCGCGTGGGGGCTTGACCCCGAGCACGGCCGGACCCACGTCGGCGACCTTGTAACCGAGCTTGTTGGCCTGTTCCTCGATAAACGACCCGGTGCCGGCGGCGCACACATAGTTCATGTTGGCGTCGCGGATATGGCCGTCGACGATGTGCATGTACTTGGCGTCCTGGCCCCCGATCTCGAAGATCGTGTCGACCTCGGGATCGGTGTAGGTGGCACCCGCCACGTGGGCGCTGATCTCGTTCACGATGCAGTCGGCGCCGATAACCTCGCCGACGATCTTGCGCCCGCTGCCGGTGGTGGAGGCGCCCAGAACCTCGATGCGGCCGCCCTTCTTCTGCTCCAGCATGCGCAGGGCGCGGAACAGCTTCTGGACCGCGCCGACCGGGTCGCCCGCGGTCTTGCGGTAGATGTCGACCAAAAGCTCGTCTTTTTCGTCTACCAGCGCAGCCTTGGTGCTGGTCGATCCGATGTCGATGCCCAGGTACACGCGCAGGGTCTGGCCTTCGGGCCAGGACGCCACCCGCACCTCGTTGGCGTCCGCGTCGACGTACGATTCCGCGGTGGAGAAGTCAGGGTACTTGGACTTTTCCAGGGTGAGCGGCCAGTCGTGGTACTCGACGTCGTGGCTGGCGGCGATGCGGTGGATCGCCTCGCGCGAGGGAAGACGCTTCGGCACCGAGCCCTTGTGAGCCGCGCCGATGGCGCCCACCAGGTGCGGATTCTCGGGCACGCGCAAAAGGCCCGGGTACGCGGCGGAAAGCCAGCGCAAGACTTCCTTGTTCAGGGCCACGCCGCCCAGGATGGCGGTGGGTTTGTCCAAGGGCTTGGCGCGCAGGAGCGTCCCAATAAGAGTCCGGGTCATGCCCCGGCAAAGCCCCGACCACATGGCGGCCTTGCTGTAGCCTTCCTGCTGCCGGTGAATCAGGTCGCTCTTGGCGAAAACCGAACAGCGCGTGGCGATGGATGGCGGCTCGGCCACTGAGCCGACCAGGCTTGGATCGTCATACGAGATGCCGAGCCGGGCGGCCTGCTCGTCGAGGAACGAACCGGTGCCAGCCGCGCACATGGAGTTGGTGGCGTAGTTCTGGAAGTGGCCCTGGCCGTCGAGCTGGACCAGGGTCAGCGAGCCGCCGCCGATATCAATGATGTTGGCGATATCGGGAAATTCGGAGCGCACCACGGGAATCTGACACGACGCAAGATCGAGCCGAGGAAGCTCGAATGCTTCGCAGAAACGGGCGCTGTTCAAACCACAAAAACCGACCGAATCGCCCGGACCGGCGGACAGCTCGGACAGCGCGGTTTCCAGCGCCTTGGCGGGCTCGCCGCGGTGCCGAGCGTAGAACGACTTCAGAACGGAGCCGTCGGAGGCGAGCCTGACCGCCTTCAAAGACACCGCGCCGATATCGATACCGATCTTTCCTGGGTTCTCCTTCATCAATACCTCTCCCTGGAATCAGATGTAGGTGTCCAGCGGTGGGGCCGATGCCTACCACGGAACGGGAGGTTTGGCTAACCGGAACGGGGCGTAGAGACTCACCGCGCTAGCGCAGCAATGTGACAAACCTGGCCAGAACGACAACAAGCCCGCGCCGGAAACCTGAGCGATCGGCCGGGCAAACGGCCACCTCCTATTGGGGATTCGATAGCAATGCTAGATTTGTTTTTCGCGCGCGACGCCCCTTACCTGGAGATAGACCGGTCGTGAAAAAGCTTCCTCCATTTTGCATAGCCGTAATCCTCTTGCTTGGTCTCGTGGTGACTCCCGCACCGGCTCGCGCCGAAGACGGGGCGACCGCCAAGGCGCGCGAGCGCTACCAGGACGCCCAAAAGCAGTTCGACCTGGGAAACTGGGACGCAGCAATCCAAGGCTTTGCCAGCGCCTACGAGCTGCGACCGGATCCCATCTTCCTTTACAACATGGCCCAGGCATACCGACGCAGCGGGAATCTCAGGCGAGCCATCGACCTTTACAAGAACTACCTCATCAAGGATCCCAAGAGCCCGCAGCGAGCCGAGGTGGAAGACCGGATCCGCGCACTGCGGACTCAGATCGAAGACGAAGACGCGAAGCATCCCGATGCAGCCCAGATCGGAAAGAGCGGGCAAACCGGCGAGCAGGCGAGCGGCGCTTCGGCCACGGGCACGACTGCCCGGGCGATGCACCCGCCTGCGGCCATTGCCCCGCCGCCACCCGAACCGGCGCCATCGGTGGTCGCAGCGATGCCGACAGCGAACGCCGTCGAGCCAGCCCCCGCGACGGAAGGTGCGCCCGCCTTGCCCGGCGCGGGTGAGCAAAGCGCGAGGCCCAGCACGACTGCCGAAGCCACCGGCCCCGCCGCAGCGCTTGGGCCAAGCACGAATGCACCTGCCCTGGCGCAGCCCACCCCATTCGCCGACACGACGAAGAGCCAGACCACAGGAACCGCCGGATCCCGCGGCTTGCGCATCGCCGGCCTGACGGTCGGTGCCGCGGGTGTCGTGTCCGCCGGGCTCGGCGCGTTCTTCTCGTACCGCACGCGCTCGCTGTCGAATTCAGTCAGCAGTGCGGCGCAGTTCAATTACGCCGACGTCCAGACTGGCAAGCGCGTCGAGATAGCGCAGTGGATTTGCTATGGCGCCGCGGCGGCATTGGTGGCCACCGGCGCAGTCCTTTACTGGCGTGGTCGCGTGAGCAAAGGCCACGAGGTCCGCGTCGGCCTGGCGCCCATGCTGGCCAAGACCGCCGCGGGTCTGCTTGCAGCCGGGAGCTTCCAATGAGAATTGCCGTCGTACTCGCACCCGTCGCGCTTGTCGGGTTGGCCTGCACGTTCAGCGCGCGCCCTCCGAGCGGCGTACAAAAATGCTCGAGCGACAATCCTCCTCGCTGCCCGGACGGGTACGCGTGCAACTCCGCTGGGTACTGCGACAAGAACGGTCAAGTTCCCCAGAGCGGCGGGAGTGACGGGAACGGAAGTGGCGGCAGCGGAAGCGGGGACGGCGGGAGCGGTGGCAGCACGTCCGGTTCGGGCGGCCAGAGCGGCGATGGCGGGCCCTGCACGCCGCTGACCATCAACTGCGGCAGGACCGCGGCGGCGGGCAAGCGCTGCGGAACGATTTCCAACGGTTGCAACGGCACGGTTGACTGCGGCCAGTGCATAGCCACCGAAAAGTGCCAACCGAACAACGTTTGCGCGGTGCCCTGCGGTGGGACGGGAGAGCGCTGCTGCGCAAACAGCAAGTGCACCGACGCCACCGCCATCTGCCTCGACAGCTCCTGCACTGCCTGCGGCGGAACCGGCCAACCTTGCTGTGCCAACGATGCCTGCTCCGCAGCCGCGGACACCTGCGTGGACAGCTACTCGGCCGTGTTGGACGCGGGCGCCGGCACAAACAAGGTGTGCTTGCCCGTCTGCGCGACAACCAGCGGCTCCTGCACCACAGGCACCGATCAGGACTGCTTCACCACATGTGGGCCAAGCAAGATCGGCAAGGAGACCTGCTCGTGCCAATCGTCCACGTGGAAGTGCGATGCGTGCGTCTTTCAAGCCACCGAAAACTACTCGTGCTACGCACTGCCAACCCCGGTGTCGCTGTGCGATCCCAATTCGCCGCCCACCGCGAACGCGGCCTGTAGCATCGACGACTGCAAGCCCTGCGGCTCCGCCACCGGGAAAGCCTTTATTGACGCCACCGGCACCGCACGCTCCGGCTATTGCATCTGCACGGGCGGCCGCTGGAATTGCACGGTTCCCAAGCAGTGGCCCTGTCCCGGCAACAACGGCTGCTGAAATTCCTCTAGCGGCTGGAACCGAACCCGAATCCGGGTGTCCATAGAAGCAGAAGGGCGATGGTGATTGCGGCCGGCGGGTGCCGGCCCCCTCGGCCCTGGATCGTCCGGATGCCATTGGTCTAGCCGCGCGTCCTTTTGAGGCCGCCCGTAGACCCGGGCGCCGGCCCTACGCGAGGAGCATGCCATGTACACCTCTGCATTGAGAGTCGAGGAACGTCCCGAAATTCCGCCCAACCACTACGAGTCCGACGCCGAGCCTGCCTTGCAGGTGCGCGCCGTCTTCAACGGCGTGCTGATCGGCGCAGAGCTCCTGCCGCAGATCTCCCACCGCAAACCTCGGCACGGGCTCGACCAGAAGACCAGCTACCTCATCGGCCAATCGCCCTCGGCCGACGCCCCCGCCCCGACCGACGTCCTTGGCGCGCAAGACCTGCAACTGGTCGCGAAGTGGGGCGACAGCTTCCTGGTCGCGGTGACCCCGAAGATGACCGGCGAGGTTTCCGTGGGCGGAAAGGTGTACCGCCTGGCCGACTACGTCGCCGGCCGGGGCAACACCTTCACCCTGCCTGCCGACGCCCGCGCTCGCATCAACTGCGGGGCCATGAGCTTTCGGTTGGATCACACCGCCTCGGCCCGGCAGCTCCCGCGGCGATGGTTTGCGTGGAATTGGCAGGAACAAAAGTTCACCGTCGGGTCGGTTGTGGCCCTGGCGCTTCTCCTGATGCTGGCCTTCGCGGCTCCGCCCGACGAAGCGGCGGCGTCGGGCGACTTGCTCAGCATGGGCCGGCATTTCCTTCCCTTCACCATCGCCGCGCCGGAGCCCGAAAAGGCGCCGGAGATCGCGAGCACAAAGCCCGACAAAACCCCGGGCGACGAGGGCAAGGCCCACGCGGACACCTCAGGCAAGATGGGCGACCCGACGTCCAAGCGGCCGTCCGGAAGGTATGCGGTCGCCGGCAACGGCATCGACATGCACCTTGGCAAGGCCGAGGCGGCAGCGCGAGCCCAGAATGCCGGGATCCTCGGCATCTTGAATTCAAGGGCTGCCTCCCCATTCGCCAGCATTCTCGGCCGAGAGACCGCGGTTGGCGATGCCGCGGACAACGTTCTTGCCAACCTGGTCGGCGATGAGGTCGCGGGCGCGTACAGTCTGGGCGGCTTTGGCATGACAGGGTCCGGCGCTGGCGGCGGTGGCCCGGGCCTCGCCACCATCGGCGTGGGAAGGTTCAATACCCTGGGTCACGACGGCTACGGGCGCGGCCCCGGCGTCGGAGACCTGGCCATGCGTCAGGCTTTGATCGCCAATCCCATCCTGATCGCCAATTCGGGACGGTGATCGCTAATTCAGGGCTTTATCGCCTTGGTTGACATTTCAGGATGGCTAATTGAATCCAACTTTTTGAAATGCCCATATATCGCACATCCGGCTGATAGAGCCGCAATGACTATTGTAACCACGGTAACAGCTATCTTCCACTTGGTAACTCGTAGCTTCTTGGTAAGTTCTTCACTTGCATCGTCGAGCCGATTGAGATCGTCGGCTAATGACACACAGTATTCAAAGATCCTGGTGTAATGCTGGTCTCTGGTTTCCTTCTCCAGGGCGGTCTCTTGAAGAATTTTATTGGCCTCACGCGCGCGTCTTCTGATGGCCTGATAATCAAGCCCGTCAATCTTAATTTCCACCAGACGGTAGGATCGTTGGAAGTCACGGATCTGCTCAAGCAACCATATAATTTCGGATTCGACAGCATCGTAGCTGGCCCGCGTGGCATGCCGAAGCGATCGGTTAAGTTCTTCCAGCTCATCGTTCGTTTCTGAGGCTTGAATCGCCCTGATGAGGTGATACCCAGCGTCGCGAAGTTCCTTAACCGCCGGGTGGTTCAGTACGAGCTTCACGCGCCCCGCATGCTTTATTCTCTCCTCGGCAGTGCTCCACTGCTTTGTGAGAGCCTCAAGGGCGCCCGAATTCAACGGCTGCGCCAACGCTCAGAACTCGTAGTTCTTTAGCTTACGACGATGGGCATCAACGTCTTGCTCGGTCTCAAAACTGCCCGCTTGCATAAGCACGTTCCCGCGTGACAGCATGGTTGCGATTTTCCTCGCATCCTGATCTCTTTTGACGTCGCGCGTTCTACGCTTCTGCTGTCCGTCCTGGCGTACGGGTAGCATTGGTGGCTCCTCGGTGATAACACGCATATTGTGGGCATGAGATACTGGTGTCAAGAACAATTGCACTTTGATCTTGACTTCTAGGTGTGTGTGATCATTGCCAAATTGGCAAAAGTTATCCACAGGACAGAAGCGGTCCCTGTATCGATCGCTAGCCACACGTTTGGATTACTCCTTCGCCAAAGGAGGTATCTCCCCGCTCTTCTTTGGCTTATTCCAATAGGGGCTCTTGCACTTCGGACACACCGTGGGCTCCTGCCCCTTGTCGCGAGGCACCCATTCGTGTCCGCAGCGCTCGCAGCGGAACCCTTCAAGCGTGACCTTGGCCATGCCATGGACTGTGCAACCCAAGGTCATACCGGTCAAGGAAAATAGTCTAAATAATATCCTTGACGGTATTACTACTAGGTATATACTACTAATCATGATGAACGAGACGAACACGGACCTTCGGCAGGAACGCGGCAAGCTCCTTTCTCTCGACCGGCGTATCAAGAAGATCGCCGGCACGACGTGGGCGGTACCCTCCCAGTCCAACGACGGCGCGTATCTCGTCAACACGTTGGCTGGCTCGTGCTCGTGCCCGGACCACGAAACGCGCCGATGCAAGTGCAAGCACATGTGGGCTGTTGAGATCGTCCAGTCGGTCGAGACGACCGCCGATGGCTCGAAGATCGTCACCGAGTCGATCAAGGTTACGCGCAAGACCTATTCCCAGGACTGGGCCAACTACACCGAGGCCCAATGCGCAGAGAAGGAAACCGTGCAAGACCTTCTGCGCGGACTGTGCGACGGTATCCAGAATCCGGCCCACGTGGGTCGCGGCCCCAAGCCGCTTCCGCTATCTGACGCCGTCTACGGAATGACCATGAAGGTCTACACCGGAATGTCGGGCCGGCGCGCGACCACAGACATCAAGGCGTGCGCGGAAGCCGGGCGCATGACCAAGACGCCGCGATTCAACACCCTGTTCGAGTACATGGAGCGCCCCGAGATGACTGCCCTGCTGACCAAGCTGATCGAAGACAGCGCGACGCCGCTCGCCACGATCGAAAGCAAGTTTGCCGTGGACAGCACGGGCTTCGGAACCTCGACCTATCGCAGGTGGTTCGATGCGAAGTACGGACACGAGATGTCCGAAAGCGTTTGGTTGAAGGCGCACGCGATGGTCGGCGTAAAGACGGGGATCGTCACCGCGGTCAAGGTCACCGAGAGCAACATCAACGATTGCCCGGAGCTTCCGGCCTTGCTCCAAACGACCACACAGACGTTCGCAGTTGCCGAGGTGTCAGCGGACAAGGGTTACCTTTCGCGCGCCAACCTGGAAGCCGTAGAGAGCGCTGGCGCCGTTCCCTACGTCCCGTTCAAGTCCAACAGCAAGGAAGCTGGCCCGGCAGCGTGGCGGCGCCTCTGGGGCTGTTTCATGTACCGCCAAGACGAGTTCCAGGCGCACTACCACTTGCGGTCCAACGTCGAAAGCGTTTTCTCGTCACTCAAGCGCAAGTTTGGCGGCGCCGTCCGTTCCAAGAAGCTGGCCGCGCAAACCAACGAAGTGCTCTGCAAGATCCTCTGCTACAACTTGGCTGTCCTTGCGCAGGCAATGCGCGAGATGGGCATCACGCCGAGTTTCGGCGGGAGGGCGGCGGCGTAGATGCGCAAGCCGCTGCCGCCGCTCAGCCCAGAGGAGCGCTTCCGCATATTGGCAGCGCTCCACTACTTGCATTCTCGCGTCGGAACGTGGCTCTCCCTGGCGCGAGGGCTGCGAGCCAAACGCAAGACACTGCGACGGGTGCGCGCTGGCGGCTACATCCGACGGCACCGAAATCTCGCGCAACGGCTGGCTTCGATGGCTGGCGTTACGGTCGGCGACCTCTTGAGCGGGAAATACCCGCCGCCGGGGGCGTGCCCACATTGCGGTCGGAAACCTAGCTGCACCTAGGCAATAACCAAATGCGCAGCGCGCTTGACAAGACGCCGCATCGGGATGACGCTTCTTGCTCCCACTTCTGAAAGGAGAAAGACCATGAAGAAGAGTCCCTGGCATTCGAAGAACGATCCGCACTATCACGACAACGATAAATGCGGACCTGGAAGCGAAATTCCTGCTCACAATCGTGTAGCTGGGACCGGAAACAAGCCTCTCTGTAAAGACTGCGCCAAGCTGAACAGCGAAGGTAAGTAGCCTCAGACGCTAAAGGATTGGCTGCCCTCGTTTCCATCGAACGATTCTCCGTGGATTCGAATCTTCGGCGAGGGCAGCTGAGCGCACGAACGTCATTTCCCAAAGTGGCCCAACAGGCTCCATGTCCAGAATGGTCCAATAGCGCCGCAACTCTGATACCTGCAAGCCATGTTGTTGCGCGATTCCGAGCCCTCGAAATCCTTCGCCGTGGCCGCCACAGAAGCGAACGGTCGGTTCTACAAACGAGTGCCCATCACCGCCCTGGCACGATTCGATGGTTTCTATCCCACCTTCCTGTAACACACGCACGGCGCGCGCAATGCCCTTGTCTATTGGGCGCCCAGAACACTGATCGCCAATTCTTGCGGGGTGATCGCTATTTCTCACCGGGAACCCTCCCGGCGATCAAAGCCCCTCTCAGGGTCCTTTACTTAGTAACCTTCTGTCGTGGGCCCCGGTAGCAAGGCTGCTACACTTCCCGCGACAGATGATCGGCGACTACCCAGACCTTTTGCCCGTCGGGCTGGCGGATCGAGACCTTCTCGATCCGCTTTTTCGTTCCTTGCGGGACGGTCTCTCCGAGCTTTCCTTCGCCGGCATCTACTGCTTCCGCGAGCCGCACGCCTATCGCCTCACCCGGCTTGCCGACGGCACCATCGTGCTCGCCGGCGCGGACAAGGGGCAACCCTTCTTCATCTGCCCGTTCAGTCTTCCGCCTGCGGACCTCCTCGACCAGCTTTTCCAGCGCTTTGGCGTGATGAAGCTGGTCGCCCAGGGCCAAGTCGAACCCCTGCGCAAGGCCGGGCTGGTCGTGACCGAGGACCGCGACAACTTCGACTACCTGTATCCGCGCGAAGCGCTGGCCAGCCTGGCCGGCCGGGCGCTGCAACGAAAGCGCAACCTGGTGCACCAGTTCACCAGGCAGTACGAGCATGAGGCCCGTGCACTTCTGCCCGAACAAACCGCCGACGCAGTGACCGTCCTGGAAGCCTGGCGCGCAGGGGCCCGTGATCAGGCGGACTACGCGCCCGCGCGGGACGCCCTGGAGCATGCGGCAGAATTCGGATTGATTGGGTCGGTTTTCTACGTTGAAGGCGCGCCTGCCGGCTATACCCTGGGCGAATTCACTGCGGGAGGTCGGATGTTCGTGGTTCACTACGAAAAGACCATCCCGGGCATGCGCGGCCT
>CAZBIU010000267.1:0-9530 GCA_964491625.1 uncultured Myxococcales bacterium
GATCAGGAGGGCAAGGAAGGAGGTCACGATCGTTCCGTAGATGAAGGGCAGGGCTCCGAAATCGCCCATCACGGGATCCCACGTGCTGGTGACCAGGAAACGCCAGCCGAACTGATGCCGCGAAAGCTTGGATTCCAGGACCAGCTCGCTGAAGATGATGGCGGTGATGAGGAAGATCGCCCCTGCCGCCAAGAGCACGATCATGCGAGCAACCTGGTCGCCCGATCGCAGCCGAGCGACCAGGCCCTTGGGCTTATCTTCCTGCCCCAAGGGC
This sequence comes from uncultured Myxococcales bacterium, assembly GCA_964491625.1. Classification (GTDB taxonomy): domain Bacteria; phylum Myxococcota_A; class Polyangia; order Fen-1088; family Fen-1088; genus Fen-1118. The sequence goes on from CAZBIU010000267.1 coordinate 275, forward strand.
GAGGTGGGTTGGACGATGGCGCCTGAACGAATCACGGCTTGATGAGGCCGAGAGCCTTCTCCTCCTTGGAGACCACCACCGCTGGCAGCGGGGCGTAGGACAGCGCCTCGGTCATCTTCTGCCCGTCGCGCAGCATCCATTTGAGGAACGAGACCAAGATCTGGCGTTTTTTCGCGTCTTCGATCTTCGAGGGAATGAGCAGCCAGGTGAAGCTGGAGATCGGGTAGGCCGCAGCGCTTGGAGCGTTTGTGATGGAGACCCGGAAGTCGTCCGGCATCTCTTTGGCTGCGCCCGCAGCGGCGGCGGTGACCGACGCCAAGTCGGCGCCGATGAACTTGCCGGCCTCGTTCTCGACCTTGCCATAGCTCAGCTTGTTCTGAACTGCGTAGATCAGCTCGACGTAGCCGATGGAATGCGCGGTCTGGCGAATCAGACCCGAGACCCCCTCGTTGCCTTTCCCGCCCAAGCCGACCGGCCAGTTCACGGAGGTGCCGACCCCCACCTTGGCCTTCCACTCGGGGCTGACCTTCGAGAGGTAATCGACCCACACGTACGTAGTCCCACTGCCGTCGGAGCGATGAATGACCACGATGTCCTTCTTGGGCAACGCCACGCCTGGGTTGTGCTTGGTGAGCTCGGGATCGTCCCACTTGGTGATCTTGCCGAGGAAGATCCCGGCCAGTGCCGCGGGCGTGAAGTTGAGCTGCTCAGTGACGCCCGGAAGGTTGTAGGTGGGAACATCGGCGCCGAGCACGGTCGGAAAATGAAGCGCTTGGCAGCCACGCTTTTCGGTGAACTCGGCGAGCTGCTTCTCGGTCATCGGCCCATCGCTGGCGCCGAAGTCGACTGTGCCCTCGGTCGCCTGCTTGATGCCGCCGCCTGATCCGATGGACTGATAGTTGAGTTGTGCGTCAGCGTGCTTCTTGTGGAATTCGTTGAACCACTTGGAATAGATGGGATACGGGAAGGTCGCGCCCGCCCCGGTCACCAGGGTTTGAGCTGAGACGGTTGCGCTCAGCATGGTCACCACGCTTGCTACGGACAGGGCGAGCTTCTTCATTTTCCATGGCTCCTTTCGAATCGGCATCCGACTTTGGACTCGTCGACAGACGCCGACCCTTGGTCTGGTCGAACGCTGCCTAGACTGAAGCACCCGACGTTCCATTGGGAGGTGGCTATGCCGATCGTTACGCAAAAGTCACAAATCGGCGGCGCTAGCTCGGCTGCTAGCGTTGCAACTGCTGGCGCCGTATCATGCGTCGGCGGCGGTGCGACCACAGACCCGGCAGCAGCAGCAACAGCGGCAGCACGACTGCGATGGGCGCGTGTCCCATGAGCAAGTGGGACGGCGATGCAACGGGACAGTGGAGCTCCAGCCCGACCAGCCCCGCCAGCGCCGCAGCAGTGGCCGGCAGGATCGCGAAACCGGGAAAGCCCGAATGCCGCCGGCCGAGCGTTGCCAGCATCAGCAGCGCCGGCAGGGCCATCTCGGTCCCGAAGAAAAAGCAGCGCGCGGCACGCGACAGGTCGCTAGCCGCGGCTACCGAAGCGGCCGGCGTTTGCTCGGATAGGGCCGCCGGTTGAAGCGACAGGATCCACGGCAGCGCAAGCCCGAGCCCCAGCACGGCCCAAAGCACGCGGTGATTCGGTTGCGGCTTGTAGAGCGGCCGAAGCCAGATCCAGCACGATGCCAGCGCCAGGCCGGCGAGCGCGCCGAGCTCGGCGAGCATCCGGGCCGGGGGATACTCGGACAAGTTGTGGCGATGCATGGCCACGCCGAGCAAGACCGGGACCATCAGCACCGACGCCGCCAACCCCCATCGGGCGCCGCTCGAAAGCTCCGCAAGGCGCCTGCGCCAACTTGGCCCCTTGCCAAGCTCGCTTTCGATGTCGGCGAAGCTCGGTTCGGGCGCGGCAGGCTGCGCAGCCTGTATCCTATCCAACACGCGTGCCAGATCGGCGCCGTGGGCGAAAAGGGACTGGCATGCCGCGCATTCGTCCATGTGTCTTAGGGCCTCAGGCGAGGCCGGGCCGTCGCCGTCCAGCATGACTTGCCTCATCCGCGCGCAATCCATGTCAGCGACCTTTCGGCATGTTCTTCGTGCCACCGAATCGATGGCGACCTTGCAGATGCATACGGTGGTCCTGGTCCAAGGTTACACCTCTTTGCGCAGCGCTAGGTTGTTGCGCAATCGTTCGTAGGCGCGGTGGGCGCGCACCTTGACCGCGCTCAACGACACACCAAGCGCCGCTGCCACCTCAGGCAGGGGCAACCCGGCAAACCAGTGCATTTCGATCACCCGCTGCTGCTCCGACGGCAAGACCGCCAGTGCCGCGCGCAGTTGGGCCGCCCGCTGGTGCTCCTGCAAAAGATCCGACGCCGTGGCTGATTCCACCGGCAAAGGCGCATCCTCGATGGGAATCTCCCGACGGTGGCCAAGCGCGCGCCAGCGATCGCGACACAGGTTGTAGGCAATGGTCAGAAGCCAAGGGCGCAGGGGCTCGCCCTTGCGATAGTCGCGGCGCGCGCGATGAAGCTGCAGGAACGTCTGCTGAACCAGGTCGCGGCATTCGTCGTCCGACGCCACCTGGCTGCGCACTACCCGCGTGAGCAGCGGCGCGTTTCGGGCGAAAAGCTCGCGGAACGCGGCGTGGTCACCGTCCGCATAGGCGGCCATGAGATCCTCGTCGCTTGGCGACGCTGACGTTTGCGCCGGTTCCTTGGGGTTCATTCCCTGTGACGCAACTTTAGCCCCATCGGCAGGAAGTTCCACTTCATCGGTAACCGTACGGGCGGCCGCGCGTACCCAGCAAAGAAGGCATTTTCCGAGGAGACACCATGACGAAGACAAACATTCGAGGGCGAATCCTGATTGTCGTTGCTGGGCTGGCCGGGCTTGGTTCGGCCCTTTACGCGGCAACCCCTGCCGCAAAATCGGAGGTATCTGGTCCGCAATCGCCGGCAAACAACGCTTCCTGGGATAAGGCGCGGCGGTTGCGCGAGCTTTCGCCGCTGCAGTACCAAGTCACGCAGGAAGAGAGCACCGAGCCACCCTTCCGCAACGAGTATTGGAATAACCATCGGCTCGGCATCTACGTCGATGTGGTGTCAGGCGAGCCGCTGTTCCTTTCCACCGACAAATATGACTCTGGCACCGGATGGCCAAGCTTTGGCCGACCCATCGAACCCGGTCACGTCGTCACCAAGGTCGACAATTCGCTGTTCGAGAGCCGGGTGGAAGTCCGCTCGGCGCGCGCCGATTCGCATCTTGGGCACGTGTTCGACGACGGTCCCGCGCCTACCGGAAAGCGCTACTGCATGAATTCGGCGGCCATGCGCTTCATCCCGGCCGAGCAAATGGCCGTCGCCGGCTATGGACAATACTTGCCGAGGCTCGGGTTTCCGGCCGCGAGCATGTCGCCCGACCACGGCGCTCGTGCGGTGGCGACCCTCTCCGGTGGTTGCTTCTGGGGCGTGCAAGAGCTGATTCGGAAACTGCCCGGCGTCATCTCGAGCCAGGTCGGCTACACCGGTGGCAGCACTGCCAATCCCGGCTACCAACAGGTACATGCCGGGGAAACCGGCCACGCCGAGGCCGTGGAGATCGTGTTCGACCCCAAGGTGATCTCGTACGAATCCATCCTGCGCTACTTCTTCCGCCTGCACGATCCGACCAGCCTCAATCGGCAGGGCAACGACCTCGGCACGCAATACCGATCGGCCATCTTTTACCACGACGACGAGCAGCGCAGGACTGCCGAGCGGGTGAAGGCCGAGGTCGATCGCTCGGGCAAGTGGCCCGGCAAAGTGGTCACCCAGATCGTGCCGGCCGGAGCGTTCTATCGGGCCGAGGAATATCACCAGGACTACCTGCAGAAGCATCCGGACGGTTACACCTGCCACTACTTGCGCGACTAGGAGGGACGAATCATGACGGTACTACTGACGTTGTTCGCGGCCGGCGCGCTGACCATTCTTTTGCCCTGCATTCTGCCGCTCGTGCCCATCGTCTTGGGCGTGACCCTCTCGGGACAGCGGCGGGCACGGCCGTTGGTCATTGCCGCTGGCATGGTGATGAGCTTCGTGGTGTCGACCTTCCTTTTCGAGGTCGTCTTCCAGCACCTTGCGCGCCTTTCGGACGTTGTCAGAGTAGCGAATTACTACGTGCTGATTCTGTTCGGGGTCTGCTTCCTGGTGGAAAAATCGTGGCTGCGGACGGCCCTCGCGCTGGTCGGCGCGGGGCTTCTGTTCTACCGGCTTTGCCCGGGCGCGATGAGCATCGCCGCGACGGCGGGCGGACTGGCGGTGCTGGCCGGCGGCCGGGTTGCTGCCCGACTGCAGCAGCTTGGCAGCAGTGTCCAGCGCGGCGTCCAAGCGGGGCTCGCGCGCGAATCGCTGCTGCTCGCATTCGTGATTGGGATGACACTGGGGCTGGTGTGGTCACCTTGCGCTGGGCCTGCGCTTGGATTTGCCCTCACCTTGGTGCGGGACGAGCGCGGCCTGCTCGCGCTGCTGGCGCTGACCGCGTACGCCCTCGGCGCGGCCCTTCCGCTGCTCGTGATCGGGTACGGCGGGCAGCGCGTGCTTGCGCGACTAGGATGGTTGGTCCGGCGCAGTGGGTTGGTCAAGCACGTGGCGGGCGTCGCGCTGATCGTCACGGCGTTGGCTTTGCACGGGCAGGCGTTCGCCGCTGCCCAGACCTGGGTTGGGGACCACGCCGGGCTTGGCCGATGGGGCTCGCGGCTGGAACAGGGGCTGTGGAAGGGCGCCATGGCCGCCCCAATGCCCTCATCGGCGATGACCCGAGGCAAAGCGACCAGCGATCTACCCGCGCTACCCAAGCTCGGTCCGGCGCCGGAATTCGCGGGGCTTGGTCCTTGGTACAATTCGCCGCCGCTCAATCTGGCATCCTTGCGGGGCAAGGTGGTGCTGGTGGACTTCTGGACCTACAGTTGCATCAACTGTGTTCGCACGCTGTCCAGCCTGCGCAACTATTGGGAGAAGTATCACGACCAGCCATTCACCATCGTCGGCGTCCACGCGCCCGAGTTCGCCTTCGAAAAGAACCCGTCGAGCGTGGCCCAGGCGATCAAGCGGCACGGACTGACGTACCCCATCGCCCAGGACAACGACTTCGCGACCTGGAAGGCCTTCGACAATCAGTATTGGCCGGCCAAGTACCTCATCGACGCACGGGGCATTGTTCGCTACACCCATTTCGGCGAAGGTGATGACGATGCCACCGATGCGGCCATCCGAAATCTGCTCGCCGAAGCGGGACAGCACACCTCGACTCCCGGTCCGGCCATGCGGCCCGCGATGAGCACGAGGCGTCTGTCGCCCGAAACCTATCTTGGCGAGCGCGGCTGGGCCGCCTTTGCCAACCGCCAGAGCAACCCCGACGGCAAGATTCGGCACTACGCGGCCCCGAAGGCTCTCGCCTTGGACCAGTTTGCGCTGGTCGGGAATTGGCAGCTCGTCGATGACGAACGGCAAGTGCTTCGGTCCAACGGCGGCGAGATTCGCTTTCACGCCCAGGGCGGCGAAGTGAACCTGGTGCTCGGGATCGAGCCCGGTGCTCGTCCCGTGGACGCGGAGGTATCAGTGGACGGCGGTCCGGAGAGAAGACTGACCATCGACCACCACGATCTCTACAACCTCTTTCGCGGCCGCTACGGCGAGCACGAGCTGGTGATGCGCGTGCAGGGCGAGGGCGTCGTGGCCTACGTGTTCACGTTTGGCGGCTAGCTCGGCGGCGATCGGTTCGGTGCTCTAGTACACGATCCCCGGCGGGATGGTACAGTCGGCGCTGCAGTAGACTTGACCGGAAGGGTCTGTCGTCGGACTGAGGTTGCCGTCGAGCTTTCTTCCGTTGCTGTCGCCGAGGTCACACTCTTCACCCAGGTCCGTATCGACACTGCCGTCACCGCAGAAGCGCGGCTTTTTGCAGCCGGCCGTGCAACCGCTTTCGCCGAGGGAAGTGTTGCCGTTGTCCTTGCCTACGTCGCACTCCTCGTTGCCGCCGCTGTCCATCTGGACCTGGCCGTCACCGCAGAATGGCCCGAGCTTGCACATGGTCGTGCATCCGCCATAGGCGTTGTCGTTGTTCGGGCCGGTGCAACCTGCGGGCAAGGCTGCCGTACCGTCGCCGCAGTCACACTGTTCACCGGCTGCCACAATGCCATCACCGCAGCGAGGTTCGCAATCAGACCGCCGGGTGGCGAAGCCCTGAAGTGTCAGTTGGTAGTTCGACTCCGGCGGGTGCCGATCGGCGCCGAAAATGGCGAGCTCGTAGATCTTGTTGGTCTCGAGTCCCAGCTTGACGGTTCGGTTTCTGAAGTCGTCGCCATCGACGGCCTTGACGGGAGACGCGCTCGATGTCGAGCAGGCTGTCGAACCGGTGGTAGTTCCAGTGGGGTTTCCGGCGGAATCGAGGCAGCCGCCCTCGACAACGGTTGCATCGCCCGGGCTACCCGACACCGTCACCGTACCCGGAAGCTGCTGGTGGACGCCGCCCAGGTCGAGCACCAGGACGCCGTTGATGAACACGAACAGATCGTCGTCGGCAAAGAAGCTCAGCGAGAGACCAGCAGCTCCATCGTAGACGAAGTAGTAATGTACCTCGTCGGTGAAGTACGAGTCGTGTTTGGCGCCGACCATGGACGAGATCCAACAGCCGTCGCTAAGCGGATTCTGATTCGGGCAATCCGATTGAATCACGAGCGGTGGAAAGAGGTACTGATCGCCGGTGCAGGTTGGCCAGATCGGGTTGCCGTTGCTGTGGTTCCAGTAGGGCCACAGATTGCAGAGCGTGGCTTGCGACGGGTTTAGCGCATCGAGCGGGAAGAAGCCTCCTTGGCCCAGGCGGGCTTTGCTGGCGTACTGGTAGACGTTGCTGCCTATCGACTGCAGCTCAAGCACGTCGGTGAAGGTCTGGTTCACCGACGAGTCGCCCATGAACCATTGTCTGAGGCTGCTCGCGTCCTTGTAGGCCGGCGTCGTGCCCTTCCAGACCGGCCCGCCGGGGGAGCTTGGGGTGTAGCCGGTCAGCGTGCCCGTGTATGGCCCCGTGGTGCTGACGGTGTCGACGACGCTTCCGGCGGTTCCTCCTTGATAGCTGCCATTCCCGTCGGACAGTGGGCTGTCGTTACCAGCTTGGGTATAGCCGCTGGGGATGCGCGTAGAGTTCGCAATGCTCCAGTCACTGAACTGACATTCGCAGGTCTTGGTCGCGCCCGGCTGCGGCTTACCATTGAGTAGGTTGTCGGCCACGATTCCCCAGCAGCGCTTGGTCGAGTCGTTGCCCTTGGACGGCCCAGCCGAATCGGGCACGCAGATCGTCGTGGGTGCTTTCGACCCATTGTATTTGGTGCCAAGGAAGTAGAAATCCGGGTGCCCACCCGACGCAACATTTTCGGGCTGGAAGTCGCGATAGATGACTGGCAATTCAAGACACTGACCCGAGCCCGACTGGCAGGTGGAAAAGGCCTGGGCCGTCTTGGTGGAGCAGGTGAAGCCGTCTTCGAACGTGCACCTGGACGAGCAGCCGTCTTTGTCGTTCAGGTTGCCGTCGTCGCATTGTTCGCCCGGATCCACGTTCCCGTCGCCGCACGCGCTGCTGCACGCCTGAGTCTTGCCGCTCGAGTCCTGGCAGGTCGGCTCCTTGGTGCAGGTCTTGGAGCAACCGCTACCATCGCCGTAGAACAGGCCGTTCACTGACCTGCAGCTGCTCGGCAGACTCTTCGGGTCCGTGCCGCAGTCGCATAGCTCGCCGGGCTCCACCTTACCGTTGCCACAAACGGACGTCGTGCATGGCTTGCCCGGGCTGGGACAGGACGCGCCGGGCTCCAACTGACAAGTACTTGAGCAGCCATCGCCGTTCTTGGCGTTGCCGTCGTCGCAAGTCTCGGCGCCAATGAGCAGGCCATCCCCGCACACGGGCGTGCACTTGTTCCTGCCCGGTGCGCGGCACTCGTACCCGGGCTCGATCGTCATGCAGTCGGCCGAGCAGCCATCTCCATCCTTCCGGTTGCCGTCGTCGCAGGTCTCGTCCGAAGTCAATATGCCGTCTCCGCAGATGGACAGGCTCTTGCAGGGCTTACCTTCTTCAGGGCAAATCCAATTGGCCTCAACCTGGCAAATCCGGTTGCAGCCATCGCCACTTTCGGTGTTGCCGTCGTCGCATTCTTCGCTTCGCTGCATCGTTCCGTCGCCGCAATGGCCTCCCTGAGGCCTTTCGGCGGGCAGCAGGGAATCGGGTAAGGTCAGGCCATCCGGCTTGACCGACGCCGCGTCGTTCCGGATCACAGGCGCGTCGGAGGCAAGCAAGGAATCAGAAACCGCCCGGCCGTCTTCTTTTTGCGGCAGATCAGCGGGCGCGTCTTTCGCGTCCGGCCCGACCCTGACCGGCCCTGCATCCGGTGCAGAGGCGACCTGTCCTGGTACATAGGTCGGCAGCTCTGCCGGGTTGACCGCCACAGGTTTGGTGCAAGCGCCATTGTCGCAGGTGAACCCGGAATTGTCGGCGCACGAGACGTTCTTGCAGCTACGGGCCAGATAAAGAGGCAGCTCTCGCGCTTGGCCCGGGATGAACGGGAGGACGGCTTGTTGCCAGACGATGTCCGTTCCTCCCGAGGAACCAATGGCCGTGACGTTGATGGAGAGATCCTTGTTTGCTGCTGGCACGAGGGCGAGCTGTACCGGAATCTGGTAGGTGCCCGCGTGCCGGTCGCCGGACAACTGAAACGGGTGGTCAACGGTCTGCTCTTTGCCCAAGACGCGAATGCGGAGAGCGTCCATCTCGGTGGGCACGGCGAGGTCGCTCCAGACGGTGACCACCAGCTCGGTGTTGTCCTTGGACTTGCTGCATGCAGCGACGGAAAGCGCGAGGAGAATCGAAAACGCTATTTGATCGCGTCGCATGGGATGGAGCCTCCGGAGCAGGCGTTGTCGGTTCCACGGTGGGTTGCCACGAGGTAGGCGGTGACGGCGCCGCCCACAACAGCCACGGCCCCGGTCCAGAACCACCATGTCGCGTAGAACGGCGGTCCTCTGTCCTGAGCCTCGCTTGGGTGAGAAAGGTCCAGTGCGGCCGGGGTAGGCGCCGGGGCAGATGGTGCGACCGCCTGAGTCGGCGCCGGCGGCGAGAGCTGCACTGCCTGAGCGGGCGAAGGTTGGACGGCCGAAGCTGGAGCCGGGTAGAGTAACGGGGTCCCGCCTGGGGACGGTTGGGGTCGTTGCTCCCAAGCTGTCTCG
>CAZBIU010000268.1:0-9515 GCA_964491625.1 uncultured Myxococcales bacterium
CCCTTGGCGCGCGACATGAGCACCATGAATTGCGCCTGCATGTCGGTGGGAAAGCCTGGGTGCGGCCGCGTGGCGATGTCGGCCGGTTTGATGTCCGACCTGCCAATCACCCGCACCCCTTCCGCCTCTACCGTCACCTCCACGCCCGCCGCCCGCAGCTTGGCGATCACGGCGTCGAGGTGCTCGGGCATCGAGTCGCGAATCAGCACGTTGCCGCGCGTGATGGCTGCGGCGACCATCAAAGTGCCGGCTTCGATTCGGTCGGGGATGATGGCGTGGTCGACAGGATGTAGCTCGTCGACGCCTTCGATGGTGATGAGAGCCGTTCCCGCCCCACGGACGTGCGCGCCCATCTTGTTCAGCACCCGCCCCAGCTCCTCGACCTCGGGCTCGCAGGCGGCGTTTTCCAGCACGGTGGTTCCCTTGGCCAGCGCCGCGGCCATCATCAAATTCTCGGTTCCCGTGACCGTGACCAGGTCGAAGACGATGGTCGCCCCGTGCAGCCGGCGTGACTTGGCGGTCACCACACCGTGCTCGAGCTCGATACGGGCGCCCAGCGCCGCCAATCCCTTCAGGTGCTGATCAATCGGCCGCGCGCCAATCGCGCATCCGCCCGGCAGCGATACGCAGGCGCGACCGTAGCGGCCGACCAGCGGTCCCAACACCAAGGCCGAAGCGCGCATGGTCTTGACCAGCTCGTAGGGCGCTTCAAAGTTCTTGATGTGCGAGCTGTCGACGACAGTGGTGCCGTCGCCCGACACGTCCGCGCCAAGCTGGCCGAGCAGCTTGCGCATGGTGACCACGTCACCAAGCCCCGGAACGTTCCGGTAGGTAGAATGCCCCTGCGCGAGCAGCGACGACGCCAGAATGGGCAGCGCTGCATTCTTCGCACCAGAAACACAGACCTCACCGCGCAGCCGACGACCGCCCTTGACGACGATTTTGTACATAGATGGGCCGGCCCGGCCAACTGGCTTTGCGCCGAGCCCTGGAAAACGCTACGAGGCCGCGGGCGCAGCTTCGGCCGCGCCCTTCTTGTGTTCCGCGCAAACGCCGGCCGCGACGGCGGGCTTGCGGCAGCCTTCCTTGCTGCAGATGTTGTAGCGATGCTTCTTGCCGACCTTGCCACGGCGCCAAGCGACGTAGTGCTTTCGGCAGTATCCCTTGGCGCGCACGGGCTGCTTGCATTTTTCCACGCAGCACTTCTCCGCGCCTTCGGCGGCGGTCGTCGTCTTGGACGGCTGCTTCTTGGCGGTGGTCTTTTCTTCGGCCATCTCTTCAGGATCCTTTCGCTTGAAAAACAGGAGCGCCGTGCGGTGCCCCAAAGCGGAAGCCCCGAGAATGGATAGCTCGGGCCGCGGAGTCAAGCTGATCCGCAATTTACTTGGTGCATTGATTTGGCTGTGCTCACCCTCCAACACGAGCGAGAAATTGCTGACGCCGCTCTTCCGACCATCGGGCACAGTACGCAGGCTTCTGCTCGATGATGCGGCGGTTGCACAAGACACAGCCGGGCTGGCATGGCTCGATGGGCTCGGCAATCTCCCCTCTTGCCTTGCGCGGCCACAGCGGATCGGCAAACAGAACCCGGCCCAAGCCCACCAGGTCCGCCGAACCTTCGCGCAACACGGCTTCGGCAGTAGCGGGCGCTTGCAGCCGACCAGCGGCAATCACAGGTATGCCTGGCAGTGCTTGCTTGATGGCGCGGGCAAAGGGAACCATGAAGCCTTCCTTCCGGTCATCGTCGAGGTACTTAGGAAGAGGAAAGGCGTCGTACCCTCCGGCCATCACCGACAGGTAGGCCACGCCGGCATCTGCGAGCCTTCGCGCGAAGGGAACTGTGTCGGGCAAGGTCAGTCCGTCCGGCAGATACTCGTCGGCCAGGAAACGGTAGCCGACCGGAAAAGTCAAGCCCACCGCCCTACGAACCGCTGCCACGACCTCCAACGGAAATCGTATTCGGCGCTCCTCGTCGCCACCGTACTCGTCGTCGCGCGAGTTTGTCCGAGCCGCAAGGAACTGCGACAGCAGATAGCCGGTGCCACCGTGCAGCTCAACCGCATCGAAACCGGCCAGCCGAGCCCGGCGGGCGCCATCAGAGAAGGCAGCCATGGTGCGTTCGATGTCGGACTGGTCCATCGCCTTGGGAACGAAACCCCAAGTCTTGACCGCTGAGGGTGCCACGCTGTCAGGTCGCTTGGCGAAGCGTCCAGCATGGTGAATCTGCAAGACCGCTTTGGCGCCACCCCGCTTGATGGCCGCCGCCAATCTGGTCAGTCCCGGCAGGAAGCGGTCATCGCGGCTGTCGTCGCCGGTCAGCAGCGTCCGAGGGTTGCACAAGCCGCGCGGCTCTACCGTAGCGTTCTCGACCACCACCATGCCTGCGCCCGAAGCACCGATTTCAGCGTAGTAGTCCAGAACCAGCTGGTTCACCAGATGGTCAGGGTCCGGATAGGCCAAGTACATGGGAAGCGCAACCACGCGATTGTCGAGCACGAGTTGTCCAATGCGGAAGGGTTCGAACAGCAGCTTCGTCATGGTGGTTTGGCGCCTTGCGGTCGCACAAGAGCGTAGCAGGCGAATCGCGGTCATGCTCCGACCGCCACCTCAACCACCCGACCATGGGGAGCCCCTGAAGCAACTAGTTGACCCAATCTCGCTTCTGCGGATGGGCCGCCCCAATCACGGCGGCATGCCCATGGCGGTGCGAATTGCCCTGAATTCTGGGGTTCTGCGGCCAGAGACATCACGCACCACCAGCGGCGGCTGGACCGCGAGCGGCTCCGCGTGCTCTGCCGCGCGCATCGCGAATATGCACAGCAGCGGTTCCTTGCCTTGCTTGGGGACGATTTCCTGCCAGCGTACCAAACGCAGACCGGCCGCGTTGGCTGCGGGCTCGACCCGTTCGCGCTGATTCCACGCCTCGCAAGCAACGAACGGCGCGCGCGGCGCAAGCCTCGGAGCCGCGGCCAGGCAATACGCCTCGATGCCTCCGCGATGCTCGAAGCGACAGGGCGCCCGCTGGACGTGGCCCGATTCCGGTCCGGCGCCGATGGGAAAGTAAGGCGGCGTCCCGGTGACGAGATCGAAAGCCGGCTCGCGCGCGAGAATCTCCGCGGATCGAAAGTCGCCCGGCGCCACCGTCGCGCGGTCCGCTATCCCGTTCCAGGCAACCGACCTGCGCGCAAGCGCGCCTGACACTTCTTGGGCCTCGATGCCAAGCACGCGCGCCCGTGGAAATCTCCACGCGACAAACAGCAGCACGCTGCCAATGCCGCAACCAAGGTCAAGGCAGCGCGCAGGGGACGATTCCTGCATCATCGTCGCGGCGAGATGGGCGGTCAGAAGATCGTCGAGTGAGGTGCGATGACCATCGGTCCGCTGCAGGATTCGCCAATTGCCGGCAAGCCAGCACAAATCCTCGTCGGGGCCCGGCCACAACCCCGCGAGGTCGTGCGGAAGCGCCGGCATCGGTCCAGTGACAGGCCACCCCTCCGGCCGCCTCGCCGCCCGCACCACGCCCCCAGCCGGCGAAGCCTGGTCGAAAGCCACGGGCTCAAGCGCAATTTCCACGACGTGCATCCTACTACCGCTATCACAGCGACACGGCAAGCCTCGCGGCGGTGGCCGATCTCGCCGGCGCTATTTTCTCGTCGGCGGTCCGTACAGGTTTTCGCGCCAATCCGCGTAACCGAAGCTGGCCTTCAGCGTCTGCACCGTGCTCCACGACGAGTCCACTTCCAGCATGATGCCCGAGGTTGAGTACGTGACAAGGAAGTTTCCGTTCGGCAAGAACTGGACATCCCCCAGCACGTTGCTGCTGTTGCTGGACGTGAAGTCCTTGCTCGTGGAGTAGCTGATGGCGCTCGTCGTCTCGCTGATCTTGAACTCGAACACATGCGATGCGCCGGACTGGCCGTTGTTGAACAGCAGCATGTTTCCGTTGCCATCGAGATCGTGGCCGTGGTTCACCTGCCAGGTTCCGGTAGCGCACTTGGGTGCTTTTGCATTGGTGCAGCTACCGCCGATCTGCCAAACCGGCGTGCCGTCGTGCTTGACCTTGACCACCAGGTTCGGGTTCCGATCCGAGATGGTGAAGCTGTCGTCGGCCGGGTGGTAGATGATGTAGTTGCAGTGGTAGGTATTGCTCGATCCTCCGCCAAATGCGCTGCTACCACCCGCGTAAAGGTTGGAGCCAATCTTGAACACCGTGCTCGGCGAGCCCGAGCCATCGGAAGGCATCTCGACCAAGTTGCTCTCCGGATCGGTTCCCGAGGCGGCCCAGACCATGGCAGCGATCTTGCCCGGCAGTACCGCGAAGTCGTGGTGCGAACTGCTTAGACCGCTGAGATTGGTCTTGGTTGTCAGGCCATCCATCGATACGAACCGCATTTCGCCGCCGCCGTTCTGAACATTGAGCGAGAGCATCCACATGTTCACGCCCTCGTAGTCCATGTGCGCGCGACTGCACTGGGTGGGGCCAGCCGCGTACCAAACCACCGTGCCGTCGGCATCGACGATGTAGGCGCCGTTGCTGCCGCTGCCGGTACCTCCTCCTCCCATGCCGCCACCCGACCCCATCCCGGTGCTGGTCACGATGAAGCCTCCGGCTTGCGCCGACGGGGTCGTCGCGGTTCGCGTAACCGCGGGCGCACCCGACAAAGCTCCCGTGGTCAGGGTCTTGTCGGCGCTCTTGCAGACGGAGCCACCCGACGACGTCGCTTCCACGTGGAAGGTGTACGTGCTTGACGGCTTGAGACCGAGCAGCAGCGTCCGATAGTTCGCCTTCTTCAAATCCACCGGCGCGGTTCCGCCCTGGCTGAGAATCGAGGAGCTCGCGTTATTCAAGGTGTAGACGATCTGGGCGCTGGAAGGATTCGAGAACGTCGTCGACCATTCGACGATTCCCACCGTCGCGATGGCCGTGCTGGTGGAGCTGCTGGTGATGGTAATCGAACAGTCCCCGTTGTCGGCTCCGCCGGAACCCGAGCTCGCGCCTGCCGCGCCACCACCGCTGCCAGCCGCGCTACCACTGCCGGCCGCCACACCGGTCCCGGAACCACCCACGCCGGTGCCGCCTACACCCGCAGTCCCGCTCCTGCCGCCGCTCGAAGCGCCACCCGCGCCGGTTCTGCCGCCCGAGGCAAGGCTGCCGCCGCTCGAGGTTGAGCCGGCCGCCGGCGTACCGCCCGCAGCCTGACCGCCTCCGCTGCTGCCGCCGGAGGTTCCCCCTGCCCTGCCGCCGCTCGCCAAGCTGCCGCCGTTCCCCGATCCACCGCTCGAAGCGCCACCCGCGCCCGAGCCGCCACCACCGATCGCATCGCCACCGGCGGTCCTGCCGCCGCCACCCGACGTCCCACCGCTGAGGCTCCCGCCGCTTACCATAGATCTGCCACCCGCGTGTCCCCCGCCGGCAGTCGAGCTGCCGCCCGAGTCGCTCTTGCCGCCTCCTCCACCCGTCGCCGCGGGAGGTGCCGAGCAGCCCACCGGACCAAGTGCGCCGAGGGCGGCGAACAACAGCAAGGGGCAAAAGAAAGAGATCGATGAGTGCGCAAGAATCTTCATTGGACTCCGTGCTCTTTGGTGTGACGGAACAGACTTCGATTAGAGACCCCTCGTGTCGGAGCTTGATTGCCCCGAACTGAGATCTCCGTCGGCGTTGGCCTTGTCCGCATCGCATCGCAAAAGCCGCGCCCGCGCAGCTGCTTGCTTGGGCAAGTACCTGGACCGCACCAGAAAGCCCACGAGATCAGAGCACAATTTTACGCCCACAGGGACTTACTGAGTCGCGTAAATGCGGTTACGATTAAGATGTCGTGACCTCTCTTCGCACCGCACTCTGTGTGGCATTGCTTGGTGTGGGGGTTGCGTGTGTGAACCTCGATCCACCGTGGGCAAACCATCCGCCGTCCAGCGGTGGGGTCGTGAGCGGCGCTGTCGATTCGAGTACCGCGGGCAGCGTTGCCGCCGGCTCGGGTGACGCGCTCGGCGGCCACAGCGGGTCGGGTGGCGTTCTGAACGACTACGGTGACGTCGCCGGCAGTGTCAGTGGAATCGATGCCGCCGGTGGAAATGTCGGCTCGGGCGGCATACCGGCCCGCGACGCCTATCTAGCCGGATACGACGTGCCCGAGTCCGGCGGTGCTGGCGCCGTGGACCTACCCAGCGATCTGCCCAACCTTGCCGAAGATACTGGGAATGAAGTCGCCGACGGTAGCGCCAAAGGCGGCAGTACCGCAGATGCGCCGGCCGCAGGCGGAATCACCGGAAATGGTGGCGCGGCGGATGTGCGTCTCGACGGCACGGGTGGAACCAAAAAGGATGCGGCCACTGATGCCAGCGGTCGCAACAGCGGCGGCCGCATCGGGTCAGGTGGCGCTGCTACCGGCGGGGCATTGCGATTGGGTGGAACCCACGGCAGTGGGGGCGTCCCGGGAAGCGGCGGTGCGACGGGAAGCGGCGGAGCATCTGCTTTGGGCGGCACGACAGCTTCTGGCGGCGCCACCGCGTCAGGTGGAGTGGACGGCTCCGCCGCGATCGACAGCGGCGCCCCCTGCCCAAGCGCCTTCCCTGGCACCGGCGGGACGACGGTCGGGGGCACAACCGCCAGCGGTGTCGTCGTCATCACGGTACCGCTTGCCACCGCCGACCAGGGGCAACGCTTCAATTACCAGAACTACGACGGCAAGACGCCCAATTCCTACAGTCTTGCCGGGGCGACCTTGGATATCACCGCCTACGCGCCGAACGCGACTGGAGGCGACCTCCGAATATTCTTCACCACCCCGGCTCGGGTCGACAGCCCCGCCACCTACGTGCCACTTTCAACCTTCAAGTCGGGCTTCACCACCGTCAGCATCCCGGTTCCCGATGCGGATGTGTCAGGGTTCGATCCCGCAACCATCATGCTCGTGCGCATCGAGGTAGAGGCCGGCGGAGGCTGCTTCGGCACCGCTTGGCAGACGCCGGCCACCACGATCTACATCGACAGCATCTCGACGCCGAACGGTCCCTTCAACGACTCCCTAGCCGACCCCAACTTTGCTCCGACGATTCAGTCGTCCGGCGCCCGCTCGGTATCCAACTCGACCATAGTCTGGGCGCAGGCGAATTAGCCGGCTGCTTCGTCCATGTGGTAGCCGGACTCGCCGTGGTCCATGACGTCGAGTCCCTGCTCTTCACTTTCCAACGCGGGACGCAGTCCAAGCACGGCCTTTAGTACGTAGGCCATCACGGCGGTGGAGGTTACTGCCAGAACGACGGTCAGGCCCATCGCCTTGAGCTGCTCGATCCACAACGTCTTGCCCACGATGTGCCCGAGGTTGGTGTTGAGGTTGCTATTGACGTCGGCGGTGGCCAAGAAACCAGTCAAGAGCGCGCCTAAGGTTCCGCCCACGCCGTGTACGCCGAAGGTGTCGAGGGCGTCGTCGTACTTGAAGATCTGCTTCAGCTTGGTGCAGGCGAGGTATGGGATCACTCCTGCCAGCACGCCGATGATCACCGCGCCGGTTGGCGAGACGAACCCGGCCGCCGGCGTGATGACAACCAGGCCTGCCACGACGCCCGAGCAGAAACCGAGCACGGTGGGCTTGCCCCGCGCGATCCATTCGATGATCGGCCAGACCGAACCGGCCACAGCAGCCGCCAGCGTGGTCGCGACGAAGGCGCCCGCAGCGATGCCGTCCGCGGCCACTGCGCTGCCGGCGTTGAATCCGTACCACCCGACCCAGAGCATGCCGGTGCCCACCGCGGTCAATACCATGCTGTGAGGCATGAACGGGCGCCGGCCGAATCCCTTGCGCGGGCCGAGGATTAGGGCGAGCACAAGCGCCGACCAGCCTGACGACATGTGCACCACGGTTCCGCCAGCGAAGTCGATGGCCTTGATGCTCGCATTCGGGTTGGCAAGGCCATTCATCAGCCCGTCCACGCCCCAAACCATGTGCGCCAGTGGAAAGTAGACCAGCAGCATCCAGCCGAGAATGAACGCCATCAGCGCCGAGTACTTCATGCGTTCGGCGATGGCGCCCACGATGAGCGCCGGCGTGATGATGGCGAACATCATCTGGTACATGGCGAACACCGAATGCGAAACCCAGGCGCCGTAGTCCGGATTGGGCGTCGAGGTGACGCCGTGGAGAAACGCGAACTTCATCGATCCCAATACCGAGCTCCCGCTCGCGAACACGGCGCTGTAGCCGAATGCCCACCAGAGGATGGTGACCAGCCCGGCGCACCCGAAACACTGGGCCACCACGGAAAGGATATTCTTGCGCCTAACCAAGCCTCCGTAGAACAGCGCCAGCCCAGGCAAGGTCATGAACAGAACCAACGCCGCCGACGTCATCATCCAACCGTTGTGGCCGGGACCGGGCGCCAACAGCGCCTTGGGCGGGGTGTTGTTGATATACGCCTCCAGGTCGGCAACCCGAGCCGCCAGGTCCGCGTTGCTCGGCGGCGGCGCTGCCGCGGCCGCAGGCGCAGGCGCCTGCGCGGGAGCCGTCTGTCCCACGGCTGGTCCTCCGGCGAGCGCTCCGACAAGAACCGTGGAGGCGAAAATCACGAACAACGCGCTTGGCTTGATTTGCATTGTGCCTTCCCTTTCCCACCCGCAAGGTAGAGATACCCATCGGATGTCGCAAGCACTTACCCAATCCTTCTTCGATCTTTTGCCTAGGAGAAACTGGTCACATTCGCCGAAGCAACTGGGAAGAAACCTATTAGAAACACGCCCCAAATTGCGGCGTTCGAGAGGACCGGTGCTAGAAACAAAAGCATGACCGTACGCGAGCAGCTTGAAGCCGATGAAGAGAAGGTTCTGTCGCCGCACGCGCAGAAGAGCCGGCTGAGCATTGGGCGCAAGCGTCCCGAGCCGCCCGACGACGTGCGCCCGATTTTCCAGCACGATCGCGATCGCATTCTGCATTCCAAGGCTTTCCGTCGCTTGGCCGGGAAGACGCAGGTGTTCCTGGCGCCCGAGGGCGATCACTACCGCACCCGGCTAACGCACACACTGGAGGTGTCGCAGATCGCACGCACCATCGCCCGCGCGTTACGCCTCAACGAATCGTTGGTCGAGGCGATCGTGATGGGACACGACCTTGGCCACACGCCGTTCGGCCACGCCGGCGAGCGCATCCTGGCAAAGCTGATGCCGGGCGGCTTTCACCACGGGCGGCAGTCCATTCGCGTGGTCGAGGTGCTTGAAAAGGACGGCCAAGGTCTGAATTTGACGGCCGAGGTACGCGACGGGATCTTGCGCCACTCGAAGGGCAAGGGAAAGGTGCTGGCCAGCGAGACCGAGCACGAAGCGTCCACGCTGGAAGGACAGATCGCGCGGGTGGCTGACATCGCCGCGTACGTCAACCACGACCTCGACGATGCCATTCGCGGTCAGGTCATCGAATTGTCTGAGGTCCCCGAGCCGATTCTGAGCCTGCTCGGCAGAACCCACAGCGAACGCATCAGCCGCCTGGTCACCGACGTGGTCACCGCCTCGCGCTTGGACGAAAAGC
>CAZBIU010000269.1:0-9453 GCA_964491625.1 uncultured Myxococcales bacterium
GCGTAAGCCCGTCATCGAATAGGAGTCCCAACATGCATTGCAAAGAGATCATGAGTCGTGACGTCCAATGGATTCTGCCGCGCGAAACCGTGGCGGGGGCAGCCAAGCTGATGGCTTTTCACAACATAGGTTTCTTGCCCGTGTGCACTGCCGACGGCAAGCCGATCGGTGTGATCACGGATCGAGACATCGCTTTACGCGTAATCGGCAAGGACCGACTCGCAGCGCAGACTCTCGTGGAAGACGTGCTGTCACCGACGGTGCGATCTGTGACGGCCGACTGTACAGTGGACCGAGTTGGCGAAGTAATGAGCGAGGCGAGAGTGTCGCGACTGCTGGTGCTGGATGAGGGCGGGCATCTCACCGGTGTCGTCAGCGTGGCCGACCTGCTCGTCCACGCGTCTGGGAAGAATGCCTTGGAGACAGCTCGCAGCATCTACGCCAGGGAAACCAGCGACCGTTCGCAAGGCCACCCGCACCAAGGAGCGAAACCGAAACCCGAGTATTTTCATGGCGCCCGCGACCTCTCGCCCGACCAAGACTCGGTCGCGGACAACCCTGCGCGCATCGAGGCCGACAGCGTGGTCCACGGCGGCATTAACGACCTGAAGGAATTTCCAGCCTAAAATATACGGGAACCTCAGCGCACCCAGACGCCCCCTGCGAACCAGCACGCCCGACCCTCGCAGGTTAGGCGTTTCGCATGGTCCACACCACCGACGTCGCCGGACCCGGACGTACCACACGTCATGTAGAGGTGGGTCCCGGAAGCATCCACCTACGGCCGGCCCCCGGGGCCAGAGCCAAAGCGGAGCGCGTTGGTCCCGTGTTCATAGCTACCGTGCCCAGCCCGTCCTGCGGCGCCGGAAGATTCCAGCGACGATTTTCCGGACAGCACGCCCATCGAATCGCTTAGGCTCTTTTTCATTCTTCACTTTCCACTCAACAGCGCTGCTTCCGTGGTGTTCTTGAGATGAGCCATGCGCGAAACGCGACCTCACATCGTGCCCTTGCGTAGCCTGTCGTCGGGCGCCGAGCTGATCGATCAAGGCGACGACGAACAGCTCATGGCATTGACAGCAGGCGGAACGAAGTCCGCCTTTGCCGAGCTGGTCGGCCGCTACATGCCGAGGGTCACGCAGTACTGCGCCAAATTCGTCGGCCAGCTTGCCACCGCCGAAGAGCTGGCGCAGGAGATCTTCCTTGAAGTTTGGCTGCGGCGCGAGCGCTACCGTCCACAAGGCAAGTTCGTGGTTTTTCTGTTTACCCTGGCCCGGCACCGCTGCCTCAATCGCTTGCGCGACGACAACCGCCGCCGCCGTCGCGATCGCGACGCCGAGCTCGACGGCCCGCTTCCCGGCGCTTGTTCCCCCGACCAGCTCGACGTGCTCTTGGAACGTGAGCGCCAGCGCAGACTGCAGGTGGCGCTCCTCCGGCTTTCCACCAAGCTGCGCGAGGCGGTTCTGTTGCGCTTCGATCAGGGGCTCGACTACCCGGATGTCGCCCGCATCCTGGCCTGTTCCGAATCGACGACCCGTTCGCGCGTGCGCCTGGCCATGCAGCGGTTGCGCGACGATCTCGAGGGAGGCGTTTCGCCATGAACACCACCTGCCCAAGCCACCAGGAATGGTTGAGCCTTATCGATGGGGAAGTCACGGAGAACCGAGCTAGTGAATTGCGCACCCACGCCTGCGGCTGTTCGCGGTGCGCGCATGAGCTGGAAAGGCAGCGCCATCTCCTGCGCGACCTCGCGGCCCCGGTGCCGGTGGCCGCGCATGCGGTTGCCGCTGTCATGCGCCGGATTGAGCATGCCAAGTCCCCCGCGCGCCGTTTCGGCTGGCGAAGCTGGACCTTGGCGGGCGGCGCTCTGGCAGTAGCAGCGGCCGCAGCTTTCCTGGTTGTACCGGCCACGGAAACCCATGAAGGAATCTTCAGCGCCCGTGGCCACCGCGTACCCTGGACGCAGAAAGTGGGCGCCGAAGTTTGGGCCATCGAGTCCTCGCCACGCAAGTTGGAGGCCGGCTCGGCGCTGTCGCCCGCCACGGCCATCGTGGCCAGCTACCACAACATCGACGCGGCTGCGGCCTACTTGCTTGTCTTTGCCATCGACGCGCGCGGCGAGATTCACTGGGCCTATCCGGGCTTCGAGGATCCTCAAACCGATCCAGGGGCGGTTCGCTTGGAACCGCTACAGATGAAGAAGGTTCTTCCCGATTCGGTGATGCTCGACGATCTTCCAGCAGGACCGCTGGAGCTGGTTACCGTCATCTCGCGCGAACCCCTGCACGTCTCGCGCATCGAATCCCTGCCAGCGCCGGAAAGAAGTGCTGCCAACCTGCGCGGCCGTTTCCCCGCTGCGCACATCGAGGCCTTGCCCCTGCGGGTGGTTGCCGTTTCGGCCGCGCCAAATAGGGAAAAGCCGTGAAAGCGATCGTCCTGCTACCCACATTCCTGCTGGCCAGCCGAGCGCTGGCGGCCGTCCCCGACGCGCCATCCAGGACGCTGGTTCTGGTGGTGGCCAGTAATCGCGGCCCCGCGCTCGACCGGCCGCCCTTGCAGTATGCCGATGATGACGGCGCCAAGTACCACGAAGTCTTCGCCTCCCTCGCAGGCGAGGCCAACACCACGCTGCTGACGGCGTTTGATTCCGATACGGCCAGACTCTTTCCCCAATTGGCAAAATCTGTTGCCACGCCCACCCGTGCCCACGTCGATGCCGCCGTTGAGCGTTTCGCGCAGCAGGCGAGTCAGGCTCGCCGTCTGGGCCAACGGGTAGGCTTCTACTTCGTGTTTGCCGGCCACGGCGACGTGGACGAGGGGCGCGGTTTCCTCGAGCTTGCGGATGGCGCCTTCACCGCCGACGATCTCGATGCGCTCTTGCGTCGCATCGGCGCCGACGAGTCCCACGTCATTCTCGATAGCTGCAATTCCTTCTTCGTCGTCAATCCACGCAAGCCGGGTGGCCGACGCTTCGCCACGCCCCGAGACGCGGCCGAGAAGTTGGCGCGCCAACTGCCCAACGTGGGCGTGTTCTTGTCGACCAGCGCCGAGGCCGAGGTTTTCGAATGGTCCGAGTTACAGTCTGGCGTGTTCAGCCACGCCGTACGCTCGGGGCTCATGGGCGCGGCGGACGCCAACCACGACGGCCGCGTGAGCTACGAAGAGCTAGCCGGTTTTGTCGCAACGGCTGCGGCCGAGATCAAGAACCCGCTCTACCGCCCCAAGGTGTTCGCGCGCGGACCGAACGGCGACGACGAGCGTACACTCTTCGATGTGGCGCGGACGCATGCGCTGACCGTGACGATTGACCAAGACGCCAGCATGCGACTGGCGGTGCGCGACCGCGACGGCCTGCGCTGGCTGGACGCCCACAAAGAGGCGGGCCAGGTGCTTGACCTGCGCCTTCCCACTGCGCTGGCCGGGCACCTGGAGGTGGAACGGTTGACGGTCGATGGCAGCGCGGCGGGCACGGTCGAAGCCCGCTTCAATCTCCCCGACGACGGCGGCAAACCGGTGTCTCTCGCGCAGCTTTCGCCCGACGAGGCGCGAACTGGTTCGCGTGGCGCGCGGGAGATCTTTCGCGGACTTTTCGTTCGGCCCTTTGGGGTACACGCCCTGGCCGCCTACCGCGAAGCGCGAGCGCGCGAGCCCGAGCCGGTCTTCGGCATCTCGCGCGAAGACACGGAGCGCATGGGGCTGCTGCTCGAACAGCTCGAGGCTGCCGAGCACCAGCAGCGCCTGTCCGCGGCCACCATCAGCTTCGGCATGGCCGCTGTCTATGGAACCTATTTCGGGCTGGCGGCGCGCGAACACGCCCTCACCAGCAACGAGAAGGGTAGCTTTCTGGCAACCGGCATCATCCTGACCAGCTTGAGCCTGGGGGTGGGATTCTATCGGCTCGTTCACATCCCCGAGCGGGAGCGGGCCTACGAACAATTTCGCGCGGACATGTCCCGGCCCGAGGTCGACCAAGCACGCGTGGCCGCAGCCATCGAGACCCGCCTGCAGGAGATCCAGGATGAGGAACACCACAAACGCGTACGGAGCCTGGTCGTGGGCTACCTGGTCACGGGGCTTGTCGGCGGAGTCGTGGTCTTGAACGAATTCAACAAGCAATCGCAGGATTCGCGCATTCTTGAGCGCGGCTTTGCCCTGGCCGTAACCGGGACCTTGCTGTCGTTGACCCTGCGGGAACAGTTCTCCACCAGCGCGACCGACAAGTTCATTGAGCTTTGGCGCAAGGATCCGCGCCACCGGCCACTCGACCTATCCGTGGCGCCACTTGCCGGCGGCGGGACGTGTGCGCTTTCGGGCTCCTTCTAAGGTTGAGCCTGCGGTCCTCCGCTTACCGGACGCAACGCACCCTATAGCTATTGCCTTGGTCCGCCTTGGCGACGTTGCCGTCGCTGAAGTTGACGGTCCAAGCGGACCCCGAGGAGCCGGCAGACGGCGAGGAAGTCCAGAAGAGCTCGGGAGGGGTGCTCGGGAATGCAGCCTGGTTGACCGTCGGTCCCGGGGTCACCCTCAAGTCAACCAGCGAGAGCAATTCTTTCACTGTGGGCAAGCGAAAGTCCGCCCCCGCGGGTGCACAAAAGGTTTGGGCATCCGGCCAAGTCACGGTCTTGTCGCTGGCCTGCTGTTGCCACACCAGTTTCGTAAGCGTGTCACGGACCAGCCCGCCATCCAGCACCACGAAGCGATTGGTAGGATAGCAGCGTGAACCACGGACACAGCGCAACCTGGAGCCTGAGTAGAGGTTCCCGTCGCTGCTCGAGCTTCCGTCTCCGAAGTAGATGAGCCACGCGAAGCTGGCGGATGAGGGGGCATACGGCGAGGACGTCCATCTCATTTCATACACCGCGTTCAGGAAAGCGGTCGAGTCGATGGCGATCTGCGGGTTGGTGTAGTCCGCGATCGTGAGCAGCTCCATCCTCGCGGGCAGGCGCCAGTCCGACATGCCACCCAACCCGAGCGACTTGCAGTAATCCTGGGCCTCGGCCCAAGTGCACCACGCTGGATTGTCGTTGACGCCACAGCCTGTTGGCGAATCCGGACTATCGCGCTGCCAGACCAGGCCGGTGATCGTATCGGTCACGCTCAGCTGGTCGCCGCTGACGACGTACTGACTGCTTCCGTGGCTGTCGACGTACGTGCCATCACCCGGAGGCAGCCTCGTGCCATCGTAACTCTCGTCGGACCCGTCTTTGCAGGTCGAATTTGCCGGGCAATCCTGGGTCGTGGTGCAGGGCGTGCCATACCACGGGGACGGCACGCAAGCGCCGCCAATGCAATCCTGGCCCGCGGTGCAAGCAGGGGTGCACCCGCTTGGGGTGGATCCGCCGGTGCCACTCGCTCCGCCCATGCCCGTGGTCCCGCCTGTGCCCGTTGCCCCGCCCGTGCCAGTCGTACCTCCGGTGCCATTCGTGCCGCCGGCGACGCTTGTGCCACCGAGGCCGATGCCACCGGTCGAAATTGCCCCGCCGGTCGCCGTCGTGCCGCCGCCACTTCCACCTCCGATGGGGGCGTCCCCTGGCGCGTCCTGGCCGCCGGCTCCGATCGCGCCACCAGTGACGGTGGCCCCATCGAGGCCGATGCCACCGGTCGAAGTTGCTCCGCCGGTCGCCGTGGTGCCGCCGCCATCTCCGCCGCCGATGGGGGCGTCCAGCGGCACGTCCGGGCCGCCGGCTCCGGTCACGCCACCGGCTCCCGCCGCTCCGCCACCCCCGCTCGTGCCGACGATCGACCCGCCCGTGCCGGCAACTCCGCCGGTGCCATCACCACTGCCCATGGGTGCATCGGCGTGCGGATCCCCCGCATCGAGCCCCGCCGTACCTCCAGCCCCGGCGCTGTCCAAGCCCGAAGCGACATCGCGACTGGCGTCGTTTGCCTCGACCGTGGAACCGTCGGCCGGGATCCCGACTTCGGAGACAGACCCGAAGTCGTCGATGGCTGTGCCGTCCAGCCGGATCGGGGCGTCGGCCACGGTGGAATCCACCGGTACGGAGCCCGCCCCATCGGCCAGCGTGGCATCTGCGCCGTCGCACGAAAGGCCGTTTCTCGATTGGCAGCACAAGCCGGTCGCCGCACAGGCATAACCAGCCGGACAGCCGTCGTTGTTGCGACAGGTGATCTTGGCAATGTCGGGATCGCGCATACAGCCGCTCGCGAGCAGTATGACCAGCAGAGTCGCCCAGACGAATGGTGCGTGCACTGGGAAAGGACGTCGCACTAGAATGCCCCCGCAAGAAGAGCGCCGGTAGCTCCCGGCGAGACCACCGGTACCATCGCGAGACTGGCTTGCGAGCGATGGGCCTTGCGCCACCCGAGGTAGTACAGCAGTGCTCCACCCGCGACGCAAGCAGCGCCCGCACCGTAGCCGACCCACACGAGTGTCTTGTACTCTTTGCGCGTGGAATCCGTGTCGCGACTGTAGTTGTATGGCTTTTCCAGGTCGCTCGTCATGCTATTGACCTTGAGACTCAGTAGAGCGCCGGTCAGCACAGCAGCAGCACCGACAGAAGCGCTCACTACTCCGGCGATTCGTAGCCCCGAGCCCTCGGAACTGATCGAGACTGGTTGAGCCTGCACGACGGAGACCACCGGTGCCTGCGGGACGGCGGCAAAAGCCGGTTCTAACTTCGCGTTTGGCTGGGGTACAGGCGTGGTCGGCGCAGGGGTCGCCACGGGTGCCACTTCGCTCTGGCCGAGGTAGGATTGACAGACCTCAATGTGCTTCTCGGCATCCGCCTTGTCCTCGTCGGACAGCTTGGCGGCCTTCACGAGGTATTCGCGAAAGCGGCCAATGGCGTCCCCATACCGGCGGTTCTGTTCGAAACAGCGTCCCTGGTTGAAGATGTAGGTAAAATCCCCCGTATCGATGAACAAGTCCGCCAGGAGCTCGACGCCCTTGGCGGTATCGGCTGTCAGGCAAGCCTTCCTGGCGGCACGTTCCCTCGCCTCCCGGCTCGTCGTAGTGGTGGTACGGTCTCTCGACTCCGGGTTGGCTGCAGTGGCGCAAGGACTGATGATCAGAAACGAAAGTATCGCTAGGGCTATTCCAAGGCAACGCATATCGGGTGCTCCTTCGACCTTTGCCGTTCGAGCATGGCGCGGGCCTGGCGCCGATGATCATTCACCATAACCATCTTTGCAAGGATGCTGTGCCGGGTGCAGAGACATTTTCCGCTTGGCATCCATGCGCTCGACGCCATCGCGGTGTGCGCCTTTCGCGGGCATGGTGGGCGTGGCGACCGGACGTCGCCGTACTGGCTACCAAGCTCGTCCGCCAGGCCGCCACCTCGATGACTATCGCCGCTTCCACGGCCTGACGGAAGGGGGTCCATTTAGATCTTGGCCTCCAAAGTGATGCCGGACCACGTGGTGATCGACGGGGCGGCGCGGCCACATCGGTCCGCATCCTCCGGCATCCGCTTTGATCGCCGCAAGGTTGTGGGGCGAGCTGAGCTTAGGGGAATCTTTCTTGCGGAGGCCAGTGCCTGGACCGATAACTGGTCGGGTTGCCGCAGGAGTTGGCCACATGGAAGACGGGATTTCGACGGTCGTCCGAGGGGAGCAGCGGACCATGCGTAGAGCGTACGATGCATTCATCTCGTACAGTCACGCTGCAGACATGGCTTTAGCGGCGGCGGTCCAGAAGGCGCTGCAGGTGTTGGCCAGGCCGTGGTATCGCCGTCGGGCACTGCGCGTATTTCGCGATGAAAGCAACCTGAGCGCGGCTCCAGACTTGTGGGGGCGAATCGCTTCGGCTGTCGCGCAGTCGGGTGCATTCATTCTGATGGCCTCACCGGAGGCGGCCGACTCGAGGTGGGGCACGCAAGAGGTTCTCGAGTGGCGCAAGTCAAACGGGACGGACCGGTTGTTCATCGCCGTCACGTCAGGGGACATCATGTGGGACGATGGCCATTCCGATTTCGATTGGGTATACCAATTGTCTCCCGCGCGTGCTCCAGGGTTCGTTCGATGGTCGGCGGTTGGGTGGCGCGTACGAGACACGCGGGTTCTTCGTGCGCGACCTCCTGAAGGGAAGTGAGCTGTCGACACAGGAAGGCCACGACGGTTCCGTGAGCGGCCTGGCTTTCAATCGCGCTGGGACTCTGCTTGCGACCGGAGGGCAGGATCAGCGAGTGGGCCGCTGGAACCTTGGCGATCTCACGCTGGTGGGGCCGCTGCGCAAAGCGCATGCAGGCAAGGGGCACACCATGGTCGATTTCGTACCGGGGACCGATCAACTGGTTTCGTCTGGTTCGGATGCGGAGTTACTTCTCTGGCCCGCTGGTGATCGGCAGGAAGAGCCATTGCCCTTGATCGGCCACCGACGGCCCGCCTACGCGTTTGCCTTTACTCCCGACGGCGGCCGCCTGATTGCGGGCGATGGTGACAAGCAGGTGTTCTCCTGGGAGATCAATCCAGAGCACTGGCGACGGAACGCCTGCCGTGTCGCGAATCGCAATCTGACTCACGATGAATGGGATCTCTACGTAGGCAGTGGACCGCCCCGCAAGACCTGCCCGGAGCTGCGAGACTTGGCCTCGTCCGTGACGCATGAGACCGTCTCCGGCCAGGCCGCGAGAACGGTGATGATGTGCTTTCGGGGCTGTCGGCCGTAGCGACGACGTGCGCGTCGGGCTCCACGTCGGCCGCCCCTACGGTCGAATCAGCATCTCCGGCAACTTGCACCACCTCAAGGATTCGCACGGCCAGAATCCCCACTACCACGCCGACGACACCCCAAGATCACCTCCTCGCTCAACAAGACGCCCGAGCAAGTCGCGCGGAAGATCGAACGCCTGGTGCTGCCCGCCTACCGGGCTGTACTCGCCAAGGCCATCGAGGCCGTCAGGCAGCGCAAGAAGCTGTCCGAGCTCGACGGCGACTGCACCTGCGACGATTCGATTGGGATTCGATTTCGCGCGGCGCACGCTCGCTACCAGGAGCCGCGATGAAAGCGACACTGCGTTGACGCATCAATGCTTGAGCCACAGGGCCGCGGTGCGACATGCTGTGGCGGAAGGCGCGATCGCCAACGCGTCAGCCCGCGAGCAGCAAACGCAGGGGCTCGGGTGTCGCAACGGTGGCGCTGCGCACACGCTCGCCGCTATGAGATCGTGAAGAAGCTTGCCACGTGCCCGAATGCCACCTGCCCGACAATGCCACGTGCCCGAATTGCTGTGTTCCCGCCGCGGTGTTACAGTCGACATGTGCCTAGCCTACGTCAAGCCATCCCCCTTGCGCTCGCCTTGACCGCGCCCATCTCTTGTCAGAACGGCGGCGGCCCGGTCCCTCTCTTAGCCACCACCTCCGGAGTTGGCCAGCTGGTTGCGAGCGTGAAGTAGATGCCAACTGAAGAATGTCGGTCCGCTCTCACTATCACCAACCAGCCCCGAGGACAGGCCATGCAACCAGAAGTACTCTTTCCCAATCGCACACATCCAA
>CAZBIU010000270.1:0-9411 GCA_964491625.1 uncultured Myxococcales bacterium
CTCGCCGCCGTCGACGTAAGGCCCCGGAGGGCGGTGGTGGTGAGGCCGGACAGCTGTTGCGTGCCCAACGCCGCGACTTGCGTTCCGGTGAGGGAATGCAGGACCGCGGCCGTCATGCCGCGCACCTGTGACGAGGTGAGCGCGGCGATTTGGTCCGGGGTCAGGCCAACGGCCGCGGTTGCGGTAATCGCCCCAATTTGCGAGCTCGTCATGGCGGAGAGCTCGGTGAGCGTGAGCTCGCCAACGTCGGTGCTCGACATGCTCAGCACCTGGCTTCCCGCTATTGCTGCGAGCTGAGTCGAGTTGAAGACTGCCATCTGGTCGGCGCTGAGCGCACTGACGTCGCCTGCGCTGAGTCCCCTGATCTGGGTCGTGGTGAGCACGGCGAGCTGTGTGGTGCTCATGTCGTCCACAACGGTCGTGGACAGGGCGCCCATCTGCGTCGCCTGCATGGCGTGAACCTGCGCCGTGGACAAGATAGCGAACTGGTCCGACGACATGGACGCAAGCTGGCTCACAGTCAGAGCTGCAATCTGAGAGGTGGTGAGTGCGGCCAAGCCGGTCGTGGACAACGCGGCGACGTTCGTGGAAGTCAAGCTCGCGATCTGTGTCGTGGTGAGCGCCGAGAGTTGGGAAACACTTAGGACGGCCACCTGTGTCGCGTCCAGCGCGCGAACGGCGGCGGCGGCAAGGCCCCGAAGCTGCTTGGTTGTCAGGGCCGCAATCTGGTCTTCGCCAAGGCCGGCGACGGCCAAGAAGCTTAACGTCGAGAGCTGAGTCGCGCTTAGAGCGGCCAGCGACGTGACGGAAAGTTGGTTGATGGTCGTGCTATTGAGTCCGGCGATCTCGGTCGTGGTGACGGCCAGGAGTTGCGTGGCGCTGAGGGCGGCCCATTGGTCGGCAGCAAGAGCATTGAGGTTGGACCCGCCAAGGCCGCGTATTTGGACCATGCTCAAGGCCGCAAGCTGGGTGGTAGTCAGACCCGTGATTACGGTCGCGGTCATGGCCGATAGCTGCGTGGCGGTGATGCCCACGATCTGCGTCGTGGTAAGTTGGCCAAGCTGGTCCGCGCTCAGCCCTTTGGCCTGCGTCGTAGTGAGCGCCGAAAGCTGCGCTGAGCTGAGCGCCGCCAAACCGGACGCGGACAAGTTGCCAAGGACGGTGGACGTCAGGCCGGTAATCTGGGTGGCGGCAAGCGACGCTAGCTGATCGGAGGACATTGCCGCGAGGGTGTCTGGGTTGATAGCGGCGAGCTGCGTGGAGGCAAGACCTCGCAGCTGTGTGGCCGTAAGCGAGGCAAGCTGGTCCGCCCCAAGTCCGGCGATGGCGATGGCGCTCAGACCCGAAAACTGGGTAGAGTTGAGGCCGGCCAATTCGGCTGCAGTCAGGTCCGCGACGTTCGAGCTGGTCAGGCCGAGCATCTGTGTCCGGGTAATTGCCGACAATTGCGTCGTGCTTAACGCCGCAAATTGGTCGGGGCTCAGCTCGCTGAGACACTCGGAGCTGAGGCCCTTGACCTGACTGGCGCTCAGGCTCGCGATTTGGGTCGTGGCAAGGCCATCGATGGCTGTCGTTGAAAGGGAGTGGAGCTGCGTGCTGGTGAATCCGGCAAGCTGTGTCGTCGTGAGACTGGCAACTTGGTCGCCGCTCAGGCCGCTCACCGCCGATGCGCCCAAGGCTGCGAGTTGCCTGCTGCTGAGAAGGTCGAGCTGGGAAAGAGGAATCTCGTTTGCCGCCGTTGCGGTGATGGCGGATAGCTGGGTCGAAAGCAAACCCGCGAAGGCCGTGCTGGTGAGTCCGGCGAAGAAGTCGCTGCCGAGTCCGCGCGCCTGGGTGACGGTGAGGGAGGCGAGCTGGGTTGAGCTGAGGGCGGCTAGCTGGTCGTCCGACAAGACGTTGAGACTGGCGGCGCCAAGACCGGTAATCTGGGAGGTCGCCAGCGCCGCCAGTTGCGAGACGGTCAGCCCGACGACGGCGGTGGTGGTGAAGGCGCCGAACTGTGTGGCCGCCAATCCGGCAAGTTGGGATGTCGTGAAGACCCCGACTTGCTCTTCGGTAACGCTCGCAAGTTGTGTGGTAGTAAGGGCGGACAATTGGGTCGCGCTGAGAGCCGAGAGATCGGTGGTCGAGAGGAGGTTGATGGCGGTGTTGGTGAGTCCCCGGATTTGGGTCGCGGTAAGGATCACCACCTGGTCGCTCGTCAGCGCGGCGGCCGTGTCCTGGTCGAGGGCTTGAAGCTGCGCTGCCGTGAGACCCATCACCTGGGTGGGCGTGAGCGAAGTCAGTTGGTCTGGGGAGAGACCAGCGATGGCCAGCGTCGTAAGACCGGTCAGTTGCGCGCTGCTTAGCCCGCCAAGCTCGGTCGAAGTCAAGTTGCCGACGGCGGTACTGTTGAGGCCGCCCAATTGCTTGCTGGTCAGCGCCGCCAATTGTGTTTCGGTGAGTGCCGCGAATTGATCGGATGTCAGCGTGCCAAGGGCGGCAGAGCTGAATCCCTGAATCTGCGCGACCGTCAGTGCGGCAAGTTGGTCACCAGAGAGCCCGCCAATGGTCGTCGTGGTCAAGGCTGCGAGTTGCGTCGGTGCAAGACCCGCGAGCTGGGCATTCGTGAGCGCTTGCGCTTGGTCGGCGGAGAGGCCCTTGATGGCAGTTGTGAGGATGGCCGCGAGCTGGGTGTCGGCCAGAACGGCGAGCTGCGGCAGGGTCAGGGCGGCCACATCGTCACTGCCCAGGGTTCTTAGCTGCGTGCTGAGGAGTGCGGCGACTTCATCGGTGGTCAGCGCATCGATCTGGTCGGTATCGAAAGCGCCAACGTTGCCGAGACCTCGCAACTGATCGGGCGTTAGCGCTGCAATCTGCTCGTTGGTGGCGCCGGTGAGTGCGGAGGCCGTGAGACCCGTGAGCTGGGTGGAGGAGAGGAATGACATCTGCGTGGTGGAGAGCACTGTGAGCTGTGTGGCGGCGAGTCCCTTGAGTTGCGCGCTGGTCAGGGCTTCTAGTTGGGTTTCCGTTAACGCGGCAACCTGCGTCGTGGTCAGCTCGCTGATGTCGGTGCTGGTTAGGCCTTGAAGTTGCGTCGTTGCAAGAGCGGCCACTCCGTTCGGGCCGATGGCCGCGACTTGCGTCTTGCTGAGAGCCGAAAGCTGGGGTGCGCTGAAGGCCAAGAGCTGAATGGTGGTCAGGTCCGATACCTGATCCAGCGTCAGCTCCTTCATTTCCGCGGTCGTCAGCGCTTGCACTTGCGTGCCGGTCAGGTTTGTGAAGTCGGTCGCCGGCGCGCTTCGCAGGTCAGTCGCTGACAGCTTGGCGATAGCACTTGGCGTGAGAGACGATATGGACGAGATGGCCATGTTACTGCTGCCCTCGCATATCCTTGAGCTATCGGCACATTCGGCCCACATCTTTCGCGTCTGTAACAGAAAGAAACATGGATTCTCGAAGAGGGGCCGTAGCGCACGGGACCTGTTTCAGGGGCGGATGGCGGCTGACCGTAGGCAATTCTTGCCTATCTGTGATAGCCGTTTCGCGGTCGGCGGGGACTTCGAAACGTTGTCAGGGCTTCCGTAGCCTCGGGGACTGCAGATTTTGCCTGATGGTGAAGCCGTTTCGCTTGGCGGGCACGCGGCAGCGGGCGCAGAAATGGCGCTCGCGGTCGGTGGTAGCCGCCTTGCCATTGGTGTCTTCCATCAGGCAGCCAACGGTCGGACAGTGCGGAAGCCCCAGGCCCTGTGCTCGGCGGTCTGCATGTTGACTACCGGAGGGCAGCGTAATCAATGGACTTCTCGGCGGGTACGCAAGGTAGCCCCCAAGGGGGCGGTGTCGCCCGATGGAGTCGCCGCCGGGCTCTCTACCGACACATTGCCGTCGCTGTGGAACGATCTGCGCGCCGTTCGTGGCGAGGCGCTGGAGGTCTTCAGGTAGTCGGAGATAGGCTGCACGCCCCGAGCCAGCCGCTAAAGACGGCTTGCGTATGCCGTCTTCATCTGATCGTAAAGCGAGAGGTCGGGTTGGGCGGTGAAGGTGTCGTTTTCCCAGTCGAAGAGGATGTGCCCCCCGGCATTCCAATCGCCGCTCTTCTCGGGTTCCCAGTTGAACGTGCCGAGGCCCTGCTGGTTGGCCAGCCCGAAGACTACGTCGTTGATCTCGCGCTCCATGGGACCGTACTCGGCAGCGAGAATTTTGATCTTCGGGTACGCGGTGGCTATCCCACCGAGGGTGCTCGTCCAGGTATTCCTCGTATTGGTGGAACTGGTGGGATCGCCCTGGTACTGCTGGTAACAGGACTCGCCGAAGACGTCGAAGGTCACCCCCTGCTTGGTGGCATTGTCGATGTAGCTCTTGCTCACGTTGAGGGCGGAACCGGCGGCGTCAGCCGGCTTGTCGCCGCCGCGGTCGATGTGCAAGGCCGTGAGGATGCCACCGTCCACATCCTTGACGCCCTTAATGCCGGCCTTAAACAGCGCGCCTAGGTTGCTCCAATTGGATATGCTGCCAGAGACTGAGTTCGTACCCGTGGGCGAACCGCTGCTGTCGCAGACGTGGATCAACATGCCGGGCGTTGTCTCGTTTCCGATCTGCGCCATGTCGGGACGCGCACCTCCCGCGATGAGCTTGGTAATCGAATCCTTGGTGTAGTCGTGCACGGCAGTCGCCAGGTCGGCGATGGTCGTGTATTTCTGCCACGCCACCGGCACGCATTGCTTGCCAGGATCGGCCCAGTTGTCGCTGTAGTGGAAATCCACATAGAGGAACATGCCAAGGCTCTTGACCTTCTTGCCGAAGGCCACCGTGTGGTCGATGTCGCAGTACCCGTTCGTCGGGTCATAGCCGTCGGCGGCCCTGGGGTCGACGAAGGTGCGCAGGCGGATCGCGTTGAACCCGTGGGCCAGAAGCTGCGACAAAAGACTATCCTGGGCCCCCGAGCTGGCCGACTCGGCAAACGAGATGTCGGCCCCGAGCAGATAGGAGGCAGAGAAGCCCGCCCCGCCACCGCTACCGGCAGCTCCACCGGTCGAGGTTGCGCCACCCGTGCCGGTCGCGCCGCCTGCGCTGGTAGCCCCTCCGCTGCCAGCACGACCACCGCTGACGGTCGTGCCGCCTGCACCCGTGGCCCCGGCGGTGTTGCCGCCGGTAGGAATCCCGCCAGCGTCGAAAGTGCCGCCCATCGACGAGGAGCCACCGCGGCCCTGTGTGCCGCCGCCCGTGCTCCCGGCGCCACCATTGCCCGGCGCGCCGCCCGAGTTGCTGGTACCCCCAGTGCTGAACTGTCCTGCGGCTCCGCCCGCGCCTCCTCTGCCCGTGGCGCCACCTGTGGACGGCGTCCCGCCGCTGTTCGTCGTGCCGCCCGCGCCGCTAGCACCCCCGCTGCTCGTCTGTCCTGCGGCTCCGCCCCCAGCCACCACGCCACCACTGTTCTCCGCACCGCCTGCACTGGTGGCGCCCCCACTGCTCGGCCGTCCTGCGGCTCCGCCGGCACCGCCGCTGCTCACGCCACTGGTACCCGTCGCGCCACCTTCAACCGGCTTTCCGCCCGTGGTCAAAGTGCCGCCGACGCCTCCCTGACCCTTGTTCGATGAGCAGGCGACGACCGTGAAGGCCAGTGCCAGAGCTGCGACAGGGTGCAACGCCATGCAGATCGTCATCACCAGTGAGAGTATTCCCGGGGAAAGCCGCAGTCCACCCCTCAGATTGTCGTCGCACGCCGACTGTCGCCGATCGAGTTCAAGGGCAGGTATTCAGCCCGTCGGGCACAACGGGCTGGAAGGTGGCTGTGGTCTGCCAGCTCAAATTCTGCTCCACGCCGTAAACCTTGCGCTGCCCCCCAAGGCCGCTTGAGGAGATGTTCACCACGACGGTGTAGGCGTGCCCAGCCTGCATGGGAAAGACAAGAGCCAGTGGGCCGACGGTATCTGCCGGCCCACCCGCACGCACTGGCACTTCGGGCTCGACGACGTGGCACCCAGGCAAGAGCTCGAAAGTCGCACCGAGCTCTGAAACATCTTGTCCATCGACCTTCTTGATGAAGATCGCGCGACCTGACCGTTGCGGTGTCGCGCCCACACCTGCCGCCGCACTGAGGGTTGCCACTTGCGAGAGGGGAGGCCGATCGCCAGGCACGGCGTAGAGTGGATAGCCTCGGGAGGCTGCCGACGAGGCAAGGCATCCTGCACCAAAGATAACCAGCGAAATCCCTAGGGGGCACGTGCCCCGGACGTTCAATAACATGGGCTGAGCATACCGCGCTTGAGACAGCTCAGAAGGAATTCACCGTCGCGACCGCGCCCATGCCGGACGAGACGTTCCCGCGCTTGCTGGCCGCGCCGTCGATGCTCGCTCACATGCCGATACTGCTGATGGACATGAATGCCTCCGTGATTTCGGTCTCTCCACTGCAAGATCCGCAGATAGGAGGAGCCAGGTCAGAGTCCGGCAAGGGTCGTACCGCGAAAACGCAGGGAAAGATCGAACGGTCACGCCTGCTGGTCGGCAGAACCGAGTCGGCAAGACTTGCCTCGGGATGGTCGAAACGTCCTGGGCGGCGCAGAGGACCATTCGCGCTTCAGGGCCCAGCCGGGTTCGCCGATAACCGTTGGTAGTTTGAGAACCATCGCAGTCGATCTCGACGACACGCTGAATAACTTCACCCAGACGTTGGGGGGAAATCCTTTTGCGTACCATGAGCGTTACGCCGTAGGGCGCGCGACGTTCGACGCTTACCTCGACCGGCTGCGCACGCAACCCCACGCAGTCGAAGAGTTGCTGAGCACGGAATTCGCCTACTTTCGCGCCAAGATTCACCTGGAATGCTACCGCCTAGCCCAAGCAAGACCAGACGGTGTCGCATTCATGCGGCGGTTGAAGAGCGAAGGCTGGCGCATCGTCATCTGCACGCACCGGGATCTGCGTACGTCCTTCGAAGCCACCAAGACTTGGCTGACCGACAACGAAATTCCATTCGACTACATCTTCCGGGCAGGCAACAAGATCGTGTTCTGCAAGCTGTGGGGCATCGACATCCTGGTCGATGACAATCTGTTCAACATCATGTACGGCGGACAGTACGGGGTTCGCGTTTTCTACCCGGTGAACGACGAGAATCGGCATGTGCAAGGCGGTGGCGCCCGGGGCTTCGAAACATTCGAACAGTTGGGGCCATGGATCGCCGGGTAGCTCTTCTCAAGGCGTTCTACCGAGGCTTGCCCACCGACAGGGTCAAGCTGGAGGTGTCGGCCTATGGTTTCGACTTCCTGGCACAACTGGAAGCGCGCGGTATCCAGTTGGACTACGGCGAACTGACACTGACCGAGGTCTTGCACAAGTACAAGCTAGCCAACATCACCCAATCGCAGGTCGACGAGCTATTGGCGTGGCATGTGGCAAAGCTGTGTAATGTGTGCCTGTATTTCGACCGGCGGGCCAACTCAGTCTATTCGTTCAATCTGGACAACAACCACGCCCAGGGCGGTAGCCGCCTGATCCCAGAGGTCCAGTTGGCGGTGCGCGCGCTGGTAAGACGGTTGGAAGCCCTCGACTGCAAACCGCTGGCGATCGCCAGTGGGCGCGGCTATCACGTGTGGGGCCGGCTGGAGGCGCCGGTCGCGAACGAGCGCTTGTATCCCTTCTTGCTCCAGGTGGCCGCCGACTCGCTGATGGCCGTCCAGCAGCGGGGCTTTGACACCGACAACGTGAAGGTGAACCTATATCCGGACGTCCGAATTCAGGATTTGGTGTCCCTGCGCCTGTTCGGGTCCGAACACGCCAAGAACCACGTTTTCAGCTGCATCCTAGACGGTGAGACCTTGCTGAATGAAGAGGCATCCTGGGCGTACTTTGAGGACCACCTGGTAAACAAGACTGTTTCCCGCAACAGCTTCGACACGGCCTACCGCGCAGCAGTCCAACCTGCTCTGTGACGCCAACCTCGAGTTCATCGCAAGATTCGTCGGCTGACCAGAGGTACACCCACGTCGCCCCAAGCGCGACAACGGCGATGGTTGAGGCCCGGTGGGCCAGGTTGGCCGACTTCATCTTTCCGGCGTCAGCCACTCGTCGATAACCTGCCAGGTCGCCTCGTCGAGAGGCAACCGTGCGAAGGTCCGAGAACGTCGAGATGGCAACGATCCGGCTCACCCGCGCGTGGCCCCGAGCGATACACCAATCACCGCAACCGCGCGCACCTTGAGGAAATCGATCGCCTTCGCTAGATCGTGCTTCTCATAGTAGCCGTAGGTGCAGGCGTCCCCTGTGGAATTGCCGTGTGCCCGGCTATCGTATGCAAGTACGTCGTACCCCCTTCGCTACTCCTGCGACGGAAGCGCGGTTGTCGGCCGCGCCGTGCAGGTAGACGATGGTGCCTCGTTGCTCGCCCGCCGCCCGAAACAACCAGCCCCTGAGCACTACCCCATCGCTCGCGATTTCGACGGTCTCAACCGGCATCGGCGGCGCATCGGCCAGTGCCTTCCTCGATGGGCGCAGCAGCGCCGCCGCTCCCCACGAAGGCGGCATACAGCCGGAAAGGGCAAGCAGGCAGAGGGCGAGCCTAGCCGGACGGCGTCTGAGCGATTGCCATCCACTTCCTCCACCGGGCTGTCCATGCCATGCTTGACTGACAGGTCCTTCAGGAAACGACCGTCAGGTCCCTACACCGTGGTCGAGGTCTACGGCACGACCGTGGTCCACCAGTAGCCGTCCGTTCCCGTTTTCCGAGCATCCATTCGCGCGGTGCCCCAAGCTTCTCCCGAAGCAAACGATTCTCCGCTCTCAGGTAGTCGACTTGCTCTTGCAAAGCCCGCCCGAGCCAGACCGCCAGCCAGGCTGCCAGAAACTGCACTGGCAACGGCACAGTCAAACCTGTCTTTGTCGCGGCCACGGAAGTGCCAGAATTCACGGCTCAGTTGCAAACTCGGCGTTCGCGAACCGTGTAGAACCGCTCGACGTCTCGGCGGATGAGCAAGGTAGCCACCACGGGGACAACGATCGCGAGGGGGCGATCGTTGTTGTCGACATTGGCCCGGAGATCTAGGGGATTCAGGCCTTTCGGGGCCGCACTCCACTTGATCGTGCCGGCGCCGTTCGCAGCGATCGCTTCCGAGCAGCCGGTAGAAGCGGTTGACGGCGCTGTCGAGTCGGGTCCGCAGCCAGGTCGACAGCGTCGTCGCGATGGCGAAAGACCTCGCCTGGCCTGTGGCGGCAATGGCCGCGATGACCAATCCGAGTGTCTTGCGGCGACGACAAGCCGCTATTCACGGAAGGAAACCTCTGCGAGTATCTCGATCAGAGGAAGGCATCCGCTTTCGCTGAGGTCCCAAAGCCGCGCTAATGCCCGATCGTCTCCGCTCCAGCCCACGCGCAGTGCGCTGGTGATTTCCGCGGCGGCATTCGGGGCGAATCGACTCTTGGCACGAGATCGGA
>CAZBIU010000271.1:0-9404 GCA_964491625.1 uncultured Myxococcales bacterium
GGTGCGATGGGTACGCAGCGTCACCTGCCAGGGCTCGACGGGCTTGGCCCAGACCAAGTCTTCTCCGAACGGCAGCAGCGCGGGTCGAGCACCATGGAAGCGGTGGCGGCCGCCTACACATATCTCAGATCCCAGCGGGTCGCGGGCGACCCGCCCCTGGCGCTGCCGCCTCTGGCACATTTTCAGGTTTGATCACTGCTCGCCCGAATTACGGAAGATCCAATTGGATTTGGACGGTGTCCTTGATTGAACGCGCCAACGTCTTCCTAATGTAATTTTGTGCTCATCTGGATTCGCGGAAGCGACCGCAATAGATGGTGATTTGCTGTTGACATTGGGAGCGCATGTCCTATCGTGCTCCGACCTGACAGCTACAAATCTGGCAATTGGCGTATTGTATCGAGCCCAGTTGCGCAAATGCCGTTGGGCTAGGAGGAGAAGATTTCATGGCGCCTAACAACCACCCGGAAAGCTCCGCGAGTGGCGCCGCTTGTGTAATCGGGATCGACTTTGGCACCGACTCGGTGCGAAGCATCGTCGCCGATGCGACCACGGGCAGCGTAATCGGCACGTCCGTCAAGTACTATCCCAGGTGGGCCAAGGGCCTCTATTGCGACCCGATCGAGAATAGGTTTCGGCAACACCCGCTCGACTATCTCGAAAGCATGGAAGCCTCGGTGCGAGAGGCGCTCGGAAAAGCCGGGCCAACAGCCGCGGCTAGAGTGCGCGGCATTGCCGTCGACACGACGGGCTCCACGCCGGCGCTGGCAGACCGCACCGGCAAGCCGCTTGCACTGAGTGCGCCGTTCGCCGAGAACCCGAATGCCATGTTCGTTCTCTGGAAGGACCATACGGCGGTGGCCGAAGCCGAGCGCCTGAACCACCTGGCACGCACCTGGGGCGGCGTGGACTACACCAAATACGTGGGCGGGATCTATTCGTCCGAGTGGTTCTGGGCAAAGATTACGCATGTGTTCGAGACGGACCCGGCTATTGCGGCTTCCGCAGTCACCGTGGTCGAGCATTGCGATTGGATTCCTGCGGTACTTACCGGCACGACTGACATTGCGCGGCTCAAGCGCAGTCGTTGCGCTGCCGGACACAAGGCCCTTTGGCACGCCGAATTTGGCGGCTATCCCGCGGATGCCTTTCTCGCCAAGCTTAACCCTAAGCTTCCGGCGCTGAAGCAGACGCTGGGAACCCAGACATTCACCTCCGACACGCCGTTTGGCACGATCTCGGCCGAGTGGGCAGCAAAGCTTGGCCTGTCCCCCCAAACCGTCGTGGCGGTGGGCGCGTTTGACGCTCATATGGGCGCGGTGGGCGGCGGCATCAGCAAGAACCGACTGCTCAAGGTGATGGGAACCAGTACCTGTGACATGGTCGTTGCGCCGCCCGACAAGCAACCCGAGAAGCTGGTTTCCGGAATCTGCGGGCAGGTGGACGGATCGGTGATTCCAGGCATGACCGGCTACGAAGCGGGCCAATCCGCATTCGGAGATGTGTACGCGTGGTTCAAGGCATTGCTTTGCTGGCCTCTCGAAGCCATCCTCCCCACGCTCTCCGGCATCTCTGAAGATGTGAAACGTCAGGTCACTGAGCGCATTGCCGATAGGATCATCCCAGCTTTGGAAGAGGGCGCCACGGCCCTCGGCATCGAGGAGACCGCGCCGGTCGCCCTCGACTGGATGAACGGTCGCCGAACCCCAGATGCCAATCAGCGGCTCACGGGCGCGATTACCGGCATCCGGCTGGGCACCGATGCGCCGCGCATCTTTCGTAGCTTGGTCGAAGCCACGGCCTTCGGCTCGCGCGCTATTGTCGAACGCTTTCGCGCCCAGGGGACCCGAATTGACAGCGCCATCGCCATCGGGGGCGTCGCCAAGAAGAGTCGCTTCGTGATGCAGACCATCGCCGACGTCCTGAATCTCGAGGTCACGGTGGCGGCGGGTGACCAGACGGTCGCGCTGGGTGCGGCCATGTTCGCCGCGACTGCG
Organism: uncultured Myxococcales bacterium; assembly: GCA_964491625.1. GTDB lineage: Bacteria > Myxococcota_A > Polyangia > Fen-1088 > Fen-1088 > Fen-1118. The sequence goes on from CAZBIU010000271.1 coordinate 1,998, forward strand.
GCTGGTCTATACCGCAAAGTCGAAGAGGCTCAGCAAGCGATGTCCTCGGGTACCGACGCTGTTTATCGGCCGGATCCTGACCGCGCGAAGCGCTACGACCGTCTTTATAACGACTATTTGGCGCTCGGCTCGTTCGTCGAAGGCGAGCTGAAACGCAAGTCGTGATCGGCCCCTATGGCTTCGGGCATCTTAATTGGTCATTCTAATGGAAGGGCGGCCGCCTGTGGCCGCAAAACGAAATCAACAAAGGTGCGAACATGAGCGCTACAAATAATACCCAAGAGATCTGGTTCTTGACGGGAAGTCAGGAGCTCTACGGGCAGGAGACCTTGAACAAGGTCGCAGAACACTCGCGCGAGATCGCGGCGTATCTCGACGGGTCCGGCAAGCTGCCAGTTCGAGTGGTGTGGAAGCCCACGCTAAAAGGGCCGGATGCCATTTCGCAGATGTGCCTCGAAGCCAATGCGGCACCGGCGTGCGTCGGCGTGCTCACGTGGATGCACACGTTCTCGCCCGCGAAGATGTGGATTCGTGGTCTTACCCGGCTGACCAAGCCGCTTGCGCACCTGCACACGCAATTCAATCGCGAGTTGCCCTGGTCGCAGATCGACATGGACTTCATGAATCTGAACCAGTCGGCCCACGGCGACCGCGAGTTTGGGTTCATCACCGCGCGACTTAGGCTCGACCCGAAGGTGGTGGTCGGGCACTGGCAGGACAGCGACGTGGTCGCTGAGCTTGAGGCCTGGTCGCGGGTTGCGTGCGGGGTGGCGGAATCGCGCAAGCTGAACATCGTGCGCTTCGGCGGCATGAACATGCGCGAAGTTGCGGTGACCGGCGGCGATCGCGTCGAGGCGCAGATTCAGCTCGGTTGGTCGGTCAACGGCTATGCGGTCGGTGACCTGGTCAAGCGGATTGCGGAAGTGGGGGACGCCGAGGTCAATCGCGTGGTGGAGGAATACGAGGCGAGCTATGCCCTTGCCCCGGCGCTGCTCAAGGGCGGCGCCAAGCGCGAAAGCTTGCGCGACGCCGCCAGGCAAGAGATCGGAATGCGCGCCTTTCTCACCAGCGGCAACTACGGCGCCTTCACCACGACTTTTGAGGATCTGTACGGCCTCAATCAGCTTCCCGGCCTCGCCTGCCAGCGCCTGATGGCGGACGGCTACGGCTTCGGCGCCGAGGGCGATTGGAAGACGGCAGCGCTGGTGCGCCTGATGAAGGTCATCTCCGCCGGTCGGCAGGGTGGCGTGTCGTTCATGGAGGACTACACCTACCATCTGGTCAAGGGCGAGGAGAAGGTTCTCGGGGCCCACATGCTGGAAGTCTGCCCGTCCATCGCCGACGGAAAGCCGTCGCTCGAGGTCCATCCGCTGGGAATCGGCGGCAAAGCTGATCCGTGCCGGTTGGTCTTCACCGCGGCGCCTGGCCCGGCGGTCGCCGCCACGCTGGTCGATATGGGCGGACGCATGCGGCTTATCGTGCACGAGGTGGACGCCATCAAAGCCGAACAGGCGATGCCGAAGCTTCCCGTCGCCCGGGCGGTCTGGGTGCCGCGGCCGGATTTCAGGCGCGGCTGCCAGGCCTGGATCCTGGCGGGCGGGGCGCACCACACGTCGTTCAGCCGTGCGGTCACGGCCGAGCAGATGGAGGATTTGGCTTCTATCCTCGGTGTAGAATGCGTGCGCATCGGACATGGCACGGACATCGCCGCGCTCAAGAAGGAGCTGCACTGGAACGACATTGCCTTCCGTGCGGGCCGATAGCTATCGATAGGCCGAGATGAGGTCGAGCTACGACGAGCTAAAGGAACAAGCGTGGCGGGCGAACATGGAGATTCCCCGCCACGGTCTTGCCATCTTCACCTTCGGCAACGTTTCGGCTCTCGACGCCGGGCGGGCGGTCTTCGCGATCAAGCCGAGCGGCGTCGCCTACGAGAGCCTCAAAGCCGCCGACATGGTCATTGTGGACCTTGATTCCAAGGTGGTCGAGGGCAGCCTGCGGCCTTCTTCCGACACCAGGACCCACGCCGCGCTATACCGGGCCTTCCAGGGAATCGGCGGCATCGTGCACACGCATTCGACCTATGCCACCGCTTGGGCGCAGGCCTCTATGCCGATTCCCATTTACGGAACGACCCATGCGGATCACCTTGCCGAGGACGTTCCCTGCACGGCGATCATGACCGCCGAGGCGGTCCGCGGTGACTACGAGGCCGAGACCGGGACGCAAATCATCGATTGCTTCCGCACGCGCGATCCGCGCCAGATTCCGATGGTGCTTGTGGCGGGGCACGGCCCGTTCACTTGGGGCAAGACCGCCGACAAGGCGGTGTACAACGCCGTCGTCCTCGAAGAGCTCGCCAAGATGGCGTCCATCACGCGCAGCCTGGACCCACAAGCCAAACGACTGCCAGATTATCTCGTGCAGAAGCACTTCGAGCGCAAGCACGGGAAGAACGCCTACTACGGACAGTCGTAGGCGAAGCGATACCAGTATATATAGTTCCAGCCACTGTAAAACACGAGAGAAAGGGCCAACCATGCGACGAGCATTACAGCTATTGGGGCTATCGGGATTGTTTGTAGTGGGCTTCCTGTCGACCCATGCATTCGCCGAGGAACCGACCGACCAGCAACAGACTGCTGAAGAACCCAAGGCCGAGCAACCGGCGCCGGCTCCGGTAGCAGCCCCCGCCGCCCCGGCCGCGGAAATCGAAGCGCCGGTCGTCGCCCCGGTCGCCGCGCCGGTCGTCAAACCGAAACTCGGCGATATGACTGTGCACGGATACTTCCGTGGCGGCTTCGGTATGAACGGCAGCAGCAAGGGCCGACAGGTCTGCTTCCAGCTTGCCCTTACCGGGGGCTTGCTGTCCAAGTACCGGCTCGGCAACGAGTGTGAAGTGTGGTCCGAGTTGGACCTCACCGCAGTTGCGTACGCGGGCGACGATGGCTCGGTCGCAAGGCTGCACTTCATGCCGGTCGCGTTCATACCGAACACGTTCATTGGCTACTCTCCCACCGGGGTGACCTCGTCAGACAACGGTTCGCCCGGAACTGGCGCGACCGTGGCCTTCCCCAATCTCTACGTTGACATCAAGGACATCCACTGGCTCTATGGGGGCACGCCCTGGGTTGGTACCCGCTATTATAAGCGCGAGAGCATCTACATCAGCGACTTCTTCTACTGGAACCCGTCCGGCGTCGGGGCGGGAATCGAGGATTTCACCATTGGGAAGATGGGGCCTTCGGTCCCGGATATCATAAAGGATATGACGATCAGCTACGCCATATTCGCAGTCGACGGTGAGCCTAATGGGACTCCGCCATTGCCGCTGCAAATGGGCTTCGGCATTCGCATGGACCTTCAGATTCGCGGCTTCAAGCCATGGTACGGAGGCGAGTTTCAGCTCGGGCAACAGACCATCATAAACTGGAGTGCCGACGTTGATCAGTATAACAACCAGCTCAAACCGGGAAGTGGCGGATGGGGCGTAACCTTCCAATACGTACAGGACCTGCTCGGCGGCAACAACAAGTTCGCGGTCCAATACGGTAAGGGTGGTGGAACGGGCTTTGGAACTCTCGCGCGTTTCTACTACCCCGACTTTTCGCTCACCCACGGCTCGGCTGAGTCCCGGCTGCGATTTGTCGATGTGTTCACGATTCAGCCCACGGACTGGTTCGGAAACCAGTTAGCCGGCGTATACGAGCGCGATGACTTGGGTGAGCAGGGGTCCGTGACGACCTGGATCTCCGCCGGTGATCGCGTGAGCTTCCAGGTAGTCGACCACCTTAAGCTGCTTGGCGAGGCCGGCTACGACAATGTGAAGAAGACCAACGGCCTTGCACAGGCGCAGCAATTGTTCAAAGCCACTGGCGCCGTAGCATTCGCCGGGGCCGGGGGATTCTGGGGCCGCCCGGAGCTGCGCCTTTTCTTCACCGAGGCGTACTGGAACGAGGCTGCTCGCGGCGCGAGCATCGATTCGTACAAGCTCTACACCGCTAGTGACAAACTGAGTGCCTGGACCGCCGGCCTGCAGGCCGAGGCGATCTTCTGACCGCGAAGGGAGCATCGCAGCCATGGCCACACGATCCATTCTGTCCACCCTCGTTCTGGCGTTCGCTCTGCCCGCGCTGGCGGCGTCGACGCCCGAAACCAACAAGAAGGCCGAGCCCAGCAAGAAGGCCGAGCCATCGGTCTCCGAGGCTCCATTCGGCACCCTCGAAGACGGCGGAAAGGTGACCCTCTTCACGTTGACCAATGCCTCGGGCGCCGAGGCGAAGATCATCAACTACGGGGCCATCGTCGTTTCGCTGAAGGTTCCCGACAAACACAAAGAGCTGCGCGAGGTGGTGCTTGGCTATGACGACCTTGCCGGCTACGTCAAGGACAAGGACTTCTTCGGCTCCATCGTCGGTCGTTACGGCAACCGCATCGGCGCGGGTAAGTTTACGCTGGACGGAAAGACCTATCAATTGGACATCAACAATGGGCCGAACCACTTGCACGGTGGCGCAAAGGGCTTCTACAAGAAGTTGTGGAAAGCCGAACCGGTCAAGGGCAAGGAAGGACCTGGCGTCAAGCTCACCTACGTGAGCAAGGATGGCGAAGAGGGCTATCCCGGCACGGTCACGTTGACGGTGACCTTTACGCTGACCCATGAGAACGGGCTGCGCATCGATTACCTCGGAACCACCGACAAGCCCACCATCCTCAATCCCACCCACCACGGGTACTTCAATCTCAGCGGCGATCCGACGCACACGATCCTCGACGAGGAGCTCACCATCGCCGCGGACAAGACGACGCCGGTCGGTCCGGGTCTGATTCCGACGGGAAAGCTAGCGGACGTGACCGGAACGCCGATGGATTTCCGCAAGGCAACCAAGATTGGCGCTCGCATTGATGTGAAAGACGAGCAGCTTGAGCTGGGCAAGGGCTACGACCACAACTGGGTGCTGATAGGCCCCGGCAAGAAGCTACGCAAGGCGGCCGAGCTTTACGACCCATCGAGCGGCATCGTCATGCAGGTGCTCACCGACCAACCGGGCCTGCAGTTCTATTCAGGCAACTTCCTCAACGGGACCATCCACGGAAAAGGCGGCGTGGCCTACCAGCACCGGACGGCTGTGTGTCTTGAGCCGCAGGACTTTCCGGATTCTCCCAACCACCCAAGCTTCCCCAGCGCCGTGCTTCGGCCGGGTCAGCGCTATCACCAGACCACGATCTATCAGTTTTCCGCACGATAAGCGGTGAGACCACTCGCCGAGCACGCTCAAGACAAGCGGGGCAGGTACCAGCCCGCCGACTGACCAACACAATGGAGCTGAGGTCATGAACAAAGGTGCTATTTTCAATTGGGCCGACTGGATTGCGATCGTGCTGTTCTTCGGAGCGATGGTTGCAATCGTCTGGGCATCCGTTCGCAAGAAGGTACAGGATGGCGCAGGCTATTTCCTTTCGGCGCGTGACGCGAAATGGGGCACCATCGGTACCTCGATCTTCACTTCCAACATCGGCTCCGAGCACCTGGTCGGTTTGGCAGGTGCGGGATTTGCCACCGGTATGGCAATGGCCCACTGGGAGATGCACGCGTGGCTTATCTTGGTCCTGGGTTGGGTATTCGTGCCCATCTACGACCGGATCAAGGTCTTCACCATGCCGGAATTCCTTGAGCTGCGCTATTCGGCAGGATCCCGGAGTATTCTGAGTATCCTCACCATTGCAAGTCTGGTGCTTACCAAGTTGTCGGCGACCCTGTATGCCGCGGACGTGGTGTTCAAGGTCTTCCTCGGCATCGACTCAATCAACATCCTGGGTCACCAGATCGACATGTTCTGGGTGATTTCCTTCGGGCTGGCTATTGTCACCGGCATCTACACGACTGTTGGCGGCATGCGGGTCATCATGTACACGGCGGTGCTTCAGACGCCGGTCCTGTTGCTCGGATCCTTCTTCATTCTCTTCATTGGCCTGGCAACCCTTGGCCACGGCAGTCTGATTTCCGGCTGGCACAATGTGCTGTCCGCCGTGGGCAGCAATATTCACCTCATCCGTCCGCTCAGCGACAAGTCCTTCCCGTGGCTCGCGGTGTTGCCAGGTTCCGCCATGATCGGCTTCTGGTACTGGTGCACGGACCAGTACATCGTTCAGCGCGTGCTTGCGGGCAAGAACGAGACCGAGAGTCGCCGCGGGACGATCCTCGCGGCGTATCTGAAGCTAACTCCCGTGTTCATCTTCTTGGTTCCCGGCATGATCGCCCTGGCACTGACCAAGATGTCTGGCAGTGGTTTTAGGACCAGCGCCGACGCTGCCTATACCTCGCTGGTGGCGGAGATCCTGCCTCACGGCATTCGCGGCGTCGTGGCCTGCGGCATGCTGGCGTCTCTTATGGCTTCGCTGGCCTCAAAGTTCAACGCCTCGGCGACGCTCTTCACCATGGATTTCTACCAGAAATGGCATCCCAACGCGTCCGGCCGGACGCAAGTGGTGGTGGGACGTATCGCTACCGTGGTGATCGTTCTCGTGGGCATCCTCTGGATCCCGGTCATGAAGACCCTTGGCAAGAACCTGTACGAATACCTGCAGAGCGTTCAGGGCTACATGTCGCCGGCCATCGCGGTGCTCTTCGCCGCTGGCGTCTTCTGGAAACGGGCCACCGCGCCGGCCGCGTTCTGGTCATTCCTGGTCGGTGCCTTTGGCGGCTTCTTCCGCTTGGGCCTCGACCTGGTGATTGACCGGCCGCTCAAGGACGGTCGGGCCACGGCCGAGCAGCTCCAGGCAACCTGGGGCCTTCTGTTCTCCCTCGACCAGATACACTGGCTTTACTACGCTGAGGGCCTTCTGATCGTCACGGCCGTTCTGCTCGTGGTAATCAGTCTTCTGACCCCACCGCCAGCGAAGGAAAAGGAGAAGTACACCGCCCGCGGCACGACACCAGAAGAGAAGGCTGCGAGCCGCGCGAGTTGGAACAAGTGGGATGTCGTCCACACCGTGGTCATTCTTTCCGTGGTTGTGGTCTTCTACATGTGCTTCTGGTAGCCAAGACGGCGAGCCCATTGAGAGGCCCGGTCCACAGGGGCATCTCGGGATTCGAAGCTAGGCCATGCAAGCGGCGCTGCTTACCGCACTGAGGCGATTCGAGATCCGGCAGGTCCCGGATCCCATCTTGGTCAACCATACGGACGTGCTTATCCGCGTCGCCACGGTTGGCGTCTGCGGGTCGGACATCCACTACTTTACCGGCGGACGAATCGGCTCCCAGGTGGTTCAGTTTCCCTTCATCATTGGGCACGAAGCCTCCGGCGTCGTGGAGGCCGCAGGAAGCAGCGTCACGCGCGTGCGACCCGGCCAGAGAATAGCCATTGATCCAGCGCGGTCATGCGGCCACTGCGATCAGTGCCGAGC
>CAZBIU010000272.1:0-9352 GCA_964491625.1 uncultured Myxococcales bacterium
CAATTGCGTTGCTTGCGCGAGGGCGGACCCTGGCCCTGCTGCGATTCCTGCCACGAATGCGAGGAGCGGGAGGAGTCTTCTGTGGGACATCGGCTAGATTCCTTTCATCGGCAAATGGCCGTGCTTGGCCTTCGGCGTCTTCCATTGAGATGTCGGTCGTGCGCAGGCGTTTCACCCTTGGCGGTCCGGAGATACTCCCATTCATAAAACAGGAGTCGATTTGCCTGATTTGCGCACGCGGCGGCTGTTCTGGACGGTGCTGGCCCTGTTGTTGTTGGCTCTTGTGGGACGGGACTTTGGGTTGGCGACCACATTTCTAGGCGACGACCACATCTTTCGCGCGTTTGCCCGACTGGAACGAAATCCACTGGTCGCCTTCGTCTCCGACAAGCACGGCGGCGAGTACTACCGACCCGTGCCCATGGTTCTCTGGTGGCTTTTGGAAAGGATTGGCGGTGGGCGTCGGTGGCCGTTCGCATTGTCGGCGTTCCTTCTTCACGCTTCGTGTGCTGGCCTTCTATCTCTGGTGGCGCGTCGATTGGGTGTGTCGCGTGCGACCTCTGCGCTGGCGGGCGCGTTGTTTCTTGCGGCGCCGGCCCAGCGCGAAGCGGCACTTTGGTTTTCAGCGAGCACCGACCTAGCCGCAGCGGCCGCCATGTTGGGATCGCTCGCTTGCTTGCTTTCGAAGGGCCGGGCGGCGGGCATCGTTGCGGTGGTGCTGGCTGGCGTTGCATTCTTCAGCAAGGAGACGGCCCTGGTACTGCCTCTCCTCGTCGCCTCGATCGGTTGGTACTGCCGGGGGGCTGAAATCAGGCGAAAGATTGGGATGGCGCTGGTCTTTTATTGCGTCCTCGCGGTGGCGTACCTTGCCGTTCGTACCTGGATTCTGCGTGGTGTCGGAGGAGCGGCCGACCCGCGTGCGCCGTGGTGGGCGCTTGCCGTGCAGCTTGCCTCAGGCTGGGTGCACGCGGTCACCTGCTATGCGCCGTTGCCGGAATGGGCGGCGTGGTCGCTGGGCGGCGCGGCCTTGCTTGGGACCGGTTACACCCTGCGCCGGTCGAGACCGGCGGCACTGGCCGCGCTTTGGGCTTTGTTGGCGGTGCTTCCACTCCCGGCCGCCGGCTGGGTGGTCGGAGCTCGATATTTCTATTTTTGTGCGGCTGGGCTAATGCTGCTGGTCGCACTAGCGCTGGAACGGGCAGGGCGTTGGCTTGCGGTCATTCTGCTCGCCGGCGAGCTAGGGCTCGGCTGGGTGGCCGCCGACAAAAGGGCTGGCGAAGTCCGACTTTATCGGCAAGTAGTCGCGGCTGCCCGAGACGCCGTGTCCGCCGGGGTCACCAAGGGGCATCGCTTGTTCCTGGTGCGCGGGTCGGTGAAGGATCTCGACCTGGCCATCAAACTGGATCCACGCAGCCCTGCCGCGGTCCGGGAGGCAGTGGCCATTCCCGACGTGCCGGCGTCCTTCGTCTGGGTGCCGCACGCCCAAGCCGAGCGGCTGCGCTTTCTGTTCGCCAACCCGTGTTTGCCTCCGTCGGGGGCCTATCGCTTTGGCGACGAACGCATCGTCGGTTTGGCGCGGCGGGAAGAGGCGCCGGATTTGGACGAGGTGCTGGCGAAACTGCCCGATCTGCGCATCATCCGGCTGCGGTTGGACGCCCATCCGGTCGCTTGGGAGGACCGCACCGCTGACTACCTAGCGAAGTAGGCGACAATCCTTCTCGAAGCACGGTCCTTGGCGTAGCATGGCGGACCGAGACCATGGCAAAAGCGCAAGCGTCCCACCTCGAGCTCATCAAATCGGCGATCGCCCTGGCGTCGAAGCGAACCTTCGACCACCTGCTGTACGTAGGCGACATGCTGCTGCCCGAGGAGGTGTTTCGAGGCAAATCCGGCGCGCGCAAGAAGCTTGTCCAGGCCGTGGTCAGCGAGGCCCAGCGCGCGGTGGTGGAAGCGTCCGGCGTGCGGGTGATCCCGCTGCCCCAGTACGACCTCGGCCGCGCGGAGAAATTGAAGCTGGCCATCGTGAGCGGCATTGCGCATGGGATCTACGCCGAGGGCGACGTAGTGGTGGCGCTGCTGTCGGCCCGGCCGGTGGGCAAACCGGATTCGATCCTCGTGGTCAACGTGGGCCCCGACGATGAAGACGTGGGTTTCGGATTCCTGCGCAGCGAGAGTGTGTCGGCGGAAATTTTGGAAGCCCTGATCGATTTGGCGGTCACCATCGGCGTGGAAGGGTGGGAAGGCCGGCCGGTCGGATCGCTCTTCGTCATCGGCGATTCCAACAAGGTGATGGAGCAGTCGCGACCGCTCAGCTTGAATCCGTTCCAGGGCTATTCAGAAGACGAACGCAACATGCTGAGCCCGGAGGTAAAGCGGGCCTTACGCGCTTTCGCGGTTCTCGACGGCGCCTTCGTGTTGCGCGAGGATGGCGTGGTGCTGGCGGCCGGGCGCTACCTCAATTTCGAGGAGAAGGATGTGCGCATTCCGCTGGGGCTTGGCTCGCGCCACATGGCCGCCGCGGGCATCACGCACGAGACCGAGGCCATCGCGGTGGTCATCTCGCAGACCTCGGGCACGGTGCGCGTGTTTAGGCACGGACGCGCGGTGCTGGAGCTGGCGTCGCGCATGCGGCGGTCGTAGGCCCGACTTTCAATCCATCGCCTGCCGGACCCGCGGCTCGATCTCGTCGGCGGTGATCTCGCTCTGCTGGCGCGTGGCCAAATCGCGCAGGATCAGCTTCCCGGTCAGAAGCTCGTTGTCGCCCACGATGAGCGCCAGGCGCGCACGCAGGGCATCGGCGCGCTTCAGTTGGCCCTTGAGGCCTACCTCGCGGTGCTCGATCTCGGTGCGGATGCCGGCCAGACGCAGACGGTGAGCGACAGGAAGCGCGAAGCTGCGGGCCTGCTCGCCGAGGGCGGCGATGAAGAGGATGATGCCGGGTTCGAAGCTCTCGGCCGCGGCGGTCATGGCCAAGAGCACGCGCTCGACCCCCATGCCGAATCCCATGGCCGGAATCTCGGGCCCGCCGAGTGAGGACACCAGTTTGTCGTAGCGCCCGCCGCCGCACACCGTGTTTTGCGCGCCCAAATCGCCGACCTTGGCTTTGATCTCGAAGATCGTGCCGGTGTAGTAGTCCAGGCCGCGGACCAAGCGTGCATCGAGGTTGGGCTCGACCCCCAGGTCCTTGAGGTGCTGTTTCACCGATTCGAAGTGGCGCTTGGATGCCTCGCCCAGCACGTCGAGCAAGATGGGCGCCTGTGCACATAGGGCCAGTACTTCGGGATCCTTGGAATCCAGAATACGGAGCGGATTGGTCTCCAGGCGCCTGCGCGAAAAATCGTCGAGCTTGTCGGAAAAGCGCGAGAAATACGCGCGCAGGGTCTCGCGGTAGGCGACGCGTTCTTCGGGGGCCCCCAGACTATTCACCGCGACCTCGACATCGCTCTGCTTGATGCCCAGCTCGCCCAGCAGCGCCACCAACATCGCGATCATTTCGGCGTCGATGGCCGGGCCGGGTGGGCCGAAGACCTCGGCGCCGATTTGGTGGAACTGGCGCAGGCGACCGCGCTGGGCGCGTTCGTGGCGGAACATCGGACCCAGGTAATACCAGCGTGTGACGGGCTCGCGATTCCACAGCGATCCTGCGATGTAGGCGCGCACCGCCGATGCGGTGCCCTCGGGCCGCAGGCTGACCGATTTTCCGTCGCGATCGTCGAAGGTGTACATCTGCTTCTCCACCACCTCGGTGGCTTCGCCCACCGAGCGCGTGAAAAGCGGGGTGTACTCGACGATGGGCGTGCGCAGCTCGCGGTAGGTGAAGGCGTCCAGAATCGAGCGCGCCCTTTCCTCGACGAACTGCCACTTCGCCACGTCGGGCGGCAGGATGTCGTTCATTCCCTTTACGTTTTGCGGCAGCTCAGGCACGGCGGCGTTATAGCACCGAACCGGTGTGACGCGGATACGTGCAAGGGCCATGAATCGCTAGGCCGTCCCGTGACAGGTCGCAGCCTCGGGTATCAGTATACGGATATGACCACGACGATGACGAAGTGCGTTGGCATGGCGTCTAGATTCCTTTGGACCACGCTGCTCGCGTGCGCGTTCTGCGCCTGCGGCACTCAGGCGTTGGATGGAGGCTCAATGAAGAGCCGCGCAGACAGCGGCTCGACTGCGGGCGACATCGGTCTTGCTGGCGGCGCGGATGGGGCTGCGGGGGCGGTCGGCGGGCAGGGCGGTTTCCCCGTCGGCGGCGCAGGTGGAAGCGGAGGCGGGGATAACTCGACTGATCCGAACTGCTACATGCGCTGCGGGCAGGGCAACGCTGTCTACTACGGGGGCGCGGGCGGCGCCGGTGGCGTTGGGGCCGCGGGAATCGGCGGCGGCTCGGCGGGAAGCGGTGGCCTTTTCAACTCGGGTGGCATGGCCGGTGGTGGCGGCTTGCTTGCCACCGGAGGCTCGGCGGGCGGTGGAGCGGGCGGCGCAAGCGGTGCGGCTGGCAATGATGGATCAACCGCGGACGGGAACGGGTTGCCTGCGTGTCCTGGCTATCCGCCGACGCCTGCCGTCGACCTGTGCGCACAGCCCGTGGGCGGGTGGCCCGCGGTCTCAAGTGATGGTACCCGCTCGGCCAAGCTCAGCGGAACCGTGATTGCGGTTGCCCAAGGTCCGATCACCGGCGGATGCCTCTGGGTCGGCAGCGATTTGGGGCTGACGGTGGAGGCGCTGACGGTGCGAGTGGCAGACGACGCAGGGACGGCGGATTGGGACGTCGAGTATGCGGTGCCGGAGAACGGCGTGACCTGGCTGGTTGGGGATCACGTCGACGTCTCGTACTCCATGAGCGGCGGGGGCTGGAGCCCGGTGGTTGCGTCCTTGACGCTTGGTCATGGGCAAGCCGTGGATGTGTATGTCGGAAGAGGCGGCGATGTTAGCCAGCTCAGCGACGTTCCTTTGACTTTCAGGCAGGGGGCCGCCAGTTGCCTGGTACACGACACGTGCGGGGATTGGTCGGGCTATGACCTTGAGGTCCAGACCAGCGCGGGCTGGATGGTCGTTCCGTATGGGACCGCAAGGCGGATCGGCGCCTACAGGATCTTCCACGGCGGTGTTAACCATCAGCTCTCGTCGCAATCGCCGTGCGCCGACTGGTACATCGCAAGCGCGCGGGTCGCCGTGTTTTGGGTCGGAAGCTGAGGCTGGCCTTGGCTACTCCACCCGTACCAGGGCGGCGCCCAGGCCGGCGACGATTTGCTCGCATGCCCTATCGACCAGCGCTTGGTCGCGACTGTCGATGGTGATCAGGACCTTGTGGTCGGAGGCATCGATGTGCGGGTAGGACCCGATGGCGACGCCGGGGAAATCGGCGGCCGCCTTGTCGAGCATGTCGGCGATGGCGCCTTCGCCTTCGCGTGAATAGATCGACCGGTTGAAGAAGGGTGAGGCCCGGAAGCGGTCGCGAATCATCACGAATTTGCGTTGCAGGATCGACGGCACGCCGGGCAGGACGTAGACGTTGCGAATCGCGACCACCGGCCAGCTCGACTCCGTCGCGCCGGACCCGCGCAGCAGCAGGGCTCCGTCAGGGATGTCAGCCATGCGCAGGTTGCGCTCGTGAAAGTCGTGCACCGTCACCGCGCGAATTATATCGGCCAGCTCTGGACTCCGCACCACCGGTACGCGGAAGGCATCGGCCAAAGCCGGGATGGTTACGTCGTCGTGGGTCGGGCCGATGCCGCCCGCGGTGAAGACGTGATCGAAGTTGGGCGAAGCCCGGCGCACGGATGCCACGATCGCGTCGGTGACGTCGGGGATGACTTCGATATGGCGGACCGCAACGCCCAGGTTGCGTAGCTCACGCACCAGAAAACGGGCGTTCTGCTCCTCGACCTTTCCGGAAAGCACTTCGTCGCCAATCACGATGATGGCGGCGGTTGTGGCGGCGATGCGTTCACCCATGGGTGGGGAGACAATACCGGGCTTTGGCCGCCGATCAAAACACCGCGCTGCGGGCAGGTGCGGTTGACGATGGCCGTCGGTAATCCGACAGGCTGCCGGCAGACCCACCGAGGCTGGCCCGGCTGTTGCTGTCTTCTCGACGAAAGGGCAGTCGATGTCGCTGCCAGGATCGTCAGGTGCGGAATCCATTGCAGTTTTTATGTCAAATATATTTTTAGTAAGCTAAATTACGCATAACATCTAACAAAAAGTTATCGCACCTTGCACAAAGTATCCGTCTTCCAGGGCAGTGGCTTTCAATGCGAGGCGAGCTTCGGACGATGTATAGAAACGTGAACAAAGGCAGAACCGACCCAAGCGTGTCCCGGCCCGCGTCCAGGACCAGACGCCGTGGTTGGACGCTCAGGGCTGCCTTCGTGACGGCTTTGTGGGCCGCCCTTTCAGTTCAGGTTGCAAAGGCGCGCGTCAACCCCCTGGTGGTCATCGAACGCCAACTGCACAAGGCGAACATGCTTATCGTGTTCGATACGTCGGGGTCGATGACGGGGGTTCCGGGCGGCCTGTTCGCGAATTCCACAGAGGCGGGCGTGGACTGTGACAACGGCGCGAACTGCCGCAACGGTGGCGTTCAAGGTATCTGCAAAGTTTGGGGCCGGACCTGCCTGTCGGACGCTGATTGCCGCCAGGCGTACTGCCAGAAGGACGGCGTGACCGCGTGTAGCTCGGACAGTGATTGCCCGCAGGATCCAGGCGTTTGCTCGGTACCGACCACCGACTGCACGCTAAGCACCAACACGCAGACGGTGACCAACACCCAGACAGTCACGAACACGCAGACGGTGACCAACACCCAGACCAACACCAGCACGCAGACCCTGACCGGAACGCAGACCGGGCTCAGCACGCAGACCATCACCACGACTCAGACGAACACCCAGACCCAAACCCAAACCAACACGCGAACCGTGACCAACACGCCGACCGTGACCAACACTCGAACAGGGACCAATACCCAGACGCTGACCAACACGCAGACAGTGACGACAACGCAGACCGTGACCAAGACCCAGACCACGACGACGACCACGACCCAAACCAACCTGAAGACCGTCACCACCACGCAGACCGTGACCAACACGGTCACTCAGCCGCAGACGGCGACGGCGTTGGTGACCGTCACCGGAACCATCACCAGCACGAACACGGCCACGCTGTCCCTGTGGTGGTGGTACACGTGGAATACCGCGACTTTCACCTCGACCAGCTACTGGCTGGGCGGCGCCAGCGCGTGGGCCACCAGCACTGTCACTGCCACGTATACTGGAACGGTCACCAAAGTGTTCACGGCGACCGGTGTCGCGACCGGCACCGTCCCCTCGACCGACACGCAAACCGTGTATTTCGGGCCGTGGGTCAACAGCAGCTCGGCCTCGCAAACCTCGACCTGGACCCACACGGGCACAAAACCAGCGACCGTGACCGAGGACGGCACAGCGACGGGAACCGTATCCGAGTCCTGGACCTACTCGGGAACCGGAAGCCACACCTCGACCCAAACCGGAACCAGCACCCAGACTACGAGCAGCACCCAGACTTCAACCAACACCCAAACGTATACGGCCACCCAAACCGCCACCAACACCCAAAGCTCCACAAGCACGCAGACCGTCACTGGAACCCAGACCTATACCGCCACCCAGACGTCGACTTCCACCGAGACCTACACGACCACGCAAACCAACACGAGCACGCAGACCCATACCGCGACCCAGACCGCGACCAACACCCAAAGCTCGACCACCACGCAAACGTCAACCAACACCCAGACCGCCACCGGCACCCAGACTGCGACTTCCACGCAAACCGCCACTTCCACTCAGACTGCGCTTGGTGCCATCGCCTGCACGGTCACCACGAACACCTGCGACCAGAACACGCCATGCCCGACGGGAAGCAAGGTTTGCTCGGCCACCGGGACAGTCTGCAATAGCGACGCCGATTGTGTCGCCGTGGGCAAGTGCAGGTACGCCGGCGCGGTATGCCCCAATCCGGGGGGCAACTGTGCCAACGTCAGTGTCTGCAGCCATTCCACCTCGACAACCTGTGCGACGGCGGCGAATTGCCCGGCACTTCCTGGAACCGGCACTTGCGCCCTCGGCGGAACACCTCAGGGCGGATGTGTTGGAATTCGCGACTGTCCGAGCTACAAGCGATGCAGCGCTACCAACGATAGCTGCGTGACCGACACAGACTGTCCGCTGCAAAGCACGGGCACGTGTTCCGGGCTGCCCGCGAACAACGTGTGTAACAACACCTACCGCCGCTGTCCGTCGGGGCAGACCTGCGCCTTTCTCGGACAGACCTGCGTCGGTAGCGACAATACCTGCAACCTGCCGCAGGACACCTGCGTCGCCAAGAGCGACAACGCGTGCACCAGCGTGACGAACACCTGCGGGGCGCCGACCAACACGTGCGTCTATCCAGCAGCGAATACGTGCATGCAGCCTCCCAGCCCCACGGACACATGTGTAGAGACCGCCGGTGGAAAGCCCGGCCCTATCCGAATGTGTTTGATATCCCAAACCGTGTGCAAGAACGATTCGGACTGCAAGACTGCCGGCGATGCTTGTGGTGCAGCGACCTCGCGTGCGGTTATCGCCAAGCGTGCAGTCAGCGCCATCGTGCAGAACAACTTCAAACTGCTGAATTTCGGTCTCATGACGTTCTACCAGAACGGCTACTACCCATACTTCCTCAACACCTCGGGGTCGACCGGCTTGATCACGGTCTTCCAGGCGATTGACAAGCTCGCGGCAGCTCGGTGCTACAGCGGCAGCAAGGGGCCGGCCAACAACTGCTACATCAACGGCATCAACATGACCTTGCGGGACACGCCGAACAGTCGATATCGGGTACGCACGAGCGAGGACGTTTGGGTGGACGTGGACGCGGACTATTGTGGCGCATTGTGTGCTCTCCCAGGCGGTCCGGGGACGGGGCAATACGAGGGGTCCTACTACCAGTACACGGGCAAGGTCGGGGGCAACTCGACCACGATGAGCGTGCAAGCCTCCTACACGGGGCAGGACACGGTCATCGGCGGCAAGAATTATAGCTATTACCAACCGCTGACGAATTACTACAACGGCGGAGCGGCGCCACCGCTTGACTTCCCAAACTGTGGCAACTCTTGCTCGGCTGAGTGTGGCGGTCGTTGGGATCCGCAGCTCGCACCCTTCCTCAGCACCTTGGATGACCCCAACATCTCGCAGAGTGCCGCTGCCGCCATCACCCAGGCGATGTCGCCTGCTGCCAACGGGGGATTGCTCACCTATTGGAGTACGCCCACCGGGTGCACGCTGCAAAACGACGCGGCCCCGACCATCAATACCAGCGC
>CAZBIU010000273.1:0-9265 GCA_964491625.1 uncultured Myxococcales bacterium
GGTGCAATTCCTTTGGCGCAGGGGCGGGCTTGCCCCCGTCGGCCAATACCGGTGTGGCCCTTCTCGATGCCTATCTTTGGGTAAAGGTCCCCGGCGAATCCGATGGCAGCTGCGACATTGCCGGCGGTGCCCGAGCCTGGGACTACACTGCCTACGATCCCTGGGGCATCGCGGGCGATGCGCAAAATCACTTCGATCCGCTCTGGGGTATGGTCGATCCTGCGGCAGGCGATTGGTTCGCCTCGCAGGCACTACAGCTGGCGCAGAACGCGAACCCGAGCCTACACTGAGCATTGCGCTCGACCTGAGTGAATTCGCAAGGCCTCGACGCGTGCTCGGCAGAATTCCGGGTGCGCGTCGAGGCCGGCATAGGACGAACCAGGAGCCGGTCATTGTTGGCGCCGCAACCGACGCTGGCTCGGTTCCGTAGCGACATCGACGAGGTAGTGATCTGGAGCACGGTACGCTCCATCGACCAGGTTGTCGCGGACTTGCATACATGCACGCCAGCTTCATTCGATGGCTTGGCGGCGTGCTGGTCCTTCGGGCTAGTTAATGCCGCGACGAGTTCGCGCGGTCATTCTCTGATACAATGGGCGACTGGAGGTCCACGAATGACCAACAGCATGGGGCGAGGGGCCTACACATCGCTCAGGTTTTTCCTTCCGTTCGGCGCCGCGTGCATGCTCGTGCTCTCGACGGCTTGCGGCTCGGGTCAGACGAAAGAGTCGGGTTCGCCCGACGCCGCGCTGCCGGGCACCGGAGACGATGCTGGAAGCGGCGGTGCGACGGGATCCGGCGGTGCTTTGGGACAAGGGGGCGCAGGTGTCGGCGGTTCTACGGTCGTGGTGGTTGGAAGCGGAGGCGTCACGGGAACGGGCGGAAGCACCGCACGCGGCGGTGTCACGGGAACGGGCGGAGGCATCGCGACTGGCGGTATCGCTGCCTCAGGTGGAGCGGTCGCGAACGGCGGATCAGGCGGAAAGAGTACAACCGGCGGTACCATCGGATCAGGCGGAAAGGGCGCGAGCGGCGGTGCCATCGGAACGGGCGGGAAGACCGCAACCGGCGGCGCTATCGGGACGGGCGGAAAGACGCCGACCGGAATCGACAGCGGGCCCGGAGCTGGCGGCAGCCAGGGTATCGACGGTGGTCAGGGCGGCAGTTCGTCGGGCCTCGACGGCTCGCTGCAGATTCCCCCCGGTGCGCCTGGCAATCCCGACGGTCACTGCAGCATTCCGACCGAGGCGCAATTGGAGGACGTCTCGACACCGACCACGGTGGTCGGCACCGGCACGCCAGATAGCTGTACGGGCGACGCCTTCATCGCCGCCGTGGCCAAAGGCGGCGTCATCACCTTCAACTGCGGTTCCGACATGGCGACCGTGCGGCTCTCCAAGCCGGCCAAGGTCTTCAACGACAAGGGGCCCAAGATCGTCATCGACGGGGGCGGCAAGGTCACGCTCAGCGGAGAAAACGTCACGCGCATCCTCTACATGAATACCTGCGACCAAAACCAGGTTTGGACCACCTCCCATTGCGACAACCAAGACTCTCCGCAGCTCACGGTGCAGAACCTGACCTTCGCCAACGCCAATTCGAAGAACGAGACCCAGTACGACGGCGGCGGGGCCATCTACGCCAGCGGCGGGCGTTTCAAGGCCATCAACACGCGCTTCGTGAACAACGTCTGTGCCGACACTGTGCCCGACCTGGGCGGCGGCGCGATTCGCGTCTTCCAGCAATACCAGGGACTGCCGGCCTACGTCGTGAATTGCACCTTTGGCGGGGCCGATGGTCTCGGCAATGTGTGCTCGAACGGCGGCGCCTTGAGCAGCATCGGCGTCTCATGGACGGTGCTCAATACCCTCATTAGCTACAACCAGGCCATCGGCAACGGCGGCAATCCCGCCCAATCGGGCACCCCGGGCGGTGGCAGCGGCGGCGGTATCTACAACGACGGGAACACGATGACCCTCACGCTGTGCGGAACGCGCATGGAGTACAACCAGGTGAACGCGTACGGCAGCGCGATCTTCTTCGTCAGCAACGACCATACCGGCAACATCGTGATCGACAGCTCGACCATTACCAACAACATCGGCGGCTCGTGGTATCCGACCTATCCGCAGATCTCGAACCACGACGACACGCCCATCACGGTGACGAACTCCACCATCAAGTAGCTTCGAATCACCTGCCCAGAAAGCTACGTCCGACGTGTAGGGCTGCGAGGACAATGCCTGACAGAGCGAGAAATCGGTTTGTCCATGACTTGTACGTGCGGCAGATCACTACGGACAAGGCGGCCGGGCTGACAGAGAAGGGTCCGAGTTGACAGAGAAGCCATTATCGGACAACTTGGCGGCGATGGGCGACGCGAATACGGCACTGCAGAAGCCTGCTGGCCGACGCGCCTGGAGTTTCTTTCAGCGGCCCTTGGCCATTGCCCGCGCGTTCGGGCTAGCGAAACCTGAAACGGCCGTCGAAATCAGACCACGGGTAGGCGACAATTTAGGTGTAAGCAGTCTGAAATACTACGCGGTCCCGCTGGGCCGTCTTCCCGCCGGGCTGGTCGGCGCGGTCCGCGGGTTGACGGCCAAGCACGCGCGCTGGTTGGCGCTCGCGCTGGTCGCCGGACTCATTTTGTTTTCAAACCTCTGCGGCAACATCGGAATCGACTATGGAACGCACTGGGACGAGGAGTATCAAGTCCGGGGCGTTCGAGCGTGCGTCGACAACCTCGTCGTTCTGCCTCAAAAATACATTTACGGAAGCGTCTACTTTCTCGTTGGGCTCGCGGTGCTTCTTGCACACAGTCCTTCATTTCCGCTCGATTTTCTTCGGGACATGTCGAGCAAGGCGGGGCCTGAAATCATCGACCTCGCCGGCTATCCGTCGATCCAGAAGTTTCAGAAGGTGAGTCACGAGCTGATCGATTCCAAGAAATACCTTCTCGAGAACCGGATGGGTTTCTTCGCCCTGTCTTCGCTCGTCATTCTCTGGGTTTACCTCCTCGTGAGAAAGCTCTATCCGCGGCGTTACCTCGGGGCGCTCGGCGCCGCAGCCTTCGTCGCCGGCTCTTGGGAGCTGCAATATCACGCGCGCTTTCTGGCGGTGGATGCCGTCATCGCGCAGGTCCTGACCTTAGAGCTGCTCTTGCTGACGTGGGCATGGCGGTCGCTCACGCCGGCGTCGCGGGCCCCGTGGTACGTGGGCTCGGCCATTGTGGCGGGGATCGCGCTCTCTTGTAAGGCAACCGGACTGGCTGCATTCCTGCCGGTCGGGATGTTTCCGCTCCTGCTCCCGACCTCGTCTACGGTAGGGCGCCGGGTTAGGCAGGCGGCGTTTGGCATCGCGATCGCCTGTGTGACCGCCATCATACTGCAACCGGGCCTCGTCATTGATCCGCTGCGAGTCGTCTCCGTCCTTAAGAGAGAGTCCTGGGAGTACGGCCGAGTCGCCTGGGAACACCCGAACCTGACCTCGGGGCTCCTCGATCGCGTCGGAACCTTTCTGCTCTGGCTTTGGCTCGCCATCCCATCGCCCTTTGTGCTGGCGTCCATGGCTGCCTCTCTCATCGTCCTGGTCGGTGTCGTTGCGCAGGTTCGCCGCCATCGGCGCCTGACGATCCTAGGTGGCGTCCTCTTCGGTACGCTCCTCCTCGCACTGATCAGTCACCCGCTCATGATCGTGCGCAACTACCTGCTCTTCGTACCAGGGATGGCGGTTGCCTTCGGCGGCGGACTTTTGCAGATAGAGGATGCTCTCCGTCGTCGCCCGTGGGTTTGGCGTGTCGCGATAATGACGATGGGCGTCTTCTTCATCTTCAACGAACGCTGGCTCTACCGCGCGGCGACGAGCATTTCCGACACTACCCCGGCCACGATAGCGGCAAGCGCAGCGGCCGACCTGCTCGCCGCCCCCGAGACCATTCGCCTCAGCCCCGCCGCCTATGGCGAGCTGGCCCCGAGGTTGGCGCCGCGGTTCCGATGCACCTCGGGTTCGGCCGCTGAAAAGGAGGTGCCGATCGCGATTCACGTCAACGAGCATCTCTGGCGCTCGAACAGCTTCGGCCTCTCTCGCCTCTTCTACGGGGCCCGGGACGTCAATTACGATTGGTACACAGGCTGGATTGGCCGCCCTGAGCGCTCGCCTCTTCTGATCGTGTCGGCCCGGACTGCGCTGCAACAGAAGGTCGCGTTCGGGGCGTTCGGCGTCTGCGAGCCCGCGCCGAACGGCGCGCAGTAGCCCGCACCCTGCCAGCGTAGCCGCGGGCGCCGGCCGCCGGAACGCGAAATGACGGCCTTGAGTGCCCACCGAAATGCTGGCGGCTTTTCCGTCCCGTGTGCTCAGGTCGGCCGCAAGACGGTGGGCCAGGCTCATGCGTGAAGATGGGCTTGTAGCGCGCTGTCGCCGTCGCTTCCGAACGTCACCGACATAACCCTTCTGTGGACGCTGCAGGGCTGGCTATATCTCGCCGTGATTCTAACTACTGGGACGATGCCGTAAGCTAAAAGGTCGCTAATCTCTCAGTTGGCGAATACATCCACGACTTCTACAACCCTTGCCGTGGCCACCCGGCGCTCAATTCCCACAGCCCGATCGAATTCGAGCTGATACACTCACCAAGGTCGCCCCAGGTCGCGCCGCTCCTTCGCCGTGGCCACCGCTCGTCGGGTCGTGGCGCTCTCGGGCGCGGCTTGCTGTTGTGCCGTGCGGACGGCAGTATACCGCTGTGGCGCCGGCTCTCCATGCTATTCTCGGCGCTGCTCATGGCGAGGCGTCTTCGACCTATCCTATGCGCGGCAACCGCCGCGCTCTCCTTGGCTGCGGCACGCCCGGGACATGCCGACCTCGATAACCACGTCTCGGCAGGTGTCTCGGTCGGCCAATCGGACCAGGCAGCTGTCCTGGTCGATGGGTTCGTAACAGCCATGAGGCAGTTGGAACTGAGCCACAACGGCCGCATGACGGCGAAGTGTCTCGGCTACGGAATTGTCGGCACGAAGTGGCTCCGGGGCACGCAGGGTTCGTCGCGGCCCCACACGCATGGGCCGTCGACTGTGCCGACCGACGTTCAGGTCACCGGCCCTCGGCCTGCCGGCGACCAGACCTTCGTCGCAGTCGATGCAGGTGAAGCTTTGGCTTGGCAGACTGGCGGGTCTTGGCGGATAGATGAGACATACCGGCCGAGAATGAATGACGACCGAGCCTTGATTGTCGTCGAAGGTTTTGCGGGTTCCGTTTGCCGGTCGTATCGGCGAGGATTCTGGCTCCCATGTTTACGCTGCCCGGGCTGATCGCGCTTCTCGTGGCTCACTGCACGAAGGTGCACGAGATGTCGACCTTGCTGAGGGCGCTTCCTGTCATGCCCACGCTCTACCTGCTAGCAACTGGCGGCTTTCTGCTCGATCTGCGACTTGGCGTCTTGCATGCGGAAGCGTGTCCTCAGGTTCGGCTGGTGCTGCCGCTGTGGCTGTGGACCCTCGTCTCGGCCGGCATGAACGGCGGATTTGGAATGGTTACCCGTGAGATCAACCTGACCCTTTCGTACATGCTGATATTCCTCCTCGTCGCCCATAGTCTGCAGTCCTTCCGAGCACTGCGAATCATGGCAATGTTTCTCTTAACCCTCACCCTCTTCCTGGGCATCGTCGCCTTCATTCAAGCATTTAGTCCATTCCAGTGCATTCTACTGGCGGCCAACGACATCCCAGATTTCAGAACTCGCTCTGACGGACGAGCCTGCGAGACGCCCGCCGACTGCCGTGTGAATGCAGAACCGGGCGAGGAATACATTTGCGAACGGCCGGGCCCCTTGGGCACCACGACCATTGGCGAGGGCCGGGTTCGCTATCGCGGCATCCTCGAGGATCCCAACGAGCTTGCTCTGGCGCTGGCTATTGTCCTGCCGTTTGCAATGGCCGCGCTTAGCCAACGCCGATCGCTGGTGCGTTTGCTGATTGTGGCTTTCGCTTTTGCGATCGTTCTCCCAGTCGTGATTTGGACGCAATCGCGGACAGGGCAGATCGCATTCGTCGTGGTCGTCGCCGCTTTTCTGCTGAACAAGATCAGCTGGAAGGGGTTGCTCATGGTGGCGGTACTGGCGGCGCCCGCACTCATGCTCGGAGGCCGCTCCGGTGAAAGCGCCGATGAATCTTCCCTTGAGCGGCTTGAAGCCTGGGTCACGGGCATCAACATGTTGAAATCGTCGCCGCTCTGGGGAATCGGCAAGGGCCAATTCTCAGAATACTACTACATCACCGCCCACAACACTTTCGTTCTGGAGGCTGCCGAGCTGGGGCTGATTGGGATGATCCTTTGGGTGTCCGTGCTCTACACAGCCTTCAAGATCGTGATACTAGCAATCCGTCGCTACCGAGATCGCGCCGACGCGAGAGTGCCGTACATTTGGGCCAGAGCGCTCCGGGCTTCCTTATGCGGTATCGTGGTCGGCACAAACTTTCTATCGTTGGGGTACCACCCACTGATATGGACCTACTTCGCCCTGCCCGGCGCCTTCTACCTTGCCACTCGTCGACATGACCCCGAGTTTCGAATTGTGTTCGGCATGCGAGACCTGCTCAGCGTTTCTGGATTCTCGATCGTCTGGCTCATCGGGGTCAAGATCTACCTCATGTCAAAGGGGCTCTAGTTTGGGCTGCTGCTCGCACGCGACACTTCGCAAGAAGGAGAAGAAGTGCGCGATCGCGGCAACATAGGCGGTCGGACCATCGTCAAAATTGGATGCGTGCGAACGGCATAGGTCTATCGTAAGATCACGATGCTTCTCGATTAGCGCTTACCGGACTTTTCATGGAGGGGGGCATTGGCCTTGTTCTAAACGATGATGATTCCTTCGAAGAACGTTCGCTCTATCTCGACTGCATTGTTCGCGGCGACAGCGCTCATCGGCGTTGGACAGGCGCGGGCAGCCGACCCACCCGTCGCGTCGGGTGCCCATCCTCGGCTCTTCATGAGTGCCGCCGCGATCGCGGGCTACGCCGCCAATGCGAAGTCCTCTTCGACCGCGGCCGCCAAGCTCGTCGCGCGCTGCCAGGAGACCATCGACCAGCCAAGCTACTACGCGACCCGCGGAGGCGCCGACGGCGACAACTGGCCCGGCGCGGCCGTGGCGTGCGCGTTCGCATACAACATCACGCAGAAAGCACAATACCTGACTCAGGCACTCACTTACTGGCAGGCCTCGCTCAACGACGACCAGACCATTGGCGACAAGTTGGGATGCGTCGCCAACGTCGACTCCAACTGGCAGAGCTGGGATCTCAGTGACCCGGTCCCGCCGGTGCTAATCACCATCACCCACGATACTGGCTATCCCATCCGCTGGTACGGACCGTTCATCTCGCTCACCTACGACTGGCTCTACAATGCCACCGGTGTGAGCGAAGGGCTGCGTGCCCAGACCCGCACCTGCCTGGGGGCGTGGGTCGATTACTACTCGAAGAACGGATATCTTCACGACCAGCCGGGCTTGAACTACAACGCAGGATTCGTCATCGCCAAGACCCTAAGTGCGATCGCAATCGGGAACGACGGTGGCGCCGACGGGCACCTGTGGACCGAATCCATTCACGACATCTTCGAGCAAGTGCTGGTCGGCAAAGGCCTCTCGGGCAGCGCGGGAGGGATTGGCGATCTGGCCGGGCTCATGGTCGGCGGCGACTGGGGTAGCTGGCAGTATGGACCGCTCAGTGTTCTTGAGCTCGCGATCGCAACTCGGGTGATGGAAGAGAACGGCGTTCCCCAGCCGGCCATGGACGCCTGGGTCAACAGCCTCATCGTGCGCAACCTCTACGGGGTCCTACCCAACGGTGACTCTCAGTTCGCCGGGAACGGCGACTTCGATTCGGAAAACATCTACCAGGATCTCACGGCCAACCAGGTCGACGCAGTACTGGCGGGCCCATCGAGCGATCAGGCCGCGGGGTGGGCGATGTCGCTCAAGCAGCAGGGGTCGCTCAACGGCGATGTCGTCTGGAACGCCATCGGCGAGCTGCGCAAGGTCACCGCACAGGACTACCGCACGCAGTCGCCGCCGCCGCCGCTCTGGTACGTCGCACGCGGCACCGGGAACATGTACGTACGGTCGTCTTGGGATCGAACCGCCTTTTGGAGCGTCTTCATGTCGGGCGGTGACTCGGACCATGGGCACTTCGCTGCGTCGAACCTGATCTTCAGTCGTGGTGGCGACCACCTGATCGTCGACCCTTCGAACTACGGCGAGTACGGCACCTTCGCGACCAATGCGGTCTCCGCCGACGCTTCGGTCGATACCGGCGACTACTCTGACACGCAGTCTAACTTCAGCCCTGCTAGCTTGCCTTGGGCTCGCGGCACCAGCGACGGTGTTTTCGCCGCGCGGTCCGACTTTGCCCACACGTTCGACTTCGACGGAACACCGAGCGACATCCGCTACGCCCATCGCGAATGGACGTTCTTGCCCGAGGGTGAGATCGTCACCATCGACCGGGTTCACACCAGCGCCAGCACGCGTCCGATGTACGTGCGCTTTCACACCAACACCGGGGCGACGCTGAAGATCGACAAGACCACCGGCGTCGCTTCCGGTACAGTCGGCGGATCACAACTGGCGATCCACCCCGTGCTCCTTTCGGGTGGCACGGCCAGCATCGTCGAACCGCCCGTTGGCGACTGTGTCCTGGACTGCAGCTACCCGTGCGGCGCGTGCGACGCCGCGCGCTTCGCGGTCGACGAGTATTCGATCAAAGTGCCGGGCACCTGGGCAGTCGCCATCCACGCCTTCGACGGGCTGGCAGCCAGCGAGGCCTTTGCGCAGGTAGGGTCCCTCAATGACGACAACTTCGATCCCGCGCCCAAGCAGAACGCCGGCGTCATCGGCGCGGCGGTCTACCGCTCCTCCAAACAGAGCTACGTCGTCGCTAGCAGCGCCCAGGACGGCGCTTCGAGCACGACCATGACCTACGGCGTTCCTGGAGGTTCGGCGGCACGCCACATCGTGTTCGATGCGCCCGAAGATTCCAGCGGTAAATCGGCGGTCACCGCTGCCGCGGCCGCCAACCGTTGCGTCGTTAGTATCACAAAGGGAGGCACCTTCACCGGCCATCCGTTGATGTTTCAGGTCTCCGCCTCTGCCAGCGGCTGCAGCGTAACGGAAGACACCAACGTGCCCCCCGGCACACCACCTCCCGGGGGCGGCGTGACCAGCGGTGGTGGCGGGAGCAGCAGCGGCGGTGGCGGGAGCAGCAGCGGTGGTGGC
>CAZBIU010000274.1:0-9263 GCA_964491625.1 uncultured Myxococcales bacterium
GCTAGCCTCCAGGTCTCGGCTACCGCTTGTGCTTGGGGATTGGGTGGCGAATCACCGGCCGTCGCTTGGCGACGGTTGGCTTCTTCGCCTGGGCCGGCTTGGCCTCACCGGCCGCACCGCCAACCTTGGGTTGGGCGGTGCCGCCGGCGTTGCCAAGCGCAGGACCAGGGGTCTTGGCTTCGGCCGAGCCGGGCGGTGCCCCCGGCGTGACCGCGGCGTCTGACGCCGGCTTGCCCGGCTGCCCTGGCGGCTCGCCAGGAGGCTGCTGTCCTGCTGGCGGCGAGGAAGCCACCATCGTCGAGGTGACCGAGTGTGGTGCGCCCGCAGTGCCCTTCCCTTTCCCCTTAAGCATCATTGCAACCACCACGACGAGAGCCAAGATAACGACCGCGGCGACAACCAAGATCAGGGTTCGCCGCCCGCCGCTGATCTCACCCACCATCTCTTTTTCGTTGATCTCCTCGCCCGGGACATGCTCTCCCACGGTCGGCACCGCCGTCGCGGTTCCTCCAGTGCGAAGCGAAAACTTCTTGCGGTCCTCGATAGTCACCGAGCCATCGTCCGCGTAGCGATCCTCCAGCGGCCGCGCATCGACGGCGATGTCCGCCGACTCAGCACGGGGCTTGCCCGTCGCCTGCAGCTTGGCCTTGGCGTCAGCGACCATCTGCTCGACGTCTCCTTGCTTGAACCACAGGGTCTCGCGGAAAGCAGAGCCGGCCTTGTTGGGCGTCTTCGCAGCGTCGGCGGCCTTGGCGGCGGTTGGCGGTGAGTCTGGCTGCGCCGGCGCAGGGTGCGCCGCCGCCGGAATCGGCGCGGACTGTGCTGGCGCAGCCGCCGGAGAAGAGAACATGGGGGCGGGGGCCACCGGCGTCACCGGAACCGGCGCCGCGGATATGCCAGCAGGAGCCGGCCTCTGTACCACCACCGGCGGCGGCGTGACGGTATACGGCGCGGGCGTTGGCTGTCGCGATTTCGGCGGCGCGGGCTGGGGCGGGGCCGCGATCTGCATGATGGTCGCGTTCACCGCGGGGGTGCGAGCGGCCAGTGGCTGCACATGGGGCGCCATATGCGGCGCGGCGACACCGGCAAGCATGGTTTGCCCGATTTCAGCCCGCCTGGGCGCCGCTGGAGGCGCCGCCGGCACGCTGGGGGCGGGCGGCGTAGCTGCCGCGGCCGGTGCTACCGGAGCGCCAGCCGCCTTGGCTGCCCTAGCCTCAGCCACCATGCGGGCGATGTCGGCTTGATTTCCGCCGAACATCATGGTCTTTGCCAGACCGGCGTCCCGGCCGACTTTCTCAGAAACAGCGGGCTTCTCCTTGATCGCCTCTAGCTCGTTCAAGAACAAACGCAAGGTCAGGTGGCGGCGGCTGGAGCTCTTGTCCATCGCCTTCAGCACCAGCTTGTCAGCGTCGGGCGGCAGCCCAGCCCCGGGCCGACGCTGGGTCGGCGGTAAGAGCGGCGTGGATACCTGCATGTCGAGCACCGCCTGAACGTTCGGCCCCTGGAATGGCGGTTCGCCGGTGAGCAAATGATAGAACATCGCCCCGAGGCTGTAGGTATTGGAGCGCTGGTCGACCGGCTTGCCCTGAACCTGCTCGGGCGACAAATAAGCCGGGACACCCGCGACCCGGTCGGTGACTGGCTGGGCCAGCGGAAAGTTGATGACCTTCACGTCGCCGGAAGGCGCGACCAGCACGTTCTTCGGCGCCACATCCCGGTGCACCAGACCGACCTTCTGCGCCTCCAGCAACGCGAGGCCAATCTGCGAGACAATGGACTTCGCTTTCTCGAAGGGCATCGGACCCGATGCCAGCAGTCGCTCCAGCGACTCGCCCTCGCACAGCTCCATGGCCACCGCCAGACCACCGGTCGGCGTCTTCTCGCAGTCTATGATGGTGGCAATCTTGGGGCTCGACACGCGCATGAGTTGCTTGAGCTCGCGCTCGGCCCTAGCTTGCGCAGCCTGCGTCGTCAGGACATCCGCACCGACGACTTTGTAGGCCACCTCGGCACCGGATTGGTTGTCGCGCGCTTTCCACACTTCCCCGGTGTGTCCGCCTCCCAGGCGTTCAATCGGCGAGAAACGAGCCGCAGGCTGTGCGAGAACAAACTGAAGGCGTTGCGGGCCGTCAGCGGTGGCACACGTCTCCTGGGGACAGAAGTTGGCGTCCTCGGGGTACTGCGTTTGGCAATTTGGGCAGAATTTCATCCGGTACCTGGAGGTGAAGTGCACTTAGACCGCGAGGAAAATCCGTCGCGGGAGCGAAGTTCTGGGATCTTAGGGCAGAGAAGCTCCCAAGATCAACATTCCACCCGTCGAGATGTCAGAAACGCGGCACCGGCCGCCGCAGCGCGTCCTTGGCGGCGTTATTTGGCCGCGGCCTTGGGTGCGGGCTTGCCTGCCTCGCCGAGCCCTTCAAAAAGCTCTGTGGCCGACAAAGTCGAGTGGCGGCTTTCCTTGTTCTTGCGCTTCCGGCCCATGTTGGAATGGTGGCGCGTGCGTTTCTTCCAGGTCTGGCGGGAATTCGATGCCATGGTCGGCATCAACTAGCAGAGGCCAAGAACAAGGTCAAATGAAGACCGCAGTCCTGCGCGTCAAATCCTTGCCGCGGAGATGACGCCGTCGATGCCCTGGATGGCGCGAAGAACCTTCTTGAGCTGGTCAACGTGACTGACCGCAACTTGGAATGTGTTGAGGCCCCGGTTGTCCTCGGTCGCCTTGCACTTGGCCTGCGCAATGTTCACCCCATGCTCAAGGAAGCACTTGGATAGCGCCGCGAGAATGCCGGGCTTGTCCTCCGAAACCACCTGCACCGCAACCGGGCGCAGAAGGCGCGAATCCTCGTCCCAGCTCACTTCCACGCTGCGGGCGGGATCCAGGTTGAACGCCTTGGGGCATTGCCGGGTGTGCACGATCACCCCCCTGCCCCGGCTGATGAAGGCCACGATGGCATCCCCAGGCACGGGGCTGCAGCACTTGGCGAACCGGACCACGATATCGGCCTCGCCCTGCACCCGGACGCCGCCCACCGAACGCTTGGCCTCGCGGCGCGGCTGTATGCGCGCTTCGGGGCCGACGGCCGGTAGCTGGTCCATCGTGACGTCGACCGCTTGGGCCTGCGGGTAGATCGCCTGGACAGCGACCTCCGGACTGATCTTGCCATAGCCGACGTGAACCAGGATTTCGTCGGCGCTGCCGAGGTGCAAAGCCTCCGCGGCCTTTTCGAGCAGCTTTTCCTTTTCAGCCACGGCGAGCGAGCGATGGACGTTTCGCAGCGCCTTTGAGAGCAGGTCGCGGCCGAGGCGACGGCTGCGCTCGCGCTGCTCGTTGCGCAGGTGGTGGCGGATCTTGGTCTGCGCGCGGCTGGTGACCACGAACTTCAGCCAGTCCTTCGACGGTCGCTGCGACGGCGTGGTGATGATGTCGATGACGTCGCCGTTTCGCAGCGGGTAGCGCAGCGGAACGATCATTCCGTTCACGCGGGCGCCCGAACAATGGTCACCAACCTTCGAGTGAACCGCATAGGCGAAGTCGATGGGCGTGGCGCCCTTGGGCAGGGCCTTCACGTCGCCTTTGGGTGTGAACACGAAGACCTCCTCCTCGAAGAGGTCAATCTTGACGGTCTGGATGAATTCGGCCGGATCCTTGAGGTCGCGCTGCCACTCCATCAGTTGGTGCAGCCACGCGAACGCCTTACGATCGCCCGCCCCCATCGACCCCGATTCCTTGTACTGCCAGTGGGCGGCGATGCCTTCCTCGGCGGTGCGGTGCATTTCGTAGGTACGGATTTGCACCTCCATGCGCTCGGCGCCCGGCCCTATGACCGTGGTGTGCAGCGACTGATAGAGGTTCGGCTTGGGCAGCGCGATGTAGTCCTTGAAGCGGCCGGGAATAGGGGTCCAGTTGGAGTGGATCGAGCCCAAGGTAGCGTAGCAGTCGCGCACGCTTTCGGTGATGACACGAAACGCGATGACGTCGTAGACCTGCTCTAGGTCGCGCCCCGTGCGCTTCATCTTCTGGTGGATGGACCAGTAGCCCTTGGCTCGCCCGCTGACCTCGCCTTTGATTTCGTTTTCGGCCAGGACCTCGCTCAACTTCACACACACCTCGGTGATGTACGACTGCCGCTGGGATTCGGTGCTTTCCATCTTTTCGCGTAGCCATTCCCATTCCTGGGTTTCGAGATACCGAAACGCCAAATCCTCCAGCTCGACTTTCATCCACTGAATGCCGAGCCGGTTGGCGATGGGCGCGTAGATTTCGCGGGTCTCGCGCGCGATTCGTTCCTGCTTGTCGCGCGACATGTGCTCCAGCGTCCGCATGTTGTTCACGCGATCGGCGAGCTTCACCAGAATTACCCGGATGTCGCGCGCCATCGCCATCAGCATCTTGCGGAAGTTTTCCGCCTGGCGTTCTTCCCGGGTGGTCCAGGGAATCTGGCCCAGCTTGGTGACCCCGTCGACAATGGTCTGGATCTCCTCGCCGAACTTGGCGCGGATGTCCTCGCTGGTGGCGGTGGTGTCCTCGACACAGTCGTGCAGAATGCCGGCGCAGATCGAAGCCACGTCGAGGTTCAGGTCCGCGATAATCTTCGCAACCCCGACCGGGTGCACGAGGTAGGGATCGCCCGAGCGTCGAAACTGACCGCGGTGGCTCTCCTCGGCGTAGGCGTAGGCACGCCGAATCAGATCCAGATCGGCACCGGGGTTTCGCGCGACGACCGAGGCACAGATGGCATCAACCGTCTGAATCATCCGCCCTGCGGCCTGCGAGAAGCAGCCTCCGCGAGCAGGGCCTGCGCAACAGCTTCTCGCCGTGTCCGTGCGCAGCGAGCCGCAACGAAAATCGAACGAAGGTGGTCGTAGGCTCGCGAAAGATCGTCGTTCACCACCAGGTAATCGTACTCATGGTAGTGCTCGAGTTCCTTGCACGCCATGGCAAGGCGCCGCTCGATGACGTCGGGGGCATCGGTGGCCCGCCGCCGCAGTCGGCTCTCCAACTCGTCCATCGACGGCGGCAGGATAAAGCAAAGCACGCTGTCGGCCGGCCACTGTTTGCGAATCGCGCGGCCGCCCTGGTAGTCGACGTCGAATAGGCAGTCGCTGCCCGCAGCCAGCGATTGTTCGACGGTGGCGATGCTGGTGCCGTAGCGATTGCCGTGCACTACCGCCCACTCGGCGAACTCACCGGCCGCGATCATCCGGTCAAAGCGCTCGCCGCTGACGAAGAAATAGTCCTTGCCTTCCACCTCGCCCGAGCGCGGGCTGCGCGTGGTGTAGGAAACCGAGAAGCGAATGTCGAATTCCGCGGCCAACCGTCGCGCCAGCGTGGTCTTGCCGGCCCCCGACGGTGATGAAATGACAAGCAGCAAACCTCGCCTAGCGTCCTTGTTCATTGTTATTCGATGTTTTGCGCTTGCTCGCGCAGTTTCTCCAGCTCGGCCTTCCCGTCGATGACCAGCGCCGAGATGGCGCCGTCCTGGACCTTGCTGCCCATGGTGTTGAGCTCGCGACCGATCTCCTGCACCAGGAAGTCGATGCGTCGCCCTGGGGCGTCGCTCGCGTTCCCGTCGAAAAGGCCGCCGAGGTGGTCCAAGTGCGCGCGCAGGCGAACCAACTCTTCGCTGACGTCGAGACGATCCGCGAGCAGGGCCACTTCCTGAGCCAGACGTAAGGGATCCACAGCCGTGGTAGGCCCGAGCAGCGCGGTCAGCCGGTCCTCCAGCCGACGTGCCGATCGGCCCGACAATCCTTCCGCCAGGCCGGCAATCTTATCGACCAGCCCGCGTAGGTTCGCAAGACGCAGACCGAGGTCCCGCGCGATGGCGACGCCCTCCGACGCACGCATTGCCAAGAGGGCGTCCATCGCGGCATCCACGGCCGGCTCCAGGTTCGGCCATTCGGCCGCCGGTACTTCACCGAAAGTCGTCGCCTTGGTAGCGGACAATACAGTTGCCACCGTCGCCAGATCCACGGTTCCCCATAGGCCAAGCTCGCGGCGCAGATTTTCCAGCGCCCCGTGCATCTGACGGAAGCGTGGCAGGTCGATGGGCCGCTGCCCTTGCGAGTCCGAGGTCTCGTCGCGCAGGCTGATGGTCACCGAGCCGCGCACCAGGCGTTGCCGCAGCTTGCGCAGGATCTCGGTCTCGATCTCGGGGGCCACCTGCAGCTCGATAGAGCGGAGCTTCAGGTCGAGGCCCCGGTGGTTGAGCGAGCGAATCTCAGCCACGACGGTGCGGTCGCCCAGCGTGGCTCGGGCGCGTCCAAAACCGGTCATGCTGATCAGTGGTTTTTTCATGCGAGCCCTGCCACCGACTTTCTAGCCTACCAGCGACAAACTGTCATTTCTTGTCGCGCTTGACGGACTCCCTCGGAGGCGGGGCGGTTGGCGAGCCGGTCGGAAAGGGCAATCCGGGCAGGCCTGCGCCGTAGTGCGCATCGAGCGTGAACGCCGCCCCACCCCTGCCGCGGACCTCGAGCTGAGGAATACCATTCCGATCTGGTTTGCTCGCCAGATCGAACGCGCATGCGGCGCGCTTGACGCGACTGTCTTCCGACTGCACGCCCGCCGGAGACAGGATCACGGCGGCGAGATTGGCCGAGCTCCTCAATGCCGGGATCTTCTCCCATCCCGACTCGCCGAGCCGCAGACCGGTGGATTCACTACGTGGGCCGGTCACCAGGATCTCGGGCGTCACGAAGAAGCGCAGCTCGACCTGGCTAGCCTCGGCGGAGATGGGAAAGTTGCGGCCCAGGCTCATGGTCGCGATCTCCAAGACCCGCAGCGACAGGTCGCGAAACACCTCCGGATGTCCGGGCTCGCGCACCAGCTTGCCGCCGAGCAGGTAGGCGACCCGCCTCCCGTCGGCAGAGCGGGCGAATCCAAGCACGTGCCCGTCTTCGGAAGTCACCTGCAAGTACCGCCCGGTCTCTGGATTCCAGGCGAAGATCTCCTGGTTTAGGCGCAGCACCAGCACGCCTTCGCCGCTGACGTTGATGGGTGGTCTGGTTCGCGCGACGAACAGCACGCTTTTGCCGACCACCCCTCCCCACGCCGTCGCCTCGCTTGACATGGCCTGGACCACTCTTGCCCAGTCTTTCTGGTCCTGCAGTATGCCGAGATCGGTCGCCTCGCGAACCTCGCGCTGCCACGGAACATAGGCGCTGCGGATCAGCTTGACGGCCTCGCCCGCGGCTTCTCGGAAGCGTCCCTCGCGCGAGAAGGCGCACGCCAGGTTGAGCCGAGCGTCCAGAAAGTCAGGATCGGCCGCCAAAGCCGCCCGGTACCTTTCGCGGGCCTTCGCGAAGTCTTCCTCGCGGTAGAGCTTCTTTCCCTCGGCATTTTCGCGCATGGCCGACTGGGCGGGCAGTTTTACCGCCGCAACCTGCCCCGGCATTCCCAGGGCGGGAGCCCGGGCTGGACAACTACCTGCTGCGAGAATCAGGAGCAATACGAGGGTCACGGGTCAACCCAGACCGATTGCAGATTGAGACCGTCTCCCGTGGCCGCCAGCCCGTGTACCTTACGCGACACAAGAACCGGCACGTCATGGCGGTACAAGAACAGCGCAGGCCGATCCTCCGCCAGGATCTCCGCCAATTGCTGCAAGAGTGGCGCACGCACCGCAGCCGACGGCGCTGCACGCACGAGGTCAAGCGTGGTCGAGAAGCGATCCGACCGGTACCCGGTGTACTGAAAATCGCCTTGGGGGCCAAGCAGAAGCCGGGGATCCTCGTCCTTTCGCCCGTCCCACGTCAGCGCGACCATCTCGAAGTCGCCGCGCTGGACTCGGCCGATGAGCGCTGCGCTGTCGACGGTCGTGGTGTCGAGAAGAATCCCGACCCGTCGCAGGTCCATAGCAAAGGACTTGACCTCGCTCGCCAGCGTGTGCGCGCCCGCGGCCAAGAGGAAGACCAGGCGAATCGCGGCGCCTCCCACCTCACGCACGCCGTCGCCATTGCTGTCTCGGAAACCGGCCTGGTCGAGGACCCTCGCGGCCTGAGCGCGATCAAAGGTGTCGGGCGTCGCCTTGCCGAAGGTCGGCCCACCGATGGGGCGCGCCAACCCGTGATGAAACTCGTCGACGAAGCGGTGCCGATCCCAAAGCAGGCTTAGGGCCGTGCGGAAACCCGCATCCGCCAGAACCCCGTGCCGAGTGTTGAGAGCCACGAAGGAATAGCGCTCGGGGCTCTGGATGTAGAGGCTAAGCACGTCGCGCAGGGTGGCCTGGGAAACCTGCTCGGGATAGTGCGCCTCGGCGACCCGCGGCAGGATGTCGATTTCGTTGCGGCGCAGCCGGGTGAGCGCGCGGGCGTAGTCGGTGTCGATTTCGAACACGATCTCGTCAAGCCAGGGGCTGTCCGCCGGGGCAAGCAAGCGGTTGCGCACCAGCTTGATGCGCTTGCCGCGCTCCCACACCGCCACCCGGAAGGGGCCCGTCCCGACCGGCGAGCGACCGAGCTGCGCCAGCTTCGCTCCGCCCGTTCTAAGCGGCTCGGCGGGCAAGATCGGGATCTCACACAACGCCCGCAGGGTCAGGTCCGACGGCTGCAGCAGGCGCAGGCGAATCGTGTGATCCGGGAAGATATCGACGCCTTCGATATCGGCCGTCATCGTGTGCAAAGCGTCCGATCGGGCCGGCGATCGCATCAAATATTCAAGTGTTGCTTGAACGTCCAGGCTAGACAGCGGCTTTTCGTCTTGCCAGCGCACGCCCGGGCGAAGACGCAGGTTGATCCGCAAGCCATCGCCCGAGACGTCCCACGATTCCGCGAGGCCGGGCAGATAGCGCCCCTCGCGGCACTGGATGAGGGTCTGGTAGACCAGTCCGTCGACCACCCGGTCTATCACCTGCAAGGTATCGAGGAGCGGATTGAGGTGCGGTGGTTCACCATCGAGGTGCACCTTGAGCGTGCCGCCGCGTTGCGCATTCTTGCCGGGTGTCCGCGCCACCTCGGGCAGGCTGGTCGCGGGTGGAACGTCCGACGGCGCCCCAACCTTGGTGGTCGGGGCGGGTCCGCCATCCGGCCCGTTCGGGGCGCCGCGCCCGGGCCCTTTGTCGTGGCCCGAGCGGGTGCACCCGACCGCGAGCACGACCAGGATGAAGAAGCAGAACTGCAACCCTTGTACCCCGGATTTGACCGTGTTATTGAGGAACAAAAGATGCGAGCCGAACAGTCGTTGTCGGCCGTCGCCGTCCTTGGAAGAGGGGAAACACATGATCCGAATCTGTCTGTTCTCGGTGTTCGCGCTGGCTTCCCTG
>CAZBIU010000275.1:0-9262 GCA_964491625.1 uncultured Myxococcales bacterium
GGACGGTCCCACAGCGCGCGGTCTACGTCAGGCGGGGGCAGAGCGAGGACTTACGTTGTTAAGGAAGATCCGGTATCCTATGTTTCCGAGGCCAACAGTCCCGTTGTTGCCGAACGTGTAGTAAACGGTGATGGGATCGTTCGGACAGACGGTGCTGGGCCAATCCTGTGCGACTGGCTGAATAGCGCCGTCGTTGGTTCCGTTGTCGTAGAACTCCTGGGCGGACGCGAAGACGTTGTACTGGGTTGGATAGTTGCGGTAGAGCGCTCTCACACCCATCGCATCGTCTGGGAGAGGCTCGTCGTGATCCCCGGTGCCCCCCACGAGCGGCCAGGGCGCCAAGGCGCGCATCACGTCGAACCCCTCGCTGTGGTCGAGGCCGAAAACGTGGCCGAACTCGTGTACGGTGACACCCCACCCCCCAAAACCCAAGTAACTCTCGTCTGGGGCGTCGAAACTTACGGTATCGGCAATTTTCACATCGGCCTCGGTGTACTCGCAAGTCGCCGGGTTGTACCAGTATTCCGTCAAGCCATCGTTTCCGCTGATTTCGGAATACGGAACCACCGCGGTCTCGCTCCTTCCGTTCAGAAACGTGATGCTGCAATCGTCATACGACCAGTTCCAGTCCATGAGACTGTTGAAGTGCGACCACTGGGAGGCCGCATTGTAGTATGCCCCGGCGGCGGCCGAGTTGTCGGGCATACTGCAAGTGTTCCGATACATGCGGAAGCTTCCTCCCCACGTGACAGGGGTATTAGCGATGTAGTCGCAATACGCCTGGAAATAGTACGCCTGGGCACTTCGGGGGAAGCCGACAAGCGCCAATGTCGTAGCCACAAGCACGATCTCGACTTGGGTTCGTCTAGCCATCGTCGTCTCTCGTCTCTAATGCGTGGCTGGCGCCACTGTTCGCTGGACGTTCCATGGCGTGTGGGGCGTGGCTCGCAGGCTCGTCGTCCCGAGCGGCGCGCCGACCTTCTTCGCCGCGTCCAAGGCCGCCTGGCCGAATGCCTTGGAATCCAGCGCACTCGCGATGTCCGGAAGCGACGTATTGAAGCTGGCCAGTTTCGGCAACGGCTTCAGAGGGTCCTTTTGCATCTGTGGATTCACGATCTGGGTTCTTCCGAACGTCACGCCAGTGGAATCGAAACTCAACACCGGGCGGCCGTGCAGGCCGAGCACAATCCTGCGATCACCAATTGGCTCGACCCGGAACGCGAGCCCCGCCCATACCGGGGTGTAGAACCAAGGGGTTGCAGCCAGGAACAGGATGTACCTTGAGCCAGGGTGGAGGACCGGCAATTCCGCGATTCCCATGTAGAGTCCGTTGGGCAATGGGCCGCCGGTCTGAGAAAATACCTTTTCGGACGGCGCATTACCGGCATGTGCCACGATGTTTTCAATGGTCACCTCGGTACGCGGACCAAGCGACTCGTCGTAGGTGTATCGGGCAGCGATCACGTCTGCCTCGATGATGGAGGCAACGCCAGCCAGCGGATGAGGGGCCTTGTGCTGCGGGGCCGCGGCACCAGGGACGACTGTTGGAGGTTCGCTGGCGCCGGTAGTACCACTTTGGGCATGGGCTATGGCAAAGCAATTGGTGAGCGCTATTGCAATGCTAGAACCCAGAAGCAGGCCTGTCGGTTTGTTAGGCATGGCAGTTCTCCTCTCAGAGCTAGGGGTATTCGAATTCTTGCTGGGCAGATCCGTCGGTTGTCCTTCTCTTGCCCGATTCTCGCCGTGCCGTCGGTGCGGCGGCAGGTCGAACTCTCCGTGAGCGACTCACGCACAACCCTTCTTACACATCACGGTAGTCTCGTTGACGAGTTGGCATTCGAAGTAATCACCGGCGCAGTACCGTGCACAGAAGGGGTAACTTCGCCATTCGCCGACGAAAGTGAATCCGACGGCGCCGCCATCCACGCCGCCGTCGAATGCGTCAGCGCCGCCATCCGACCCGAGCGCACTCGCGTCTAGCCTGACCAGATACGATGGACAGGAATCGGGACTGTTCCCGATGCAAGCTGAAGGCAGGATGGAGACGCTGAGGGCAAACATCAAAGTTCGCAACCGTGAACCCAAGAACCGAAGTGGAAGCATGGTCATCTCCATCGAGGGGTTTCGAGTCCTTGTTCGAGGCTATGGTGCCCAGACCTGGAACGGCTTGCAAGAAGCGGTGTCGAAATGAGCATCGAGGGCTCCTGGTTCCGAGCCACCGTCCGGCGTAGTCTCGCCATCGGGCAATTCTCCGAGCCACGATTCGGGAACCCAGCACTGCACGGCCAAGTCGCCGGAGAATGATGCGCTCATTGACGACGGCGTCACATTGCAGGTACCCGAAATCTTGCCTCTTGCCAGCGTGAAATCACACGAGCCTTGGTCGGCGCTCATGGTGGTGGAGCCAGTACGCTGAACGCTTCCCTGGCTTTCCGAGGAAGAGACCCCTGAGACGATCGGTATCTGTCCTGAGCCGGCCAGGGCTTGCTGTTCGGAAAGCTGTGCCGACAATCTCCACCCGTCGTTCACCGCCTGCACAGCCGCGTCCTGGTAGGGCCTGCCGCCTTCTATTTCCAGATGGTAGATGGTCGGGAAGGTGGTGCTGTGAAACGTGACAAGCAAGCCCGCAGGCCAGTAGCCTTCAAACACTCCATCGCCCGTAGTGATGTTGACTTCGACAGGCCCGATCCCGGACCCGCTGCCATTCCTGTCGGAACAGGCTGCTCCAGCGATAGCGAGAGCCGCAAGAACCCACGGCGCGATGACGTGTTTGGTCGATAAGCGATCCGCTCGCATGCCCCCTCCTTCTCCTCCTGGCCATGAGCAAGAGGCCCATGACCAGTAGAACTAACCAGTAGAACTAACGAGTCATCGAGTATCACGTGTCGCAACACTCGCGGGTGACGGGATTGTGAACTCTTCACCGCGCTAGTCTCGACAGTGTTCTCCATGGATTACTGAACCGGGTCGCATCTTGTTGCCCCCGCCAACCACCGACCTGGCCAAGCCGCCACCGCCTGCACCAGCACCCTCCGTCGCTTCGCCTGGTGCTAGCTGCTGCGCCGAAACCGGAGGGTGGAGAAATGCATGGCGAGCGCATCGCAAATCGAAGTGTTCCATAACCGTCACCTTGGAATAACGCTGCCCGGTATTAGGGTGCCTCGCGTTCTAACAAGGAGCCATCCATGCCGTCTTTCGTATTCCGTGGTCGATATGGTTTGAAACTGTCCCTCGTAGCCCTTGTCGGCTTGGGTGTAATCGGCTGCCACGGCGGCCCTAGCCCAACCGGCGGCGCGGACGTCACTGTTCACGCCCTCAGTGGCAAGGATGTGATCTCCGTAACGGCGACGGTTTCTGGGCCGAGCCTTCTGGCGCCACGAAGTGTCGGCCTCAGTTCTCGCGATGACGAGGACTGGGGGGCCCTGGTCGGATCGCTGCCGGTGGGCACTAACTACGTCTTTACTGTCAGTGCAAACGACGTCAACAACCAGTCAATCTACGCCGGCGTCGCAACGGGCGTGACCATCCTAAGAGACCAGGTGACCACCGTGCTGATCACGGCCCAGCAGACCACCGCCCCGATACCCTTCAAGAACTCCCCGCCCGTCATCGATGCTCTGTTGGTCTCGTCGACCGCAATCGTTCCCGGCGCAACTGTGACCGCGAAGGTGACCGGACACGATCCCAATGCCGGCGATACCATTGGTTTTGCCTGGTCGACGAATCCGCTCGTTGGCAGCTTCTCGGCTTCCACAGCAGCGACTACCACGTGGACCGCGCCCGGCACTGAGGGCGACGTCACGCTGACAGTGACTCTCACGGACAACTCCGGTGCGACGACCTCGGCGTCTGTGGTTGTGCACGTCTCGAACGGCAATGGCGCCGGGCAGGCTGCTGTCACCGTAAGGCTCAACACGTCGCCGGTCGTCACCGATATGGTGGCAGCGCCCGGGTACGTCGCGCTCGGCCAGCCGGTCTCGCTAACGGTGGTCGCCAGCGACGCCGACAACGATCCCTTAACCTACGCGTGGACAAGCACCTGCGTCTCTGGGGTGTTCGGCGCTGCCAACGCCTCCGCGACTACTTTCACCCTACCGGCTTCCGACACTGACACGAGCTGTGAATTCGATGTCGCCGTCAGCGATGGCCGCGGCGGCGCGACAAGCGGCCAAACGATCCTGCCGGTCGGCAAGCCACCACTTTTGGAAGCGCCGGTAATCACCGCCAGCTTGCAATCGGCAGATACAGTGCATGCCGGAACGACCGCAACGTTTGTCGTAGCGGCGACCGATCCTCAGGCCAGTGCCCTGACCTTCGCGTGGCTGGCGTCGGGCGGCACTCTTTCCGGCCAGAGTGACACCGCGGGAGGCTCGCAGGTCACATGGACCGCCCCGGCGAGCGGGGCCACCAGCTTCACAGTGTCGGCGACAGTCACGGATGCCTCGGGCCTCAGCACCCAGCTCGACTTTGGCATCGGCGTCGTCTACACCTCTGGCGGCGACGCGGGCGTTGTGCAGCCCGAGGCCGGAGGTCCGGATGGGGCAACGGGTGGTGTGGAAAGCGACGCTGGGAGCTCGGGCGCAACGGCAGGCAGTCTTTGCGGAACCACGATTCAGACACCGTGCAGCTACGTGTTCTCCGTCCAGCAGGGAACGCAACAAACCAACTCTGTCTACTTGACGAACACCGGAACCGTTATTCGCTCGGCAATGCTCGCCGTCGTAAATCCGCCTTCAAGTATTGCTTTCTCTGTTTCGCCGACAGGCGCCCTCGCCTTGCCAGCTGGTGCGGCCGTGGCGGCTACCGTTACTGTGGACGCTACCCAAGCCTCTGTGGGTACCTACGATAATGTCCTACTTCAGATCTCCACCGACGACGGCAACGTGCTTTACTCGACCATCAACCTCACCGTTCAGGCTCCAGGGACCGCCCCCTTGCCGGACCTGGCCATCAGCGCCAGCGACATCAGTCTCACCGCGAGCACGACCTTTTCAACGACGGTGACGGTGAATATTCACAACCTCGGACTTGCGGCCTCGCCTCAGGCGGTGGTGCAGTTGCTCGATTTCGGCAACCAACTGGGCCAGACAACGCTTGCGGCGTTGCCGCCCAATGGAGTTGGTAGCGTGTCCTTCACATTTGCCACCACCGCGGGCGGCGACCATGTGATTGAGGCCGTGCTCGACCCCGCCGGGCTTGTTACGGAGAGCCACAAGACCAACAACGATGCCTCGACCATCCTTCGTATCTCGACGCCAACCACGCCTGGCGACATCCTGGTCACTGGCAGTCTTCCGTCGGTCATCTATTCATCGTCCTTGTTCACTCTCAGCGGGCAAGCTGTCTACGATGTACTGGTCGGCGGAGTCAGAAACATCAGCTACGCGGTGAAGGGCGGGCTGGTTCAAATCACGCTCGTGGCACCTGATGGTACCTCCTCGACCTTTGGAACCGTCTACACGGACACCAACGGGAATTTCTCCCAGACCTTGCTCGCTCCTGCCTTGGTCGGCGCCCATCAGATGAAGATGAGCGTTTCCGACCAGACGCTGAGTGGAACGCGCCAACTGGTGTTCAACGTCATACCGCTACCGTCCGCGCCGCCATCGCCAGGTTCACCGCCGGCGGAGTGGGGGGAGGGCCAATGGAGCTTCGCCCCATCCCCCGGTGGTTCAGGCGGCGGTAGCTGGACGTGGTCGTGGAATGGCGGTCAGCCTTCGGTCCCAGCCGCGACGGTTCCGCAGAGCGATCTTCGCCTGGTTTCAGATGACATCGCCTTCTCCAAGAACAACCCGGCCGAGGATGAGGAGACTACAATTGCGGCTCAGATCCACTTCTGGTCATCGGACCCGACGAGTGTCGCAACCGACGTACCGATCAACATCTATGCAACCCCAGCGGGCTCGACGAGCAAGGTATGGATCGGCAAGACGACGATTGCGAGCTTGTCCGTCGGAGGCCCAGACTACGGCTCGCGTATCGTGTACGCGACCTGGAAAAACCAGGGCGCGGGAATCTACATCGTCGAGGTCGACATCGATCCGAGCCTGACCTACACAGACCAGGTCACCTCAAACAACGCTGCGACGCGAGCCATCTTGGTCGGAACTCTGCAAACCGACATGGGCGCTATCACCGGGCATGTCACCGACCCCTTTGGGGCCGTAGCCGGTGTAGAAGTAGACGTGCTGGACGGCACCGGCGCGACATTTGCCAGCGCGCTTACTGACACCACTGGAACCTACTTGATAAACCAGGTTCCCGCAGGTAACAGCCAAGTGCGCCTCCGTGCGCCGACGGGCAAGACGGCTACCCTCAACCCAAGGACGGCGACAGTTACCGTCGGCGCGATCGCCGAGGTCGACTTTGCCCTCGACCTTGAGGGCACGGGTGGTGCGGAAAGCGACGCGACGCCTGACGGTGGCACGGGGGGAACTGGGGGCTCGGGCGCAGCGGGAGGAACGACGCCTGACGGGGGCTCCGCTGCAACAGGTGGCGCGTCCGGTGGCTCGAGCGGTTCTGTTCCCAGCACATGCGGGGCTACCAACCTGACCGCCTGCGGGTCGGTTTGTGTCGACACGAACAGCGATGCCAACAACTGCGGAGCCTGCGGGGCCGCCTGCCAGACCGGCGCGACGTGCGTGAGCGGTGTTTGTACCTCGATATGCCCGGCTGGCATGACCTCCTGTGGAAACGACTGTGTGGATCTGCAGACCGAACCGAATGACTGCGGTGCCTGCGGCAACGTGTGTTCTTCCGGCCAGACTTGCGCGGCAGGCGCCTGCACCACGACGTGCGTAGACGGGACCATGCCAAGCCCAACCGGCATACCAGTCTACATCGACGTGTCTTCGGGAATCCCCGTGGTTTCTTCGCCGAGCTCCTGGTTCTGGGACACTTCGCCCTACGATCTTTTGCACTTGAGTGTCTCGCAAATTGCGGACGGAGAATGGGAAATCGACTTTGGGTTTGCCCTGGAATTCAGCGGTTGCGCCTCCGGAAATCGTGGCGTCGAGCTGATCAGCCCAGCTTCGGGCGACTTGGTTCTTAGCTATGGCATCGACCACTTCTCATATAACAACTACTATCAGGAGGCGGAAGTCTATTCGAGACTGTGGGTGCTCGACAGCTCAGGTCAACTCGCTGGAAGGACACCACGCATCAGCAACGCGATAGTTCCCCAGATGTGCCTGGTGCCGCAGGCCTTCCAACTAGCCGTGCCGGGAATAATCAACGGAGGGGTCGACGTCTACATAAGAGCGCAAGACTGACCAGGTGCTCGTACCAACAAGCGGTCCAACCCGTTCAAGCCGCTTCTTGGTTGTCCGATTGGACGGCGCGCATGCTCGCGGGCAAGTCGGAGCGCGCGTTCCGATACCGGAGGCGTCGATCGATGCTCAGGAGACCAACACCGGCGGCGGCGTCCGAGACATCGCCGGCTCGGCCTGGCTCGCACGCACGGGAGGGCTCACCAAGCGGAAGGCCGGCAAATCGTCCGCCCCGGCCTGGCTCGGCCGCCTCGGGACAGGGCCCGACTCGTCCGAGCCATTGGCCAATTGCACGAAATGCTCTTGGCTTCGGACCAGCGGCGCATCCTTGGCCGGCGTCACACGATGGTAGGTTCCGTCTGCAGCAAGCCGTCGCGCCTTCACGTTGTCCGCAAGCTGCGTGGCGAGGATCTCGTTCAGGATTCGCGCGCGCAGGGTTTCGTCGTCGATGGGAAACATCACCTCGACCCGCCGGACGAAATTGCGCGGCATCCAGTCCGCCGACGAAAGGTAGACCTCGCGCTTGCCCCCGGCCTGGAAATAGAAGATGCGTGCGTGCTCGAGGAAACGATCGACCACGCTCGACACGCGGATGTTGTCGCTTTGCCCGGCAACCGCGGGCTGCAGGCAACAGATGCCTCGCACCAGCAGATCGATCTGCACGCCAGCCTTCGATGCCGCGTACAGCGCGCAAATCACGTCGGGATCGACCAGGGAATTCATCTTGGCGATGATGCGGCCCTTGGCGCCGAAGCTTGCCTCGCGCGCAATCAAATCCAAGACGCGCTCCTTGAGGCCCAAAGGCGCCACCGCGAAACGACGCCACGACGGCGGGGCCGAGTAGCCGGTGATGAGGTTGAAGAGGGCGCCCGCGTCGTCGGCGAAGTCCTCTCGGGCAGTCAGGTAGGAAATGTCGCCGTAGACGCGCGCGGTGGTCGGGTTGTAGTTGCCCGTGGACAGGTGAACGTAGCGGCGAATCACGCCGCGCTCGCGGCGCACCACCAACGAGACTTTGCAGTGGGTCTTAAAACCGACCATGCCATAGACGACGTGCACGCCAGACTGTTCCAGCACCCTGGCCCACGCGATGTTGCGACCTTCGTCGAAGCGAGCCTTCAGCTCGACCACGGCAGTCACTTGCTTGCCGTTCTCCGCGGCGCGGATGAGGGCGCTGACCACCGGCGAGTCGGCCCCGGTACGATACAGGGTCTGCTTGATGGCCAACACGTCGGGATCGTCGGCGGCCTCCGAAACGAAGTCCACCACGTGATCGAAGGATTCGTAGGGATGGTGCAGGAGCACATCCCTCTCGGCGAGCGTCCTGAAGATTTGGCCTTCGTGCAACTGTGCTACTGGTTGCGGGGCGAACGGCTCGGCCTGGAACTCGCGCAGTTGCTTGTGTGCCGACAGCGGGGTCAGATCGTTGAGTCGCAGCGGGCCGCGGATGCGGTACACGTCGGCCGGATCCAGGCGCAAGGCGCTACGTAGAAATGACTCGACCTCGGCCGGCGAATCGTCGGCGATCTCAAGCCGCACCGCCTGGCCACGCTCACGCTTGCGCAGCTCGCGCTGAATGGTCTTGAGCAAATCGTCGGCTTCATCCTCGTCGATGGAAAGATCGAAATTGCGGGTCACCCGGAACGTGCTGCACCCCACGACCCGGAAGCCCGGGAACAGGCCGCCCACGTGCATG
The DNA here is from genome assembly GCA_964491625.1 of uncultured Myxococcales bacterium. Taxonomy (GTDB): domain Bacteria; phylum Myxococcota_A; class Polyangia; order Fen-1088; family Fen-1088; genus Fen-1118. The sequence goes on from CAZBIU010000275.1 coordinate 8,962, forward strand.
GCAATCAAGTCTTCGAGCAGGATGAAGGCCGCCTGCCCATCCTTGCCAGTCGTCACCTCAACCAATCGCTCGACCACCGACGGGACCTGCACCACCGCGAAGATAGTCTGTCGGCGTGCCACGCGCTGACGTTCCTTGTGCAGCAGAATCGCCAAGTTCAAGCTGCGATTACGAAGCATCGGAAATGGATGGCCTTGGTCCACCGCCAGCGGCGTGAGCACCGGCCAGAGGTCGCGCGCGAACAGGCGTTCGAGGGCCGAGCGTTGATCCTGGGTCAAATCCGCGGGCCGCAGCAGATCGA
>CAZBIU010000276.1:0-9238 GCA_964491625.1 uncultured Myxococcales bacterium
GCGCCAAAACGCGGGAACCGGATAGTCTTATCGGTCGCTGGTTTCGTTTCAGATCGTGGCCCAGTTCGCCGAGCGCTTTTGTCGACGACGCCTCGCATTGGGCAATTTCATCATTACAGACCTACATTGTCGTATTTATGACACCACGGGGGTCGGCTCCAACCTAAACTCGACGGCCAGGTTTCCTTCCATCCACGCATTCGGAGTGAATCGGACCGGGCCCCTTCGGCATCATTAGCCGGAGGAGGAATCCACGATGGACGGGACTGCCGCCGCCCCCGCAGAGATTGCAAGCAAGCTCGACGAATTCAGCTACGACGACGCAACCCCGCGGGCCTTTGCTTTCGCCACCGTCATCTGGGGCATGGTGGGCATGCTGGTGGGGCTGATCGCCGCCGCCGAGCTCGCCTTCCCCAAGATGGGCGCCGGGGTGCCGTTCCTGGCCTTCGGTCGCATCCGGCCGCTGCATACCAACGCGGTTATTTTTGCGTTCGCTGGCAATGCAATCTTCGCGGCGGTGTACTACTCGACCCAGCGGCTGTGCAAGGCGCGCATGTGGAGCGGCATGCTGAGCAAATTCCATCTCTGGGGCTGGCAGGCCATCATCGTCGCCGCCGCCATCACCCTGCCGCTTGGGATCACCCAGGGCAAGGAATACGCCGAGCTGGAATGGCCCATCGATATCGCCATCGCCGTGGTCTGGGTGGCCTTCGCGGTCAACTACTTCGGCACGCTGGCGCGCCGGCGCGAGCGCCACATGTACGTTTCGCTTTGGTTCTACTCGGCCACCATCGTCACCATCGCGATCCTACACATCTTCAACAACCTGTCGGTGCCCGCCTCAGCGTGGAAGAGCTACAGCCTCTACGCGGGCGTCCAGGACGCGCTCATGCAGTGGTGGTACGGGCACAACGCCGTGGGCTTCCTGCTGACCACGCCTTTTCTGGGCCTTATGTACTACTTTATGCCCAAGGCGGCCGAACGCCCCGTGTTCTCGTACCGGCTTAGCATCATTCACTTCTGGAGCCTGGTCTTCATCTATATCTGGGCCGGCCCGCACCACCTGCACTACACGGCCTTGCCCGAATGGGCTTCTACCCTGGGCATGCTGTTCTCCGTGATGCTATGGATGCCGTCGTGGGGTGGCATGCTGAACGGGCTCCTGACCCTGCGTGGGGCCTGGCAGCGCGTGTCGGCCGAGCCGGTGCTGAAGTTCTTCGTGGTGGGCGTCACCTTCTACGGCATGGCGACCTTCGAGGGACCGCTGCTTTCCGTGAAGAGCGTGAACGCACTTTCGCACTACACCGATTGGACCATCGCGCACGTGCACGCAGGCGCCCTGGGCTGGGTCGGTTTCATGACCTTCGGCATGCTGTATTGGATGATGCCGAGAGTCTGCCAGACCGAGCTGTGGTCGAAGAAGCTGGCCACCGCGCACTTCTGGATCGCGACGGTGGGACTGGTTCTCTACATCGTTCCCATCTACGTTGCGGGCATCACGCAAGGGACGATGTGGCGGTCCATCGACGAGAACGGCAGGCTGGCCTACCCGGATTTTCTCGAAACCCTTTCGGCGGTCATCCCGATGTACGTCGTGCGCGTGCTGGGAGGAAGCCTCTACCTTCTCGGCGCCATCCTCGCCTTCGTCAACCTCCTCGCCACCTGGGCGCGGCGGCCGGCCCGCTACGAGGTGGTGGTGCACAAAGTGGCGCCGCTACAGCCCAGGTTCCAGGATCCGCCGCTGCCCGAGTCGCGCCTCAAGGGCCAGGCGGTGGTCGATCTGGCGCACAAGATCGACGTCTGGCAGCAGGCGGCTTGGCACCGAAGGCTTGAACGACTACCCCTGCGCTTTACCCTCTACATCGCCCTTGCGGTGGTGGTTGCCTCGATGTTCGAGATCATTCCCACCTTCCTCATCCGCAGCAACGTGCCCACCATTCAATCGGTAAAGCCGTACACGCCGCTGGAAGTAGCAGGCCGCGACATCTACGTCGGCGAGGGCTGCTACAACTGCCACTCGCAGATGGTTCGCCCGATCCTCGCCGAGACCAAACGCTACGGCGAGTTCTCGAAGCCGGGCGAGTTCGTGTACGATCACCCGTTCCAGTGGGGCTCGCGTCGCATCGGGCCCGACTTGGCTCGCGAAGGCGGGCGCCAGTCGAGCGTGTGGCACGTGCTTCACATGCAAAATCCGCGGCAGATCAACGAGCGCTCGGTGATGCCTGCGTACGCGTGGATGCTGAGCAAGGACATTGATTTTGACGGCATTCCCGCCAGATTGCGCGCCCTCGGCAGGGTGGGCGTTCCCTACGACGAGGCCACGATTTCAACCGGTGCAGTGTCGGCCCGCGAGCAAGCATCTCAGGTCGCCAGGGAAATCGTCGCGCAAAGCGGCCCAGGCGGGCTCGACACCAAGCAGGTCGTCGCCGTGGTGGCCTACCTGCAGCGCTTGGGCAAGGATCTGTATGCCGCGCCGACCCCGGCGGTTGCAGCGGCCACGCCCGCGGCGGCCCGCGAAGGAGAAAAACCATGAATCTCACCGACGTGGTCAGCCATGCCGGCTTTTCGGGCTATGCCCAGATCGGCTTCGTGATCTCGCTTGTCGCCTTCGTCGGGCTGGTGGCCTGGGCGTTCTTGCGTCCGAAATCCGAAATGCAGTCGCACGCCAAGCTCGCGCTCGACGATGACAAGACGACCCACGAGCGGAGGCAGCCATGAGCACCAGCAACCCGCGCGACCTCTTGCGCGAGCACGAGTACGACGGCATTCAGGAATTCGACAATCCCACGCCCGGCTGGTGGAACCTGATCTTCCTCGGGACCTTTCTCTTCGCGATCTGGTACATCCTCTACTACCACGCCAGCACCATCTCGACCTCCGTTGCGCAAGGTTACGAAACCGACGTCTCCGACGACCTCAAGAAGCGCTTCTCGGCCATCGGCGAGCTCAAGCCCGACCAGCCCACCCTACTCAAGTTCATGGTCAACCAAGAATGGAAGCTGGTGGGCGCGTCGGTGTTCAAGGCCAACTGCGTGTCTTGCCACGGCCCCGATGCCGCCGGGCAAATCGGGCCCAACCTCACCGACGACTACTGGAAGAACGTCAAAGAGTTGACCGACATTCCCAAGGTCATCACGAGCGGCGCAGCGGCCGGGGCGATGCCGGCCTGGAAGACGCGCTTGCATCCCAACGAAATCGTACTGGTCGCCGCCTTCGTGGCCTCGCTGCGCGGCAAGAACCTACCGGGCCCGCGTGGTCACGAAGGCGAGCTGATTCCAGCCTGGCCGGCCCCGCCCGCCAAGCCATGAGCAAGCTGCGATGATCGCGAGCGGCATCTTGCAGGAATTGGGGTGGCTCGGATGACTGCCGCGCTGCCGACGCCGCCGGAAGATGTTCTGTCCACGCTCAACCCGGACGGATCGCGCCGGTGGCTTCGCCCGCGCCTATCGCAGGGACGTTTTCTGTCAGCGCGGCGGTTGGTCGCCTGGGTGCTCGTCGCCCTGTTTGTCGCCCTGCCCTTCGTGAACATCGCGGGACGGCCGGCGCTGCTATTCGACGTGCTCCACTGGCGCATGGCCTGCTTTGGCAAGCTGTTCTTGCCGTCGGACACCATCCTCTTCGCGGTCTTCTTGGTCGCAAGCATCGTCGCCATCTTCCTGCTCTCGGCGGTGCTCGGGCGCGTGTGGTGCGGGTGGGGCTGCCCGCAGACCGTGTACATGGAATTCCTGTTCCGTCCGATCGAGCGCTTCTTCGACGGCAAGCCCAAGCGTGGCGGAGGCCTAGCCCGAGAGGCTTCGGCGCCGAGAGTGATCGCCAAGTACCTTACCTTCGCCGTCGCGTCGATGTTGCTGGCCAACATCTTCCTGTCCTATTTCGTCGGCGTATCCAGCCTGCACAGTTGGATCTTCGAATCGCCTGGGCGCCACCCAAGCGCGTTTTTCGTGGTGGCGTTGACCGCGGCGCTGATCTTCTTCGACTTCGTCTGGTTCCGCGAGCAGACCTGCATCGTGGCTTGCCCTTACGGCCGGCTGCAATCGGTGCTGCTGGATCGCGATTCGCTTGTGGTCAGTTACGACGCCCACCGGGGCGAGCCGCGCGGGCCGGTGCGCAGCGCGCGCCTGGCGGTTGCACCCGAGGCGGCGCCCGGCGACTGCGTAGACTGCGGCCTTTGCGTGCAAACCTGCCCGACCGGCATCGACATTCGCGGCGGCCTGCGCATGGAATGCATTGCCTGCGCCCAGTGCATCGACGCTTGCGACGCCGTGATGGACAAGCTCAAGCGGCCGAGCGGGCTCATCGGCTACAGCACCCAGGCTCGGCGCGAAAGTCGCAAAGGGCGCTGGCTGCGCCCGCGCGTGTTCATCTACGGTTCGGTCTTGGCCGCCATTTCCACGCTGCTTGTGGTGATGGGTGCCAAGGCACAGCCGAACGACGTGATCCTGCTGCGCGGGCTGGGCATGCCTTTCACCGTGCTTCCGAACGGCGACATTGTGAACCCTGCGCGCATCAAGATCAGCAACCGCGAAAACACAGATCGGGTCTACACCGTCGAACCGGTCGACGGCAGCGCGCGCTTGCTGCTCGACGATGAGCCGCTGCGGGTCGCCGCCGACGGGACGCTGGTGCGCGCATTCTTGATAGAGGTGCCGCCCTCGGTCTTCAAGAACGGCCAGTCCGAGGTCAAGCTGCGCGTGCGCGATGGCCACCAGTTCGATAAGCAAGTGGGCTACCGGCTGCTCGGCCCGCAAGGAGGTGGAGGGTGACGGCGAAGGCCAAGCGGTCTTTGCGCTGGCCGGCGGCGATTGCGGGGATGTTGCTTCTGCACGTCGTTGGCATGATCGTCGTGGTTCTCATCGCCACCCGGGATCCCAGCTTCGCAGTCGAGCCCAACCACTACCAGAAGGCGCTGGCCTGGGATGCCTTCGAGGCGCGCGCACGGGCCAGCGCGGCCCTGGGCTGGAAGCTCACGGCACGCACCGACGCCGCGCTGGACGGCGCCGGTACCCGCGGCGTCGATCTGGCCATCACCGACCGCGACGGAAAACCTGTGACTGGTGCGCGCGTGGCTATACTGGCTTTCCCGCACGCGCGTGGGGAAGACCGCCTTCGCGTGGATTTGCCCGAGGGCGCGCCGGGACACTACGCGGCCCACGAAAGAATGGTGCGAACCGGAGTCTGGGAGCTGCGTGTGGTGGCGAAGCGCGGCGACGACAGCTTCACCGCGACGCTGCTTCACACCGTGGAAGGAACGCCATGACCCCGCTTTGCGGCGCCGTCTTTTTAGCCAGCCTCCTCGGCAGCCTCCACTGCGCCAGCATGTGCGGGCCTTTCGTGGCTTTCGCCGTATTGAAAGATGCGCGGCGCGGTCCGTGGCTTCTGCAGGCGCTCTATCACGGCGGGCGCTTGCTGGCGTACCTCGCGCTCGGCGCGCTGGCTGGCGGTGTCGGGGCTTCACTCGATTTCGGGGCCTCCTTGCTCGGCATCGGCCGTGTCGCCGGAGTGCTTACTGGCGCCATGCTGGTCCTCATGGGCGGCCGCCGCGTGTTGGCGACGCTGGGCGTGCGCACGCCGTATCTCGCCGGCACGGTAACCGTCGGGCGATTGCTGGCCCGCGCTCAGACCCGGGTTATGCGGGCCGCACCCACGGTACGGTCCCTCGGTACGGGCCTTTGTACGGCGCTGCTTCCCTGTGGCTGGCTGTACGCTTTCGTTGCCATGGCCGCCGGCACTGGCGGCGCCATGCGTGGGATTTTCCTGATGCTGGTCTTCTGGACCGGTACGGTACCCATCCTGGCCGGCATCGGCGCAGGCATACGCCAGGCGCTGGGCCGGGCGGGCCGCTTGGTTCAGGTCGCCACCGCGGTCTTGGTGATTGGCCTCGGCATGCTCTCCATCGTCGGACGCTGGAACATCGTGGTTCCCGCGGCCTCGGCCGCAGCGACGGCGCCGGAGCATCACCGATGTCACTAGCCGTCGGGACAAAGGCCTCGGCCATCGACGTCGCCCTTGCATGCGCCCACTGCGGCCTCCCCGTGCCCGCGGGCATGATCGATGTCAACGCCGCCGAGCAGTTCTGCTGCAAAGGCTGCCGGGTCGTGCGCGCGACCATCGAGGCATGCGGCCTTGGCCAGTATTACGGCATGCGCACCGACGAGGCCGCCGCCCCTGCGCAGCCGACCGGCCGGGCTTACCTGGAATTCGACGATCCGGCCTTCCTCGACCAGCACGCGCCGCTGGTCGCCCCGATCGTGCGAACCATCGAGCTCGTGCTGGAGGGCGTTCACTGCACGGCCTGCGTGTGGCTGCTGGAAAAGCTTCCTCGCGTGCTGCCGGGCGTGGTCGAGGCACGACTCGATTTGCGCCGCGCCAGCTTGCGCGTGACCTGGGACGCGCAGGCGCTGGCGCTCTCGAAGATCGCGCGCACCCTCGACGGATTCGGCTATCGCCCGCACGCCGGACGCGATCCCGGGGCGAGAGCCGCCCGGCAGCGCGAGGATCGGCGCCTGCTGGCCCACATCGGCGTGGCCGGGGCGGGCGCGGGCAACGTCATGCTGCTCGCCTTCGCCCTGTACGGCGGCCACTTCCACGGCATCGAAGCCGAGTACGCGCGCCTGTTCCGTTGGACCAGCCTGCTCATCAGCCTGGTGGTTCTGCTCTGGCCGGGCAGTATGTTCTTGCGCGGGGCCTGGGCAGCGCTACGCACCCGCAGCGCGCACCTCGATTTGCCCATCGCCATCGGTCTTGTGGCGGGCACCATCGCGGGCACGGTCAACACCGTCCTCGACCGCGGCGACATCTTCTTCGATTCGCTCACCGGCCTCGTGTTCCTGCTCTTGGTGGGCCGATTCATCCAGCGCCGAATCGAGCGTCGCGCCGCCGATTCGGTCGAGTTGCTCTTTTCCCTGACCCCGGCCTTCGCCCGCCTGCGCGAGGGCGGTGTGGTGCACGAAGTGTCCGTCGATGCGCTCAAGCCCGACCACGTCGTCGAGGTTCGCCCGGGCGAGTCCTTTCCCGCCGACGGCGTGGTCCTCGACGGCCAGTCGTCGGTCAACCTGGCCCTTCTCACCGGTGAAGCCCGCCCGCAGCCCGTGCGCGAGGGCAGCGTCATCTTCGCCGGATCGGTCAACCTCGGACGCGTCCTCGGCGTCCGCGTGACCGCCAGCGGCCGGGCGACCCGGGTCGGCAAGCTCTTGGCCCTGGTGGAAGAGTGCAGCCGCAGAAGAGCCCCCATCGTGCGCTTGGCCGATCGATTGGCGGGCTGGTTCACCGTGGTGGCGATGGGGCTCTTCGTGGCAACCCTGGTTCTGTGGCTCTTCCTCGATCCCGGCCGCGCGGTGGAGCGAGCGGTGTCACTGCTCATCGTCAGTTGTCCATGCGGGCTGGGCCTGGCCACGCCCTTCGCGGTCTCGGTGGCGCTCGGCCGGGCGGCCCGCCGAAAGATTCTGGTCAAGGGTGGAGAGGTGCTGGAGAAGCTCGCTCGCCAATCCAAGACCTCATCGGTCCTATTTCTCGACAAGACGGGAACCCTGACCGAGGACCGACTGGGCGTGGTGGACTGGCGCGAATCTCCGGCCGGAGCGCCTGTACACCTGCGTGCCTGGGTCGCCGCGGTCGAGAAGCAATCGGCCCACCCCGTTGCGCAGGCGTTTGCCGACGCCGACGGGGGTGATGCACAGGTCAAAATGCTGGCTGCACACGCCAATGGCGTGGAAGGCCAAGCCGAGGGGCGGTCGCTGCTGGTCGGCTCGGAGAGCTTCGTGCGAGCCCGAATCGCAGATGTGCCCGCATGGGCCGAGGATGCCCGCCGCGAGCTCACGGCGCAGGCGCTGACCCCGGTATGGATCGCTCTCGACCAAGCTGTGGTCGCGCTGGCCGGCGTGGGAGGACGAATTCGCGACGACGCTGCGGCCACCATTGCGACGCTCAAGTGCCGCGGCCTGCGCATCGAGATTCTCTCGGGCGACCACCCTGACACGGTGAAGTCGGTGGGCGCCGCGCTGGGGCTGCCACCGCACAGGTGTCACGGCGACCTCTCGCCGGAAGACAAGGTGAAGGCAGTGGAAAGTGCCGCAGCCTCGGGGCCCGTGTTCATGGTCGGCGACGGGGTCAACGACGCCGCAGCCTTATCGGCGGCAACCGTCGGCATCGCGGTCCACGGCGGCGCCGAGGCCAGCCTGGCTGCGGCCGACGTCTACTTGGGCCGACCGGGGATCTCGCCGATCGTCGATGTCTTTGCAAGCGCCGAGCGGACACTGCTCGTCATTCGTCGCTGTCTCGCGGTTTCGCTTGGATACAATCTGGTCGCGGCCACACTGGCCATCACCGGGGTCGTGAACGCCTTGCAGGCCGCCGTGCTCATGCCCGCGGCGTCCTTCACGGTGCTCGGCATGGCGCTTTGGATGCGAACCTTCGCCAAGGAGCCCAACCCGTGTCGGTGATCTACCTGCTGCTTCCCCTTGCCTCTGCGCTGGGCGGGATCGCGGTCTGGGCCTTCGTGCGCGCCACCCGCGCCGGCCAGTTCGACGACCTGGAAACCCCAGCGCATCGAATACTTCACGACGACGAGCCGGCGCCTTCTCCGCGCCGCTGATGTCCAGGCCGCAGCCCCCGCTTGGGCTCAGTTGGCGGTTACGTTGGCGATTGGGAAACTGATGCTTCCGTTCCCGCCCCCAGCCTCCACGTTGATGTGAACCGAGGTCAGGTTCCCCAGGCTCCAGCCCTGGGCCTTCCACGCCGCGAAGTGGTCGCTGATGGTAATGGTCCCACAATTACGAGCCGTCTTCCGCACACTCCACATCTGGGTCCAATTGCCCGAGTGACCAGCTTCGCAAGCATTGCCACCGGTTCCGCTGGTCGAGTTCGACTTCAAGTAGTAGCTGCCCCCGTCGATGGTGGCTGTAACACTACTCGTCTGGGTCGGCATACCGTTGAACGAGTCCTCGACGATATACCACTCAACACAAGGACTCTGCGTCCACCCATACATTCCAATGGACGAGTAGCCACCGCCGGATCCGGTTCTTGACTCAACGAACTGGGCCAAAATCGATGTGTAGGCGGTGGCGTTCTTGCCGTTCAAATCCAGGCCGAGATGGGCCAGGAAATCGCCGCCATTGTTCCAAGATGCACTGAACGCGTGGGCATTGGCAAAAGTGACGATGGTTCCGCCGCTTCCATTCGACCAGATGCCATAGTTGAGGCCGTCGGCCGTGCCATTCACATTTGATCCGCTGTGCGA
>CAZBIU010000277.1:0-9208 GCA_964491625.1 uncultured Myxococcales bacterium
GGGAATTCGTATCGTCAAGCAGTGGGTGCGCGATCGCTGCCCGCAACAGGCGGCTGCCCTGACCTACCAGACCACCTTGGGCATGGTCCCCTTCATGGCGATTGTGCTCGCGGTCTTGCGCGAGACGCACAACCTCGAGGCGCAGTCGCACCTGCTCAAGTTCGTCGCAACGCAGATCCTGCCCGACATGGACGACGTGGTCAGCCAGCTTTCGGCCTTTTCGGAAAAGGTCGCCACCGGCGCCGCGGGCGGTCTAGGTTTGGCCTTCACCCTGGCCACTTGCTACTTTCTCTACGACACCGTCGAGCAGACCTTCAACGATATCTGGCACGTGACCGTGCGGCGGTCACTCCTGCGCAAGTTCCTTACCTTCTATCCCATCGCCACCCTGGTACCGGTGTTGACCGGCGTGTACCTCTATTGGTCCGGCCAACTTATTGGATCGAGCTCGATGACCAGGTTCTTAGGCCCCCTCAGTATCGAGTTCGGCGTCCTTTTTGTGCTCAATTGGCTTCTGCCCAACATACGCGTGCGCTGGCACGCTGCCCTGGCAGGCACCCTGGTGACAGGCTTTTCCCTTGAAGGCCTGAAGTGGGGCTTCGTGCATTTCGCGAAAGGCATCCTGCTATCGAGCTACGGCGGCGTGTACGGCCCGCTGGCGTTGGTGCCGCTTGTGCTTTTGTGGATCTACGTTTCCTGGTGGTTGGTGCTGGGGGGCGCCGAGGTGGCAAGCGCGATTCAGAACCTGCGTCTGCTGGAAGCGGAAGAGCGCCGCCATCGCGACGAAGAGCCCATCAACGGTCTGGTGGCTGCGCAGCTGCTTGCCCTGGTGGCCGCCGACTACCAGCGCGGCGGCAAGGGTATCGACCGGGCAAGTCTGGGTCGCGAGTTCGCGCTTTCGGTCGAGGTCGTCGATCGCATCGCGGCTCGCCTCAAGGCGCGCGGGCTGATCGCCGAAGTGCAAGGCGACAAGGATGGCTTCATTCCCGGCCGCGCCCCCGAGACCATCGGCTTGCAAGACGTGCTGGCCGCCTTCCGGTCCACCGATCTCGAGGCCGCGCAAGGTGCGACGTCGCCAACATTGGCGGCCGTGATCAGCGACCTGGAACAGGCCCGCTCCTCTCGCGTCGGCAGCCTCACGATTGCCGATCTGATTCCAAAATAGGCGCTCGCGCCCGCCGATGCTCGTGCGTGGCCAGGATTGAATACTACGACTTGGCGGTTGCCTCACCCACAGGCCGTGACTTGATACGGCTGAATCGGTCCTTGAGTCGCAGAAAGAACGATTCGAACAATCGATACGACTCTGCGGCGATGGCAATGGTAATAAGGAGCGCGAAAACTGTATTGAGCACCATCCCGGTAGAAGGCGTGGTCAGTATGTGCCTGTCCTGTAGGAACCTGGTGAGTTCGCCGGCAATTTCCATGCCGAGAAGATGGTACACATAAAGTCCATAGGTCAGCTTGCCCAGCCAAACCAAAGGCCGGCACCCAAAGACCCACGCAAGCGGATTTCGGTTGCGCGAAAGGATGGCGTCGAGAGCCAGCCCACACCCCGTCGCCGTCGCTAGGAACTGCCAGCCGATGTGGCGAGATTGGGTTTGGATTTCCGGCCCCCAATTGGTCGAGGCAATGACGCCGACGCCAAGCAGGAACTTGAGCGATGCGATGGCCCAACCGGCGTTTGCCGGGTGGCGGTGCCGCCAGAACGCTATGGCAATCCCGACAATCAAAGGATCGAGGCGCGCCAGAGTGTTCATCCAGATGTACGGATGCGGAGCCTTTCCAATCAGGTGCATCCGGTAGCTGATGGTGCCGATCAGCATCGCGGAAAGAACCCCCCAGACAATGCCCCTGCGCAAACGCAATAGCAGAGTCAGAACGAGAGGCCACACCAAATAGAATTGCTCCTCCAGGGTAACGGTCCACAGATGTGACAGCGTCTCAACGTGCGGCGAGTTGTACTTGGCCGAGGAGTAGTTGCCAAAGAGCGTGCAGTACGCCAGAAAGTGCTCGTTCATCAATTGTGCGTGCTGGGGCGAATGAAGCGGCATCGCGAAAAGCGACAGCCATGGCAGCAGGAAGAATCCGACCATCGTCATCAGGTAGTAAAGCGGCCAGATACGAAGAATGCGGCGCATGTAGAAGCCGCGCAGAGAGATGTTCCGATGCCGATCGTATTCGATGAGCAAGAGCGAGGTGATTAGGAACGCGCTCAAGACCAGGAAGAGGTCGACACCAAACCAACCGCGCCGTTCAAGGAAGTCCAAGACCGATCTGCCGATCGACCCCGACGAGAGTAGGTTGCTCAGCCTTTGTCCATGGTGCGCGAAGACGAGCAGAAAGGCGATGAACCGCAGACCATCAAGCTGAGGAACGTAGAAACGGCCACTGCTGGCTACGCTGGTTTGCTGCGGCTCAGCGGGCTTCTTCATGCGTTCCCCGCTCGGGCAATACAGGAAACATGGCGCTGAAAATCGAGCAGCAGGATCGCAAGCCGCGTCCGCAACCCCGCAAACGCCAGGAATCCGACGGCGGCGAGGAAACGGACTCTAAGCCCAGGGCGGTCGCTCATGCCGGATCCCCGCAAGCCACGTAGGAGTACGGCGGCCAACGCCGCCGGGGACGTGTTTCTTTCGCTGGCGGTCCTGACATCGCGGCGTTTTTACGCGTACGCCACGATGGATGTCAACCCACGCACCTCAGACAGAGGCGTTGTTGCTCGGGTTCCTCCGTGCCGATCTGATTGCTGGATTTCTATGCGTCCGTCAGCGAGGGATCACAGGGGCAGGATCAAGCGGGCTGGATTCTTCTGCTTCGGCCAGACAACGGCGTGCGAAGTCGGTGGGCGGGGCATGCCCTCCCGAGGCCAGCATTTGCAGAAGACCCGCATTCCCGCTGTCGCGCAGAGTATTCGCCTCGGCGGTAGTAAGAAAGTCGAGCCACAGATATTCCACGCTGGTGCCGTCCGGCGCATCGAAGCCGTCGCGGAAATCCACCTCCTCAGCCGAGGGCGGCAGCAGAATCCCGTGGGTCAGGGCCGAATCAATCACGAACGGCTTGGCGGGTTGGCCGTTGGCGATGACGAAGAACGCGTGCAGTGGAATTCCCTCGCGCGCGGGCAGATCGGCCACCATGCGCAGGAAGGCCAGCTCCCAAGGGATCTGTTGAGTCTGCGGATCCAGCACCAGCTCGGGTAGATACATGACAATCTCTGTGCGTTCACACGCCCAGTCAGGCGGCGCCTTCTCACTTGGAAGAATCTGTTCGGAAAGTCCGTCGGTCGCGATGGTCACGTACGGAAGCTCGCGCGCCTGCGGAGCCCAGATGGCCAAGTCCAGCGCCGGACTGCCCGGCGCAGACGTGTGGATGAGCATGCTCGGCGTTCCCAGGTTGGCTTCCAGAAACGCGTGGCGAAGGGCGCCCAGTTGAGTTTCGACCATGGTGCGAACGGCGCCCTACCCGAGCAACTTGCGCAGGATTTCGTTGACCACTTTGGGGTTGGCCTTGCCGCCGGTTTCCTTCATCACATTGCCGACGAAGAAACCCATCAGCTTGGCGTTGCCGCCGCGGTAGCGTGCGACCTCGTCGGGGCTGCGCTCCACCACGCGCTTGCAAGCGTCTTCGATCACCGACGTGTCGGAAACCACCGCCACCGATTCGGCGGCTACGATGTCACCGGCCCGGCGCCTTTCCTGCCACATACGCGCAAACACGTCCTTACCCAACTTGCCGGACAGGGTTCCCTTCTCAATCAATTGCACCAACTCGGCCAGCGCGGCAGGCGGCACCGGAATGGCGGTGTCGGTCAATTTGCGCGGATCGTCCGCCCGGCCGAGCACTTCATTGATAATCCAGTTGGCTATCTTCTTCGGCAGTGCCGGCGCGGCCGTGAATGCCTGGTCAAAATAGTCGCCAATGGCGCGCTCTGAAACCAGCACCGCACTGTCTTGCGCGGATAGTCCCATGCCAGAATAGCGGGCATAGCGTGCCTCGGGCAATTCAGGCAGCCCCTTGCGCGCGCGTTCTTGCCAGGCCTGGTCCACCAGCACAGGCGGCAAATCGGGCTCGGGGAAATAGCGATAGTCGTGCGCCTGTTCCTTCGACCGCATGGACGCGGAGATGCCGCGGTCGGGATCCCACAGTCGGGTTTCCTGCAGGATGGCCTCGCCCCGGTCAAGCAGCACCGCCTGGCGCGAGATCTCGTGCTCGATGGCGTCGCGCACATTCTTGAACGAGTTGATGTTCTTGAGCTCGGCCTTGGTGCCCAGCTTCTGCGCCCCGCGCAGCCGTAGCGACACGTTGGCGTCGCAGCGAAGCGAGCCTTCCTCCATGTTGCCGTCGCTGATGCCGAGGTAGCGCACCAGCGTCCGGATGGCGCGCACGTATTCCGCGGCCTCGTCGGCCGAACGAAGGTCGGGCTCGCTGACGATCTCGCACAGCGGGACGCCGGCGCGGTTGTAATCGACAAAGCTGACACCGCTCGCATCGTGCACGTTCTTGCCCGCGTCGTCTTCCATGTGAATGCGGGTCAGCCGCACCTGTCGGACCTCGCCGTTCAATCGAAACGTCACCGCGCCGCCCTCGCACAGTGGCTCGTCGTATTGCGAGATCTGAAATCCCTTCGGCAAGTCGGGATAGAAATAGTGCTTGCGCGCGAAACGGCAGCGCTCGCGGATGTGGCACCCGCACGCGAGGCCCAGGCGCACCGCCGAATCGACGGCTTCGCGGTTGAGGACCGGAAGAGCGCCAGGAAGACCGAGGCAGACCGGATCGGTGTGCTGGTTGGGCTCGGCGCCGAAGGCGGCCGATGAAATAGAGAAGATCTTGGTGCGGGTCGAAAGCTGAACGTGAACTTCCAACCCGATGACGGCTTCGTAGTTGTCCCTGCTCATGACGGCCCTATGTCGGATCTTGCGGCAAGCGGGTGTGCCATTCGGTGCGGTCTTGATACGCGCCCGCGACGCGGAACACGGCTTCTTCGCCGAGCGGCGGTCCAATGGTCTGCAGACCAATCGGCAGTCCGGCGCGGGTAAAGCCGCAACACTGGGAAAGCGCCGGCACTCCCGCCAGCGGCGGCGCCACGGTGTAGATGTCGGCCAAATACATTTGCAGCGGATCCGCCGCGCGCTCGCCCAGTTTGAACGCCGGGGTGGGCGAGGTGGGCGTGACCAGGACGTCGCACTGACTGAAGGCCGAGGTGAAGTCGTCGGCTATCAGCCGCCGCACGCGTAGCGCCTTGCCGTAGTACGCCTCGTAGTACCCGGCGCGCAGAACGTAGGTGCCGAGCACGATACGCCGTTTGGGCTCTTTGCCGAAACCTTCGCCCCGGGTCTTGGCGTAAAGCTCTTCCAGCGATCCCGCTTCGGCCGTGCGGTGTCCGTAGCGAACCCCGTCGTAGCGCGCGAGGTTCGACGACGCCTCGGCGGTACAAATCAGGTAGTAGGTCGCAATGGCGTATTGCGTGTGCGGCAGCGAAACCGGAACCAGCTTGGCGCCCGCACGGCCGAGCTCATCAAGCGCCGCCTTCACGGCCGCTTCGATCTCCGGGTCCATGCCCGACTGGAAGTATTCCTTGGGTACGCCGATGCGCATGCCCGCAAGGCCCGCCTTGCAAGCCTCGCGATAGCGCCCGGCCGGCTGCGGAATGGACGTGCTGTCCATCGGGTCGTGCCCGGCAACCACTTCCAGCAAGGCCGCCGCGTCTTCCACCGTGCGGCCGAACGGGCCCGGGTGATCCAGCGACGATGCGAACGCAATCACGCCGTAACGGGACACTCGCCCATAGGTCGGCTTGATGCCGACAACCCCGCATAGCGATGCAGGCTGGCGGATCGAACCGCCGGTGTCGGTGCCCAAGGTTCCCGCACACAGCGAGGCCGCCACCGCCGCCGCAGACCCGCCCGACGAGCCGCCTGGCACGCGTTCCAGATCCCATGGGTTGTGCACGGGATGAAACGCACTATTTTCGTTGGATGAGCCCATGGCGAACTCGTCCATGTTGATCTTGCCCAGGCTGATGGCACCCGCGGCCGCCAAGCGACCCGACGCCGTCGATTCGTAGGGCGGAATGAAGCCCTTTAGGATCTTCGATCCGGCCGTGGTCTCGATCCCGCGGGTAACGAAGATGTCCTTGAGGCCAACCGGAACCCCGGCCAGCGGTCCCACCGCCTCGCCTGCTGCGATCTTTTTGTCCACGGCGTCGGCGGCCTTGCGCACGCCTTCCCCGTCCACCAGCAGAAAACACCCAAGCTTGGTGTCAAGCCTGGCAATCCGGTCCAGGTATGCCTCGACCAGGTCGCGCGACTTCCATTTCTTGGCCGCCACGCCCGCCGCCAGCGACGTCAGCGTGGCCCCGCGAACCTCGGGCGCCATGGCTACGCGCCCCCCGTGCCGGGTAGGATGCGTGGCACCTCGAACGAGCTGCCGTGTCGCCGCGGTGCATTTTGCAAGGCCTCGTCCACCGACAAGGATCGCCCGACCTCGTCGGTTCGCATGGGGCAATCGAACGGCACTGCGTGAGTCATGGGCAGAACGTTGGCCGTGTCCAGACCTTTCACGGTTTCGATGTAGCCAAGGATGCCGTCAAGCTCGTGGGTCAGGCGCTCGATTTCGGCGTCATCGAGCCGCAGCCGCGCCAAACCCGCGATCTCGCGTACCTCGTCAGGACTGATTCGTGTCATCGGGCCCCTTTCTACCATTTTCTGACCGGCGCGCCGCTGACCTGCCAACGCAAGCCGGCCCGGCGGCTGATGTTTTCAATCTTGTAGGACAAAGTCGCCCGTCCGGGCTAGCGTGACGCAGCGAATATGCATATAATGATGGGCTGTCGGTTTCCGGAATGTCGATTTTCAAGCCCAAAATGGGCCGTAGGGCCATGTCGTCGTGTGCGTCGAAATCGCGGCGCGTGCTCGTGATTTCGTTGCTCGGGGCCGCCCTGGGTTGCGATTCGGGAAGCCACGTCAAGGACGCGTCACCGACCGCCAGCCAGCACATGGCGCAGGTCTCGGTCCGCTTGGATTTGCCCAGTGGCGGCGCGCCGGCGCTGTCGGTGCTGGCCTTTCGGGCCGAGGCGACCGACGTTGCAAGCCCGGACGTGCTCGGCGCCGTGGATCCTCTTGTGGCGCCTTCCCCCGAATCAGCGTGTGAGCTTCGCGACGTGGCCGGGACCGCACGGGCCGTGCGCGCGCAGGGCGGTTTCGTCAATTTGCAAGAGCTGAGCGGCGTATCGCTGTTCGCCGGACAAGAGTCGGCTCTTCGCGCGGCTCCCCGGGTGTATCCGCCCCTGGCCGACGTGGTCAGTGGTGTCATCGCGGAAGCGGGCCCGCTGGGCCTTTCACGCGTGCCGGAGGCCATCGACCTAGCGGTTCCCACCCAAGCAGGCGACGCAACCACGAGGCTGACGGCGCCCAAGTCCTTGTCGGTGGCTGACAGCAACGGGGAAGCGCTGGATGTAGGAAAGCAACTTTCCATGAAGGGCGATCTGGTCCTACGCGTGTCAGGGCCGCCACATACCTTCCTGGAGGTTCGTCCCTTTGGTGCACCGTCCGCGATTGCCTGCGCCGTAACCTCGGGCGGCTGGGTCGTGGTTCCCCACGACCTGCTGGTCAAGCTCGTGGCCAGCGCAGGGCACGCGCCGGTCTCGTTCGAGGCCGTGTGGCGTGAAAACCGGCTGGTTTCCGCTGGCGGCGAGGCCGTGCGTGTCTCGTTCGAGGCGCGTTCGTCCGCGGTGCTGGAACTGCGGCCGTGAGCCAAACCCCGCGCCCGAAGAACCAGCGACGGTACGACCGGAAAAGCGCGCTGATTCCCGTCGTGGTGCGGGCAGCCGGCAACAAGATCCAGGCCGGCATTCGCCTGGATACCACCGACCTGTCCGAAGGCGGACTTTTCTTGCGTTCGGATCTGCTGTTTGAAGTGGGCGAAGACTTGAGCATAGAAATTCCCACCGCCGACGGGAAGATCACCGTCGCGAGTGGGCGCGTGGCGTGGGTCACCCGAGGCAGCGGCAAGAAGTCCAGCGCAGGCATGGGCATCGAGTTCGCTCGCCTGTCGGACAATGACCGCCGTGCCCTGACCGACAGCCTACGCGCCCTCGCCACCCCAGAACCCGTCAAGCCGTAAGGCGCTATCACACAAGGAACTCACCATGGCAGAGACACTCGACGAGCTCACCTACGACTACGAAGACGAGGGCGTGCTGGTGCGCAAGCAGATCGACAAGGTCGTGCTCACCAAGGGATCGTGGGCGACCCTGATGTTCCTTTACCAGGAGCTGGACAAGACGGCTGGCACCTTCCGTGCGCCCAAGATTGCCATCGTCCGCTTCAAGAAATTCAAGGGCACCTATCGCAAACAGTCGTCATTCAACGTCTCAAGCGAGAAACAGGCGCGCCAGATCACCGGCGTCTTCGAAGGCTGGTATCCCAAAATGAGCGAGGCGACAGGCGGTGGCGAAACCGCCGAGGCTGAGGATTCGCCCGAGCACGGCGACGGGGAACAGTAGCGGGCTGCGCAGCCTCGGCCCTGGCGAAAGACCGAGGCGCACGCAGGTCATCCGTCAGCGGCGGGCCTGCCTTCTGCTGCGGAAGATCATTCCCATCGCGACCATCAGCAGGTTTGCCGCCACGGACGTTGAACGACCTCCGCGGCCACCGAGCTCGCAGCCACAGCCGTTGGAACCGCCGCCGCCCGCAGTTGAGCCACCCGAGGTTCCCCCGTTCCCAACCGCGCCGCCGCTCGATGCGGATCCGCCTGATCCCTGAGCAGCGCTGCCCCCGCTCGCGATAGCACCGCCACCACCCACGCTGCCGCCCTTGCTGGCGCTGGAGCCGCCGGCTGCGGTCGCCCCGCCCGCGCCGATCGCGCCGCCGCTGCTGGCGCCGGCCTGGCCAGCCACGCCGCCGCCGCTGACGCCGCCCTTGCTGCTGGCACCGCCAGCGCCGCTTGCACCGCCGGTTGTCTCCGCACCGCCGCTGCCACTTGCGCCGCCCTTCGCGGTGACGCCACCGCTGCCAGTCGCTCCGCCACTTGACTGACCGCCGCCACCGCTCGAAGACCCGCCCGACCCCGACATGCCGCCGCTGCCGAGAGGAATAGCGTCGAATCCGGGATTTCTGCCGCCGGCACCGCTGTCGCTCCGCCCGCCGACACCGCTATCGGCTTGACCGCCGCCACCGCCAGCGCCGCCCGTGCCGCCGCTGGTGGCGAT
>CAZBIU010000278.1:0-9201 GCA_964491625.1 uncultured Myxococcales bacterium
CATCTACCGGGACTTCAAGATCAGCAAGGACGTCACCGGCGGCAACGATTACGAGAACGGTGTCTCCGGCTCCTACAACCCAGTCACAGGTATTTTGAAAGACTCCCTCGATGCCAATGGCAAGCCGGTCTACACCGGCCTCGGCGGCAACGCACACATTTTGAGCGCCACCTCGTTCAGTCAGTGGTACACAAGCGTTTCGGGTGTCAATCACGCGACCGCCAGTAAACTCCCGCTGTGGAACAACGGTTCCGGCGCATATGTGAATCGGTACAAGGACGACGGCACGCGGTGGCTCAACACCGAAATTGCCTACTACTGTGGTTCGGTCGGAAGCGAGGCCACCGACAGCGACGGGAAGCCAATTCCTTGTACCCGCAAAGGAACTACCCCGACGAACTGCGACGAGTTGGCGGCAAAGGGTGAAGAAATGCTACCAGGTAGCTGTGTCGCCAGTTCCGCTGGAGACTACAGCGCGAGGTTCATCGTCTCGAAAATGGACGGCAACCCGCTGTTTTTCCCCGTCGATGGGGACAACTTTTCGCCGGCGTCCGAGGCTACGGAGGCGCAAATCCCCCCCTACTACGACGTAACCGAGACCTGGCCGAAGGAGTCGCAATTCACCGGCACCGCCACCAAGCACAACTTCAGCTTCACCAGCGAGATCCGCTTCTGGTTTAGGTACGAGGCCGCCAGGATCTACAACCTAGAGTTTGTCGGCGATGAGGACCTTTGGGTCTTTATCAATGGGAGGCTGGCCGTGGACATTGGGGGCATCCACACGCCGGTCAAGGACTCCATCGCACTCGATGCCACTGCTGCCGGGAAACTCGGACTTAGCGATGGGAATGTATACGAAATAGCGGTCTTCCATGCCGAAAGGCAGACGACTTGCGTTGCACTCGAAGTCACCCTTACCCCCTTCAACATTTCGCCCAGCGAATGCAAGCCCATGTAAGCCGGCGCAAATCGCGTTCTCGAAGGCCAGAGGGCGCTCGGACCAAGGGCAGTCCTGGCGCCAGCGGAAGGCACAGGGCCGTGCATTTGGCGGGAAGACTTCCGGGAGAACATCTTGGAAGCCGCACCAGCATCATGGTGCACAATATTGCGGTACCAGGGAGCCGCGAGGTTTTGTCCAAGGGCGTAATTTACGAGGGAGGCGTGGTGTTTCCGGGTCGAACGAGGGCGAAGTTGCGCTAGCCCAGGCGGCGTCCATGCGCCTGTTCGAGTTTCTGGACATTCTTGGATCTGACGAACGATGGGCGGCAGCAAGATCGCATGAGTCCTTCGACTTTCTCTGGCGCTCTTTGCAATGATGGTTTCCGGGTGTACACAGAATCATCGTGTACACCTTGCCAACACTAAAGCCCATCGAGGTCCAGTCGGTTACACCACCACGCCGACCGAGGTTGTGCTGCGTGCATCCGGGTGGCACCGAGAACAGCCGCAGGGACTGCCATGCAATCAGGTGCCGTTTGTGGTTTGTGGTTTGTGGTTTGTCTCCTGAAAAGTTGAGGCCTGCCCCTAATACTTCTCCACTTCCTGGGTGGAAGGTGGCAAACGGGATCATGACGAGCACGGCGGATGAAAGGCCATCACAACGATGACAAGGAAGACACTGCAGGCAATCGGACAGCCAGTTGTGAATGCCCCGTCGGGAGGGCCGTGTCTTCCGCCAGAGAGCGGCCGTCTTGCTTGGTCGCGAGTGGCAATTTGTCCACAAATCCACAGGCTAGATGTTTTCTCCCAAAGTAGATCGAAAGGCTGTACCACTAGGAAACAAGGATGTGAATTGCATCGCACTCAATTGCAGAGGGTCCTGATGAAAGTTCCTAGTCGCCAGTTGCGGACTAAGGCACCGCGTTGGTCGGAGAGATAATGGAGTTCACCATGAAGAATGCAGAGCCAGCGAATGAGAACAGGGGATACGGAACGAGGCCGCTGATGGATGTGGACGAAGCCGCGCATATGCTGTGCGTGTCGGTCCGCTTCGTCCGCATCCTCCTAACCCGAGGTGATCTGCCGGTCGTCCGGCTGGGTAGGCGCACTCTGGTCCGCCGTTCCGACGTGGACGCACTTG
This sequence comes from uncultured Myxococcales bacterium, assembly GCA_964491625.1. Classification (GTDB taxonomy): domain Bacteria; phylum Myxococcota_A; class Polyangia; order Fen-1088; family Fen-1088; genus Fen-1118. Next base: position 2,081 of record CAZBIU010000278.1, read on the forward strand.
TCGCGCGCGGCGGATTGGACAAGGCGGGGTAGTCTCGTGCGCGGCATCTTGGTGGTACGGCGAAGCACTCGACTGCACCTGTAGGATTTTGATTGACTTCACCGGAAGTAGTCTAGAGAAAGGATCATCGGATTGTTGGAGAGTGAAGATGTTCGATGGATAGCAAGAACACTGTGTTTCACGTTCCGTTGGTCGATGTTCAGGAAGCCGCCCGGACTCTCTGCATCTCGCCTAGGTACCTGCGGTTGCTCATCTCACGCGGGGCCATGCCCGTGGTCAGAATAGGAAGGCGCGTGCTTGTCCGACGACGAGACATCGACGCCTTGATAGACCGGGGCGGCGTTGGACTGGCTGGAGTGGGCACATGAGCCGCGCACTGTCGCCAAGCAATCTCGGCGTGAGCCTTCAATTCTGCGAAGTCTCACCAGAACGTCTGGTGAACGCGAGATCGGCAAATGGGAATGCGGGTGAAGGCCACCTCAACAGCCCCGCTAACTATGTACCATTGTTGGCAAGTAGTGACGTCTGCGCGCACGCGTCTGGTGGGCACCGATCGCGCACCATACTTGGTAACATAGGAGATCCTCCTCCAGCTAACAGTGAAGGCCACACATGGGCCAGATGGTCGAGCCGATGCCACTGGCGTTGTCGCCCGTGCACCGACAGGTTAGCGATTCTCCTTACGAGGTCGGTCCAAGCGACAGTCTCGACGACCGACAACGAACATGGCGCCGTTGGACTCGTGACCCTGTCAATCTCGCCCCCGCCCGGCACCACACTCGCTGAGCTTCGCCTTGTGACAGAAGCGGTGGTCAAGCCAAGCTGCATCGGTGCCGTTTGGCGATTCAGCGTAGGTCCGGGCGGCCTGCCCGTGGCGTACGCAATATTGCTTACTCGCGATCGGAATACCCTGGAGACACGGGCCCGCGTGGGTGTGTGCGGAGACTCCAGGGCTGCAAAGGTGTCTCCCGTCCGTGGTTCCGATAGCTCGTGGTCGTCCCCTGAAGGCTCCCTGGGCATCCACATAGGACGCGTGGTCCGACACCTCGCGCGGATTTCAGATCGCCCCCCGATGCTTCTACCTGGCTACCGGTTTGGAGCACACGGCGTCTTCGCTTCCCTGCTGGCTATCGCCCTCGCCCAAGTCCGGCGTGAACATCCCTGCAAGGTTGGCGGCCACGGTCGTACTAGAAATCGAGCTGGGGAAGTCTCACCAGACGCCAGCAATCGAGAGTTGCGGATGTGTCGATGGTGTGACCTTCCTGTTGAGGGCCGCCAGTGGCGACACGAACGCTGCTCGACCCGGCGATGGCGGGCCAAAGACGCCCTTCAGGCTGTCCTCGGTCCCTTGGATTCTGACGGCTTCCTCTATCGGGTGGAGCAACTCGTTGAAGCGGGAACAGCTGAACCCGAAGCCATGCGCCTCGCCTTTCTTGAGTTGGAAGGAGAAGAGGACGCCTTGCCAGCTTCGTTTCGCTCGATCGTAGCCCTGCCCCGAGAGGGAGTGCCGCCCGGGTACAGGCCTAAAGCACGCTTGCGTCTGCGCACTGCAGGGGCTGACGAGCCATGACAGACGACAATTGGACGCCAAAAAGGGCCGAATCGTCCGCAGACTCTCAGAAAATCGCGGCCCCTCCCCCCGGTCCCAAGAGAATCCGCCTGCGGTCGGCCACAAACGTGGCTGCGGAACTGGCGCGGCTATACCGGGATGCCCGTTCCGGGCGCACCCATCCGGCGAACGCCACCAAGCTGGCCCACATCCTCGACGTGCTCCGCCGATGCTTGGAGACGTCGGACATCGAGAAGCGCTTGGCGCTGTTGGAATCGACCCTAGGTGAAAGGCGCACCGAATGAGGGCCGCGGATAGCCGCCTTGGAAAGCTTTACGGCAGGCTCAAGCCGAAGCAGGCCGCAGAACTGATTCTGCAGCATCTGGCGGATGGCAACCAGACCGAAGCCGATCGCGTGCTGAAGGGTCTGCCTACCTTCAAGGTCCTCATGCGCGACCCCGACACTCTCCACCTCGTCGAGCGGGTGAGGTTCGTTGCGCTGTACTGGGCAAGGGAGCACTGGCGCCACATGGTGGCGTTTCTGAGCGCCATGTCGCTGGCGGAGAGCGCCGTGAAGCGAAACGACGAAGGGAACACCGACGTCTGGTGCGGATGCCTTGCTGATGTTCAAGCTCGGCTGATAGCGCTGGACGAAGCATTGGCCGCATTCTGCGCCAAGAGCGGCCTGAGCGCCGATCTGTTCATGCGGATCACAGGTGCGCCCACCTTCGCCAGCTTCGCCAGCCAGCCGTACGCGCCGCCCATCCTCGCCGATGGTGCGGACGCCGAGTATCGCGCGGAGGTTCAGGAGGTGATGTTTGCCGGCCTATGAACCGGTGCAGCACGGCAGGTCCGTACACACACCGTCCGGCCTGTGTACATCCCCGTGCATCTGTTTGTAACTTTATGGTTGTCAATGCATACCGATGGTATATTGTGACAGTATGGCAAAGCGAATCAAGGCAGGCGATCCCAAGGTGGCTATTGCGTACCTTCGCGTGAGTACGGATGCCCAAGACCTCGGCCCGGAGGCACAGCGGGCCGCCATCGGGCGTTGGGCCGACTCGCGTGGCGTTCGGGTGGCGGCAGTGTTCGAGGATCACGGCATGAGCGGTGGCAGCCCGGTCGAGAAGCGGCCCGGCCTCCTGGCTGCCCTGGCCGCCCTCGGGACGAACGGAGCGGGCTTGCTGGTGGCCGCGAAGCGCGACCGCGTCGCGCGCGACGCTGTGATCGCGGCGATGGTCGAGCAGGCCGCGGGCCGTGCTGGTGCCGTTTTGACCACGGCGGACGGCGCGAGCGATGGGGCAGGGCCGGAAGGCCAGCTTATGCGCGGCATCGTGGACGTGTTCGCGGCCTACGAGCGCGGCGTGATCAAGAGCCGCACGCGCGCCGCCCTGGCCGTGAAGCGCACGCGCGGCGAGCGCACCGGCCAGATCCCTTACGGCTGCGAGCTGGCGGCCGATGGCGTTCACCTGACCGAAAACGCAGCCGAGCAGTCCATCATCAGCCGAATCCGAGCCTTCCGGGCCGCGGGCCTGTCCTTGCGAGCCGTCACGGCCGAATGCGCCCGAGTCGGTTTGGTGTCCCGCGCCGCGCGGCCGTTTGCTCTCACGCAGATCGCGAGGCTATGCGGGTGAAGCGAAGGGTGGGCGCCGTTGACCTGGGGGCTGTGCGTCGAATACGCGCGGGGCTAGACGCGGACGCGAAACGCTGGCCTAGTCTCAAGTTGCCCGAGGCACGCGAGCGCCTCGCGGCGCACCTGGAATCAGAAGGGAAGCACGACCATGCCCAAGACCAAGAGCGCGACCAAAGACAAGGGACCGACCCAGCAGATCGCCGTGCGCCTGGACGCTGACGTGATCGGCCGCCTGGACGCCATCGCCAGCAAGTTGACCCGGCCGGGCTTGGCCGTGACCAGAACCGACGCAATCCGGATTGCCCTGCTGACAGGGTTGCAGGCGATCGAGAAGGAGACGTAGATGGCCCGCGTCCAGCGCACCAAGGAACGCCATCCGCGCGTCAACTCGTTTGGGACCATCATCCCGACCGGGACCAGCACGCACCCGCGGTTTTCGATCCGATGGTGGGAGGGCAGCAAGCGGCGGAAGCGCAGCGGCTTTGAGACGCGGACAGAGGCTGCAGAGGCGCTCGCGCGCGTCCGGACCATGCTGGGCGATGGGACGCTGCCGACCAAGCGTCTGGCCAGCCTCGGTTTCGACAAGGCAGCGGAGCAGTGGTTGACCTTGCATAGCAAGCCCAACCTGCGCAGCCACGAAGACAACGCCGAACGCTACGAGAAGCACGTCAAGCCGTTCTTCGGTGACACGCCCCTCGCTGCAATCACCGGCGAGCGCGTGCTGGAATTCCGCGCCAAGCTCCTGGCCAAGTCACGCACGGTTGGGAAGGGCGAGGGTGCCGAAGAGCGAAAGCTGGCCGCGCGAACGGTGAACCTCATCATGGCCTTGGTTCGCAGCATTCTGCGTTTTGCCGTCGCAAGCGGGCACATCCCGGCATCACCTACGGATCGCATTGGGCGCGGAAAGCTCCTACTGCCGCTCGAACGGACGAAGATGGCGCCACCGATCGGCCGCGCCGAGGACGTGGGGCGCGTGCTCGAAGCGATTCGCAGGATCGGTGAGGAGTCGCACCGGCCGGTGCTCTATGGGCTCTTCGCGACGCTGGTCTACACGGGCTTGCGCCGAGGCGAGGCGATGGGGCTGCGCTGGTCGGACGTGGACCTTGACCGGCGACTGATCACCGTTCGCCGCTCCTACGAGGGCCGAACGAAGTCCGGGAAGCAGCGCCTGGTTCCGATACCAGCCGAGCTGGTCCCGATCCTGAAGCAGCATCGCCAAGCCGATCCGTGGCAGGGCGAGCTGGTCTTCCCGAACGAGAACGGCGGCGCCTGCTTCTCGAAGCACTCGAAGCCGGGCAAAGTCCTAGAGCTGGCACTCAAGCGATGCGGTCTTCCTCGGATTCGCGTCCACGATCTTCGCCACGTCTTCGCCAGCTTCTTCGTCATGAACGGCGGCGACATCTTCACCTTGCAGCGAATCCTCGGCCACAGCACGCCCCAAATCACGAGCGACACCTACGCCCATCTCGCCCCGGACCACCTCGCAGGGCAGGGGGATCGCGTCTCGTTCCCGACCCCGGCCCCAGCCAAACGGGCCAAGGTCATCAGGTTCGAGGTACCTGCCAGGCGCGGAAAACAACAAGGCGAGCGCCGAATGCGTGGCCCCAACAAGCGGCTGACCGTGCGAACGCGCTAGCACGTCAAGGCCTGTCCGCCGCTGCGGCGTTAGGTCCGTCAACGCCTCGTCGCTAGGCTGCGAACGGCCGCGCGTGGCCGACCGAGCTTCAACGGCTTATTATGCGGCCCTTTCTCGGCGGCGTGGGGGAATAGGGTCGCCCTCGCATGATCGTTATGTCCGGTTCGTCGCCATCTCGGGCGGGAAGGTGCGATGTCTCGTTGACCTCGATGAAGGCGCCGCAAAGCCCGCACCGAACGAGCCCGGCGGCGCGGCGCTCGAAGTCCACATCCGCATTTCCGCACGACGGACATCCTAGGGCTTCGACCGACTCGGGCTTCGACGTCAAGCGCGCCTCTTCCTTTCCTTGACCACGTCGTCGACGAGCTTGGTCGCCGCGGCGTTGCTGTATCCCTTGGCGGCAACGAGTTCATCGATGATCGACCCCTTGATGACGGGATACGCTTCCCCGTCCGCATCCAGGTTCGCAAGAACATCACAGCCATCGAGCAAGTCAGACCAGGTCATCGCTTCTCCTTGATCGTGGTGGGACCGCAACGCTTTGCCGATAAGCGGCGAAGGCCATAGGTGATGATGGATAGTAGCACTGCCGGGGCCGCGCGGCCCCGGCTCGTCGAACATCGACCGAGAGTCAGTAGGCCTTCGACTTCATCGGCTTGTTCGACGGCGCTCCCCTGGTCATCTCGGAAGACCACTCCCAGCGATGCGAGGCGCGTAGATATCAGCGGATCAACGCCTTGCCGTTAAGCTGCGAGCGGCCGTCCGCGGCCGACCGTCAGCTGCAACGGCATTAGCAGCATCATCGCACCGGCACGTCCGAACGCTTGACCGCAACGTCGGTGCTGCTTTCTAGCAAAAGCAACCGCGCCGCATCCGTGGAAATTGGTGACATCTGGCCGAGGACGACCTCCTTTATGGGAAGTGGCCCGTCACCCCCAAAGTTGAGTTCTTCGTAGGGGACTATCCGCTCGCCGGACTTTCGGAACTTGATTTCCCGCCGCTGCGCACCCTTTTCAAGCCGCTTTCCGTTCAGTGACATGTAGTGGGCGAACATTCTCCACTCCTCCTCCTCCGCAAATGACGGGTGCTTCATTTGCACCGCCAAGATGGGCACGTGAATGGCTACGATGTGAGCTGTCCGACGGGCAATTGCGGCTCGCTGCTGAGGCGGCACACTTTGCAGATCCTTCTCCAGCGCTGCCGCGCCAACCTGCAGCAAGCGGAGCATTCTCGTTCGCTGCGAATCGATCTGATAGTCCACCTCGACGAGATCGTACTTCACCGTTGCCGCTATTGATGACGCAAATCCGATCGCCACCCCGCGACCGGAGCGGCCATAGTGGAGCCACTGTCCGCTCTTGTTGATGTGCTTGCAGAACGAGACCACAAAGCGGGAGCATCTCGAATTGCACTTCCTTCGGCGCGGAGGTTGGGTCGATAAGATAGGCTAGGAGCGCCGAATCGTACTCCGTGGCCTTCCGACTCAGCCGATCACGCACGAGGTGCACCGCAAGGTTGACCCCGTGACGGACCTCAAGAGCGTCGTTCAGGGTTGTGGCCAGACAAGCCCAAAGGCAGCGATTGGTAGCGATCCCCAACAGGGCGTCCACATCGGTGAGGTGGTACAGCACGTCTGGGGCCGCAGGCCGACTCTCGCCTAGACCAACCGCGGGGCCGCATGCATCGATGACGGCAGAAACGTCTGTGGAAAGCTGTGCAGATGTCACCTTGTTTCTCCTGTCTGGCTGGCTAGTATTGGGCAACTCTAGACCCACTGGTCGTGGTCCGTCTAACGTCCCTAAGAAGAGGGCCTCCGGCAGTTTTCGGGGGCCGCGACCGCAGAGCTGGGAATCAGGCTGCGTGAAAAGGGCGCTCCGCGACTGGGCGCACCGTGAGGGTACGGGCCGTCGGTTTCGTTCGGCGTAGTACCCACTTGGTACCCGAAGCAGCTATCTGGCCCCGCTGGACACGCGTCTGGGGATGGCAGAATCCTCAGTGATTCCGCCTGGTACCGGGGGAGGGACTCGAACCCTCAAGACCGTAAGGTCGGCGGATTTTGAATCCGCTGCGTTTGCCATTCCGCCACTCCGGCTAAGTATTCAGTTTTCGACTCGTGCGAGGGAGGGAATCTTCCCCATCGGCGACGAGAAGTCAACCGTGAGTCGGCTTGGTGGGCCGCGTCCGGGCGAGGCGCGGTTGTGATCACCGTCGCGATCCCCGTCGTGCGCGGCGACGGCGCCTGGTGCAAAATGGGATTCCGCATTACTGTAGTGGGGTAATCACGTGTCGTCCGGGTGGTC
>CAZBIU010000279.1:0-9188 GCA_964491625.1 uncultured Myxococcales bacterium
GTTGGATGGCGCCGGTCGGACACGGCTCGACGCACAGGCCGCAGAACATGCACTTGGATTCATCGATGTCGAATTGGGCGATGACCCGCTGCTTGGGATTGGTGGGATCCTTGTCGGTGGAGATCTTGATGACGGCAATCGGGCAGGCGCGCTCGCACGCCATGCAACCGGTGCAAACCGACATGTCGACTTCCAGAAGGCCCCGGTAGCGCGACGGCAGCGTATCGGCTACGCGCTTTTCGGTGCGGTCCGGGTACTGCACCGTGATCGGCCGACGCAGCATGTACGACAGCGTGACCGTCATGCCTTCCCAGAAGGTCTTGACGACCTCCGTGATGTGCCCGAAATACTCGCGAATTGCTTCAGCCATGGGACATCACCAATTACCGAGGTCCACGCGGTCGCCCTTCACGCGACCGATGTTGCGGCCGGTGGCGATGAGAAACTTTATCAGCAGGACCACCGTCAGCACGGTCAGCGCCACGCCGGAAATCGTGCTTCCGATGGGCGGGACCAGAAGCAGCCACAACAAGGTCACGATGAAACACAAGAAAGCACCCGGAACCAGGTACTTCCAGCACAGGCTCATCATCTGATCCACGCGCACGCGCGGCAAGGTCCAGCGCAGCCAGATGAACAAGAACACCAGCGCCCAGGTCTTCACCGTGAAGACCGCCATCGACAATACCTGGTAAACGAACCAGATCCCCGACGGGACCAGGCCCGTGCCAAGCGCGGCCTTGTACATGTCGTCGGTGACGAACGGCACCTGCCAGCCGCCCAGGAACAGGGTTACCGCCAGGCCCGCCATGATCCACATGTTGGCCCACTCGACCATCAGAAAGATGGCCAGGCGGAAGCCCGAGTATTCGGCGTGGTAGCCGGCCACCAGCTCGGATTCGGCTTCAGGCAAATCGAACGGCGTGCGGTTGCCCTCTGCCAGCGAGCTGGTCAGGGAGATGAAGAACGCGATGAAGGCCGCGGGATTTCTGAACACGAACCATTCCCACGGCAGCCCGCCCTGCGCTCTGACGATGCCCTGCATGGACAGCGTGCCCGCCATGAGCACCGGCACCATCAGGGAGAGCCCGGCGGGAATTTCGTACGACAGAACCTGCGCGGCGCCGCGGATGCCGCCGAACAGCGCCCATTTGGAATTCGACGCCCAGCCCGACACCAGGATGCCAACCACCACGAAGGCGGTCACCGCGGTAACGTAGAAGACGCCCACGTTCATGTCGGTAACCACCACGCTCTCGCCGAACGGCAACACTACGAACGGAAGCAGCAAGCCCACCATCGAGAAGTAGGGTGCGGCTCGGAACAGCAAATTGTCGGCGGAGCCCGGGATGGTGTCCTCTTTCAGGATCATCTTCACCGCGTCGGCCACCCAGGCAAGGAAACCGGCCGCGCCGGTGCGGTTGGGGCCGATGCGGCTCTGCATGCGGCCGGCGATGCGGCGTTCGACCCAGGTGGAAACCCCGCCGAACACGGCAGCGAAATTCACCGCGATGAAAGCGACGAGGAGCAGGAAGACCACGTAGACGAGATCGCGATAGGGCGAGCCAGCCAAGTCATAGCCGAGCCATCGTTGCGACATCGCATCGATGCGCTCGGGCGTATTGAGCGGAAAGATCGCCAGCGCGGCGATGTAAAGCCCCATGGGCGCGCCGAACGCCATGAACAAGCTCGCCAGCACCGCCAGCCGCGGGTAGCGCCGGGTAAGCGAGGTGGAGTCGAGTCCGAGGGTAATTCTCACCGGTCAACCTCCGGGGCAACGACGTCGAGCGAGGCGATGACCGCGATGAGGTCGGCCACCATGATCCCGTGCGACAGCTCCTCGACGATTGCCATGGCCATGAAGCTGCCGGTGCGTACGCGCACCCGGTAGGCCTTTTCCGAGCCGTCGGAAACCACGTAGTAGAGCATCTCGCCGCGCGCGGATTCCACGCGCCCGACGGCTTCGCCCGCCTCGGGCTTCACCTTGCGCGGTACCTTGGCCTGGATGTCGCCTTCGGGCAGCTTGGCGATGGCCTGGCGGACGATCTTCGAGGATTCGACCATTTCCAGCACGCGCACGTAGAACCGGTCCCAGCAGTCACCGACGGCGCCGACCCGGCCGGTCCCGACCGGAATCTCGAACTCGAAGTCCGGGTACGCGCCGTAGGGCATGTCGCGCCGGATGTCAAACTTGACGCCCGAGCCGCGTAGGTTGGGTCCCGCCAAGCCGTAGTCGATGGCTTTCTCGCGCGTGATCACGCCGACGTTGGCCAGCCGCTTGACGAAGATCTTGTTGAAGGTGATGAGCCGGTCCCATTCCTGGATGTAGCTGTCGAGGTGATCGAGGAAGCGCAGCACCTTGTCCGACCAGCCGGGCGGAATGTCGAATGCGACGCCGCCGATGCGATCGAAATTGAAGGTCAGGCGCGCGCCGCACAGCTCTTCCAAGAGGTCGTTGATGGACTCGCGCTCGCGCAAGGCGTGGGTCAGCGGCGTGGCAGCACCGATGTCCTGCGCCATGGTGCCGACCGAGATGAAGTGATTCGAGATCCGGCACAGCTCGCCCGCGATGGCGCGGATGTACTTCGCCCGCGGCGGCGCTTCGACGCCTAGCAGCCGCTCAACCGCCAGCGCGTAGCCTTCGTTGGCGAACATGGCGGCTAGGTAGTCGATGCGATCGGTAAACGGCATGTACCCCGCGTAGGGGACCATCTCGCCGATTTTTTCAAGCCCACGGTGCAAGTACCCGACGTCCGGCACTGAGCGGCGAATGACCTCGCCGTTGGTCTGGGTTACGAAGTCGATGACCCCGTGGGTGGAGGGGTGCTGGGGCCCGAAGTTGACGACAATTTCCTCGTCGGTGGTTTCGGTGCGACGCAGGACCTGGCGTTCGAGGTTCATGTCGATGGCCACGGGTTAGTCCTTCTTCTCCGGGGAAAGGGAGGGCGCAGAGGGGGACGAGGGCGCAGAGGCCGGAACAGGAACTGCGGTGGGGGTCGTGGCCGTGGTCGTGGTCGTGGCCGTGGCCGTGGTCGCAGGCGCCGCTGCGGCCGCCGCCGCGATCGCTTTTCGTTTCTCGTCGGTCACCTTGGACAATTGCACCAACGGATCCGGTCGCACGTTTTCGATGCCGTGGAAACCGCCGGCTTCCTGGTAGTCCTTGCGCAAGGGATTTCCGACCCAGTCGTCGGGCAGCAAGATCCTGCGCAAGTCCGAGTGTCCGACGAATTTCACGCCGAACAAGTCATAGACCTCGCGCTCGAGCCAATTCGCCGCCTTCCACACACCCTCCACCGTGGCAATCGACGAATCCTCGCGAAGGGTTTCCACCTTCAGCACGATGCCGTGCTTGTGCGCCATCGAGTACAGATGAAACACCACCTCGATCACCTTGCGCGCCGGCCAGTCGAGAGCGGTGATGTCCTGGCAGTAGTCAAACGCCAGTCCGGTCGTGTCTTTGAGGAACCGGCAAACATCGACGATCCTCTCGCCCTTCACGACCACGAACTTGTCGCCCTTGGTCTCCGACAGACCGGTGACCGCGTCGCCGAACTCGGTCTTGAGGCGTGCGCAGACTTCCTCTTCCGTCATGCTCATCCGACCTTCTTCGAGGAAATCATCATTGGCGCGGTGGGGTCGACGCGGCCAGGCCGCATCTTGGTCTTCCAGCGCTCGCACATCATGATGTCCTGGATGCGCAAAAGCCCCTCGGTCAGAGCCTCGGGCCGCGGCGGACAACCGGGCACGTAGACGTCGACCGGGATGATCTTGTCCACGCCCTTGCACACCGAATACGACATCTGAAACAGCCCGCCGCAGTTCGCGCACGAGCCCATCGACAGCACGTACTTGGGTTCGGCCATCTGGTCGTAGAGCAGCTTGGTCCGCACCGCCATTTTGTACGTCAACGTGCCAGCCACGATCATGAGATCCGCCTGGCGCGGGCTGGCGCGGAAAATGGCCGCAAATCGGTCCAAGTCCGCGCGCGGGCCGCCGGTCTGCATCAGCTCGATTCCGCAGCAGGCCAGTCCGAAAAGCAGGTAATGGATCGAATTCTTGCGCGCCAAGTTGATGGCGTCGTCGAGCATGCTGGTGTTGGTGAACAGAACGCCACTGCCAGGCCCGGCTTGATACAGATCGTCTTGAGTCATAGAAAACCCTACGCGCTAAGCGAAACCGGGGCCTTGTCCGCCTTTTCTGGCGGCGAGCCAGTCGCAGAAGACAGTTTCTTGATCCACTCTAGATCGCCGTGCGCCCATGCCCATGCAAGCCCCACCAGCAGTACCGCGGTAAATAGCATCAGCTCGACAAAGGCGACCCAGCCGGTCCCTTTTTTCACCCACGACGCGTACACGACCACGACCGGAAAGGTCAGCGCGATGTCGACCTCGAAGATGATGAACGCCAGCGCGATCAGGTAGAAGCGCGGGTTGAAGTTGTACCAGGCCGAGCCGATGGGGCGCTCGCCGCATTCGTAGATGGACAGCTTGTCGTCGCTCGGGAAGCGGGGCCGCAGCAATCTACCGACGATCAGCACCACCAGCGCGAACAGGATGGCCATGATCGCGAACGCGAAAACTGCGCCGAATTGGTAACCCATGTGCACCTTCCGTCCGCGGCCTTTCCGGATCGGGCCGTTGGGACGCCCTTATCTAGTCGTTAGCGTCGGGAACGTCAAGTGGCGCCCAAATTTCGGACTGGGCAGGCCGGAAAACAGGATCTCGCGCCCTCCGTTTTCGCCGTCTCCGCACAAAACGCATCCCCTATGGTGCGAAGCGGCGCCACCGGCACGCACCACGCGACGAAAGTGGCAACCCGCGGTATGTTACGCCGCATGGACGAACCCGAACGGTCCGGGAGTGCCGACCCAGCAGGCCCGGACACCGCGACCTCCGAGTCGGCGGCGCCGAAGACGCGCTTTGGCAACGAAGCCATCGCGCCGTACTTCTTCGTCGCCCTGCTTCTGCTGGCGCTGTTCGCGGTGGGCTACATCCTGCTGCCGTTCTTCGGGGACATGGTGATCGCGTTCCTGTGCGTGATCCTGCTCTCGCCCTTCTATGCCCGCTTGACTCGCCTGCTTGGTAACCGGGAGGTGCTGGCGTCGGGCCTGCTCGTCGTCGCCATGGTCGTGCTCGGCGCCGTGCCCATCTTCCTCATCGCTTCCTCGCTCTTGCGCGACATCAGTGAGTCCGCAGCGAGCTGGAATGGTGCCGCGCGTTCGGTGACCTTGCGAACCATTGCCGGACGCAACGGCGTTATCATGAGCGGCCTTACCAACCTTGCCGGACGGCTGGGCATCGCCGTACGACCCGAGTGGGTAGAACAGGCTCTCCTCGACACCGGCCGCAGCATCACCCAATACCTGGCCACGCGAGCCAACGCCGCCCTGTCCAGCCTGCTATCGACGCTGCTGCACCTGGTGATCACGCTGTTCTCCACCTTCTACCTGTTCATTCACGGCGAAAAACTGCGCACCTTCCTGTATCGGCTTTCGCCGCTGCCGCACGACGAAGACCAGATCTTCCTCAACAAGTTGGGCGAAGTCGGCCGCGCCATCCTGATCGGCGCCGGCAGCGCAAGCGCCATGCAGGGTCTGGTTGCGGGCATCGCCTGGGTGGTCGTGGGGCTGCCCTCGCCGGTGCTCTGGGGCATCTTGATGGCGGTCGCGGCGTTCCTGCCCCTGGTGGGCATCGCTGCGGTGGTGGTTCCGGCAACCATCTATCTATGGGTCGAGGGCCGCCCCCTCGCGGCCGTCATTTTCCTGGTCTTCTGCATGGGCCAGTCCTTCTTCTTCGAATATTCGGTTAAGCCGCGGCTCATGGGCTCGTCCATGCGCATGAACAACTTGCTCGTTTTCCTAAGCCTGCTCGGCGGAATCATGGGCTTCGGTGTCGCTGGCCTCATCTATGGACCGCTCATCATGACCCTGTTCCTGACCCTGGTTCAGCTCTACCAGACCCGATACCAACAACGCATCGCTTATCGCCTGGCGATGGTCGGCAGCAACGGCGCAGACCAGGCGAGGGGACAAACGTAGGCCGGCCCACGCGCTAAATCGGCAGCGGTGTTACAATGCCGCGGAAGGGATTGCCGTGCCGTCGCTCAAGGTCATCTGCCCAAAGTGCTTTAAGGGACAGCAAGTTGTCGGCGATATTCCGCTTGGCGGTGTCGACCACGTCTGTCAATTCTGCAAGACAACCTTTAGGGTAAGACCCCCTGCCCGTCCGTCGTCGGACGATCTGCCCATAGCGCGCGAAGTGGCCCACAGACCGGCCGACCTGCCGGCGCCGCGAGAAGCGGTCCCCAAGCCCGGTGACTTGCCGGCGCCACGCGAAGCCGTCCCCAAGCCCGGCGACCTGCCGGTTTCGCGCGATGCTGTACCTAGGCCCGGCGACCTGCCGGTTTCGCGCGATGCTGTACCCAAGCCCGGCGACCTGCCCGTTTCGCGCGATGCTGTACCCAGGCCCGGCGACCTGCCGGTTTCGCGCGATGCTGTACCCAGGCCCGGCGACCTGCCGGTTCCGCGCGATGCTGTACCCAGGCCCGGCGACCTGCCGGTTTCGCGCGATGCTGTGCCCAGGCCCGGCGATCTGCCGGTCGCGAAGGCGCCCAGCATCCCCATTGCACACCCTGAACGCACGCCGATCAAGACCCCTCCCCTGGGGCTGGCGCTCGATCTCTCGTTCAGCTCGGAAATCCCGCTGGGCGGCGAGCCGCTCAGCCTGGATCTTCCCCCGATGCCTCCGCCGCCGGCGCACGGCAAGCCACCAGCGACGGCCACGCCGCCGGCACCCGCCAGCGTGGCCGAAAAGAGATCAGCCGCCCCGCTATCGAAGCCACCGGTTCCCGCGCGCACGGGCGGGGCCACGCCGCCGCCGATCCCGCGCACCGGCACGATGCCGCTTGTCCCGCCCGTCGCTGCATCCGCACCAGCGCCTTCGCTTTCGCTCGACCGTGAAAAGCCAGCGCCAGGGCCCGCCATCTCGGCGAGCCACAAAGAACCCTTGCGGCCGCTGACCCTGGACCCGCCTTCGTCCGGTCCGTCCCTCGACTCGCTCGAGCTTGACCTGGGGCCGCCGCCGGAGGCGCTTCCGACTCGGACCAGCGGGGCAGCGAAGGGCGGAGGCAGCAGCGGCAAGGGCGTCGACATGGGCTTCAGCCTGGAGCTGGAAGGCAACGCGCACCCGCACTCCGGGGCGCCGGCGGCAATCCCGTTTCCGTCTGCGCGCGTGGCAAACGAAGGCATGGCTGAGGACGCCGCCGCAGGCGCCGGCAGCGAATTGCCGAGCCTGGCGCCCCCCACCAGTCGAACGGCCTCCTCGGGGCGCGCCTTGCGCCCGGTCGCCAAGAAGGGTGGTGTGCCCAAGTGGATATTCATCGCGGCGGGCGGCGCCGTCCTGGCCGGCACCGCTGCGTTCCTCGGCCCGCCGATGCTGCGATCAGCTCCCAACCCGGAGACCGTCCTCAAGCCCTTCGCGGCCGATCTGGCCAACGACGACCTGCCGGCCTACCGCACGGGTGCCCAAAAGCTGATTGCGACCGCCGCTCCCTACAAGGACAGCGGCGCCAAGTTGAGATTGCGCGCAGCCGAGTTGCTGCTGACGGCGCAGACTGTGCACGGCGGAGACGCGGCGGATCTGACCAACGCGGAACAGCTTATGGAGGGCGCCGCCGACCAGACCAAGTTGGCTGCCACGCTGGGCCGCGTGCGCGCCCTGCTGGCGATCGCCAAGGGGAAGCCGCGCGACGCCGACGTGCAACTTGTCGAACGCGGGGCAATCGAAAACCAGTGGATCGTGGGAATCGCACGCCTGGCCGAGGACAAACCGACCGGCGCCGTCGATGCGCTTCGCCGCTACCTCGGGGGAAAGCCCTCGGACGTTGTCGCGCGCTACCTGTTGGGCAAGGCCCTGTCAAGCATTGCCCCGGCCGATGCACGCAAAGAATTTGCGGCGGTATTGGCGCAGAATCCCAGACACGCAGGCGCGAGGATTGGCCTGGCCAAGCTGGAGGAGACTCCCGAAAGGCGTTTGGGCGCCGGGCGCGAGTTGGCCGACCAAAAGTTGCCGGGCGCAGGTCCGGTGGAAATGGCCGAGCTGCAGCTTCTCATCGGACAGGCTGAGGTAGCGCTCGGCCACACGCCGGAGGCCATCGATGCATTCCAGCGCGCGCTCAGCTTCGACAAGCGCCTTGTGGCAGCGTCGCTGGCGCTGGGCGAATGCCTGCTCTACGAGGGCAAGTACAAGGACGCCCTCGATCGGCTGCGCGCCGCCGGGCCCGCGCTGGAAGCCACCTACGCGGGCAAGGTCAGTCTGGGCGGCGCGCAGATCGCCAACGGCCACATCGACGAGGGCTTGGCGCTGGTCAATGCCGCGGCCAAGGAGCGCCCCGACGATCCTCGCGGGCCGTTCTGGCAGGGCTTCGCCGCCTCGGCGCAGAAGCCACTCGATGCTCCGGCGGTCGAGCAAGGTTATCGCGACGCGATCAAGCGAGACCCGAAGTTCCTGCCGGCATCGCTCAAGCTGGCGGCATTCCTTCAGCAGCAAGACAAGGCTGAAGATTCGCTCGCCGTTCTGCGTGCCGCAGAGGAAGCTGGAGCGCCGCCGTCGGTGCTGCAGCTTGCCTGGGGTGACGCCTTGATCACCGCGAAGGAGCCGGCCAAGGCGCAGGCGGTGTTCGAGAAGGCCCTAGCGGCCGATCCCAAGTCGATCGCCGCCAGGCTTGGCATCGCCTCGGCGTTGGAGGCGCAAGACAAGCTCGCCGAAGCCAAAGCATCGCTTGAGAGCACGCTGAAGGACGCGCCCGCCACCCTCGGTCTGCGCGAGCGACTGGCCCAGGTTGCGCTGAGGCTGGGCGACAAGAATGAAGCACTCGCGCGCTTCCAGGAAGAGACCAAGGCAGGCCACCCGACCCCGGAGCTTCGCCTGGCGGTGGCGGAATTGGCCCTCGATCTCGACAAGATCGAGCTGGCCCAAAGCGAATCGAAGAAGGTGCTGGACGAATCGCCACGCAGCGCGGAGGCGGCGTACGTGATGGCGCGCGTACACGAAGCACACAACGAGATCGGCACGGCCCTCACGGAATACCGACACGCCACCAGCTGGGGCAATACGCCGCAGTTTTCGCTTGCCTACGCGCGACTACTGGAGAAAGTCGGCAAGACCAACGAGGCGCTGGCCGTGTACGCG
>CAZBIU010000280.1:0-9176 GCA_964491625.1 uncultured Myxococcales bacterium
CCGCTCACGGTGGCCGACCCGGAGATCTTGCCCTCCGCGCGCAAAGTGGCGCTGCCACGGGCTTGGCCGCAACGAATGGCGGACGCGCCGAGGGAGACGACGTGATCAATCAGAGCCTCGATCAATTGACCTGCCTCGGGAAAGTCGGGCGCAGGGGTCAAACAGAATTCAATTGAGGTGCGCGAGCGCATGCGGGCCACCTCGGCGTCGACTTGAGCGGCCCTGGCCACCTCGGCCCATTCACCGTCGGTCGGGATTGCGCCAGCTATGGATTCGACCAGCACCAGGCTGGGGGCCAACTCGCGGGCCCGCGCCGCGACCTCTTTCGCCAGCCTGGCGGCCCCGCGCAAGTCCATCTTTGCTTCAGCCGCTGCGAAGTCATCCAACGCGTGGCGGAGCAATGTCCGTGTCTTGCTGACCTCGCGCCGGAAGGAGTCCGCGGCGACCGCGCGATCGAGCACCACCAAGACGTACACGGCTCCGTCTTTCGCCTGTGTGTCGAGCACGATGGCGTGGCCTTGGTAGTCGAACGTTGTGTGCTGTCGGACGTCGTTCGTCACCTGCGATGCCGAGGCGTTGCGGCCGGGACCGACGATGATTTCCTCGTGCGAGACCAGCGTGCCCTCGATTTTCGACTGGATCTGAGCGCCGATGTCCGCAAGCGCGGTCGCGCGCGCTTGGCCCAGGTCGCTGCCGCGACCCACCCCGACGAGGTAGCGGTCCGGTGGAAATTGGGCATCCCGGCCCGTGAGAAAGTGCTCGCGCAGGTCGGCCGGCTTGGCCGGCGCGGTGGCGCACGCCACACCCACAATCGCACACAACGAAAGCACAGCTCGCCGTACGCTCGGGCCGGTTGAGTCCATCGATCTCACCATGATACTGTTCTCTCTACGGATTGGGAACCGGTGACGCCCAACATATGGGCTGCTACCTCGAACTGACCGGGAGGCTTTGAACCATGTCGCTTAGTTGCAGATCGCTGCTCGCCGCACTGGCTGCGCTCACGATGACCTGCGCTCACAAACCTGCGGGCCAAGACCGAGGATCCGGAGTGAGGGCGGAAGATCTTGCCGACGACCTCGCTCGTCCGGACGGCGAGTTGGCATCCGAGCGGGCGTCCGCGTCAGCACCGGCAGCGGAAGCGTCCGACGAATCCGAGTCGACCTACCGGGACACAATCGTCCAAGATGCCGAACCTATGTCCAAGGTCGAGGGCGCACACTCGGCGCCGTCGAGAAGGTCTCCCCCTCCCGCTCCCGCGCGACCTGCGCTTCCGCCACCGGCGCCATCCGGCGAGGGCCGCCGCACCAGCAAACCAACCTCCAGCTTCATATCCGAGCGAGCAACCGGGGCTCGCGACGACGACACGAGATCGATTGACGCCAAACTGGCCGATGCGCTTCGCGGTCCGAGTGCGGCGGAGCCGACCACAGCCAAGCCGGCGGCACGGACTCGCGAAGAACCGGTTGCGCCAGCTTTGAAAGCCGGGCGGCACGACGACAACAAGGAGTACAACCGATTTCTTGCGTTTTTGGACCAGTACCGTCGATTCGCGGTGTATTCCACCGACATCAGCGAGCGCTTGCTCGTGCGTGCGCTGGACCAGGGTGGGCACACCCTGCCCAACTGCCCGGTGGCCTTCAAGTCCACCTCGGGTAAGGTCTTGTCCGAGACCACGACCTATGCGGACGGCAGCACGCAATTCTTCCCCGCTGCCGATAGTGGTCCGAATGATTCAGATTACCTGGTTGACGTCCGCTGTGGAAAGACGACCCGCACCGGGCAGCTCATCCGCAAAGGCCGGCGGACCCACGAGGTTCACTTCGATTTCGCGCGCAAGGTGCCGCAGGCCGTGCCGGTCGACGTGGCCATCGTGCTCGATACGACGGGCAGCATGCAGAACCAGATCGATCGCCTCAAACAGACACTCAAAGCGATTCACTATCAACTCACTTCGCTGCCAACCCATCCGGACATTCGCTTCGGTATGGTCGCCTATCGTGACAGGGGCGACGACTATGTGACGCAAGTTACGCCGTTCAGCAGCGACGTGGAATCATACCAGGAGATGCTGCAACAGCTGGTGGCCAGCGGAGGCGGCGATCGCCCCGAAGACTTGCAGGCGGCGCTGGAGGCGGCGATGCACCAGCTCAAGTGGCGGCCCGAGGCCCTGCGTGTCGGGTTCGTGATCACCGATGCGCCACCGCACACGGATTACCGCGAGACGTACAATTATTTGGCGGCCATGAAAGAGTCGCTTGGCCGCGGCATCAAGTGGGTCACCGTGGGCGCCGGCGGGCTGGATATCTCAGGCGAGGTCATTTACCGGCAAATCGCCCAATACACTATGGGCGAGTACGTGTTCCTGACCCAAAGTGGCGGCGACGACAGTGGCGGGGACGTGGGCGAGGCCAGCCACCACGTGGGTGCCAACTATCAGACCGAGAACCTGGACCAGGCCATCGTGCGAATCGTGCGGCGGGAATTAAGCTACCTGACCAACACACCCAAAGACTTTGACACGACCATTGTCGCAACCAAGGACAAGACGACGCCGCGCGAACAGATATTGGTGCCGGCAGTTGCTGAGGCTTTGCGTCAGCTCGCGGATTACAGTGCGTTGAGACTCGATAAGAAGACGCTGGTTGCGATTGTGCCGGTGACGGCCGAGGCCAAACATAAGCCCATGGCCGAGTACCTGACCGACCAGCTCATTCTGTCGGCCAGTCGCACTGAGGCATTTAAGGTTGTGGAACGCAATCTTGCGGCCGTTACCCAGGAGATGAGGCTGCAACTCTCCAACCTGTTCGACGAGTCGGCGACCGTGCCGATTGGAAAAATGGTCGGGGCCGAGGTCCTGATCGCGGGCAAGCTGGTGGTCGACGAGGGCGGCGGCGAGCTCTTCGCCAAGCTGGTGCGGGTCGCCACAGGGGAGGTGCTTTCCGTGGCCAGCGTCCGCGTCACCGGTGACCCAGGCTTTGGAACCGCGAAGCCGAGCAAGTAACTGCCGTCCACCACTCCTGACAGAACGCTGTCAGCGGTAATCGACGCCCGGCTGCCCATGGAGCAGCCTTTCAGTTTGCCAGGGACATGCCGATGGTTGCGTGACGGTCGAGTCGACCGACCCCACCGACAACCCAGAAGGGAAACCCGACTCCATGCCCGGAAAGATAAAGAGGTTGATCAACCAAATCATTCAACAGAAGTCCGGGGGCAAACAGGTGTTGGCGAACGTGGTCGCGACCAAGCTGATTCTCAAGGGAATCGATCCTGACAAGTTCAACGATAGCTCGCCGGACGATCCCGCAACAATCGCGAAGGTCGCGCAGATAGCCGCCCAGATGGGCGTGGCGATCGGCTAACGGAGGATATGAACATGAAGACAAAGATTTCGGTTTCTTCCAATCCGGATCTCGGCAAGGCGGTCGCGGAAGTCGTTCGAGACATCGCGGACAAAGATGCTCGGCTGATTGTCTATTTCGCGTCCACGGCCTACCCTCCCACGCTCCTGGCGCCAGCGATGGCCGCGGCATTTCCCGGGGTTCTGACGGTCGGCTGCACGACCGCGGGCGAGATTGTTTCCGGGCGGATGTTGCAGGGGTCGCTGGTCGCCATGGCGCTGGGGAGTGACCTGATCGTTCGCGCGGAGGCGCGGCTGTTGTCCCGCGTCGCGGAAGATGCGCGCGCCGGGGTGGCTGCGGCCTTCTCGGAGCTTTCGCGCAGCTTTGGCTATGACGTGGGCAAGATGGATCCCGAGCGCCACGTGGGCCTGATTCTTGCCGACGGTTTGAGCGGCGCCGAAGAGCGGCTGATGGACGCCATCGGCGACGGGACCAATGTCTCCTTCGTCGGTGGCTCCGCAGGAGACGACCTGAAGTTCCAGCAGACGCGGGTTTTCCTGGGCGGAAGCGCCGTCTCCGACGCGGCCATCGTCGTGATTATCGAGGCCGCCGTTCCATTTCAGATCCTCAAAACTCAAAGCTTCCGGGTTCTTCCCACCCGCCTCGTGGCCACCAAGGTCAACGAGCCCATGCGGCGCGTGATAGAATTCAATGGAGAGCCTGCCGCTCTCGCCTACGCCAAAGCCACGGGAGTGCGCCCGGAGCAAGCCAATGCGCGCTTCATGACGAATCCGCTCGGCCTATTGGCCGGCGATGAGATCTTCGTGCGCAGCCCACAACGCATCGAAGGTGGCAGCGTCTATTTCTATTGCAGCATTGTCGAGGGAACCGAGCTGGCGCTGCTCGAATCGACCGATATCATCGCGGACACGCAGAAGGCGGTAGCGTCGGTCAAGGATGCGCTTGCGATCCTGGACTTTGATTGCATTCTAAGAACCCTTGAGTTGCGGGAAAAGGGTCACTGCGATCGTTACGCGAGCATCTTTGCCAAGACGCCGACATTGGGCTTCAGCACCTACGGCGAGGAATACATCGGGCACATCAATCAGACCTCCACCATGCTGGTCTTCCGTTCACGCTAGCTAGCTGGCGGTGGGTGGCGGTTACCGCCCCACCACCGTGCGCAGGTGGATGCCGGCAAACACCTGGTCGGTGAAGAGCGCGCCATTGAATCCCAAGACCAACTTCGGGGTGATGTAGACCTCGGTGCCGAAGCCCGGAGCGACATCGAAGCGCTGCATGTCCACGCCGGGAAAGAAGAAGGCCCCGACGAACAGGCGCAGCTTCGCATCGTCAGGGTGCCGAATCTCGTCGCCGCGCCGGATGGCAATGGAGAATCCGGCGTGGCCATTCTGCTGACCTAGGAACGACATGCGATCCGCGAACCCGACGTCGAGGCCGAAGCGCGGCGATCCGCCGCGAATGTGAAAGCCCGGGTACAACATGATCGCGTGGTGGTTGTCGTAGGTGCCCAGGGCTCCCAGGCCAATCGCGAATCCCGGCGTTTCGTACTCGCCCCAAAGGTTGAGGTAATAGGCGGAATAGCTGGCGCTGGTCGTGCTTTCGTGCACGCTCGGGTCGTTGGAGGTGATTTGGGTTTGCTGAGACTCGGTGCCCGCGCCGGCGCGGCCGCCAATCCAAAACACGCTTTGGCGGTCGTAGGGAATCTCGCGTTCAATCTGTCCCCAACCGCCAAAGGCGTAGCGATCCAGGGTCGTGGTTGTCGTGTAGGTCGTGCCACCGCATGAATCGTCCGAGCTGTTCGAAGCGCTGGTCTTGAGGGAATCGGAATGGGAATACGCTCCGGCATGAAGTCCACCGCCGACCCAGGTGTGTGACCTGCTGGCCGACTCGGGCAGCGGGAGCTCCTCTTGACTGGGCGCCGGCTGCCAAGGTTCGTGCGACGGCGGCTGGGCCGGCCAAGGCTCCTGCGACCGTGGCTGGGCCGGCCAAGGTTCCTGTGACGGTGATCGTATCGGCGTGTAGTGGACCGGCGGGGACGCTTCCTCCATGGCTAGTTGCTTTGCTCGCGTGGCAAGGCTCGGCAGGGTAAGGATGTCTTCGCGCTGCCTGAGGGTAAAGTCGTCGTCGCTGTCACTGCCCACCCGAACCATGACCCCGCGCCGTTGGTCCACGTCGTAGAGCCACGTCCTGTGCTCTGGTGGGCTGCGGCGGCATTCCGAATCGTCGTCGGGCGCGACCGCGCGGGCACCGGCCTCCAGGTGAATGCCAACCGCCAGCACCAGCGCGGCGGCGACCGCATAGCCGAACCAGGTCCGCGCACGAAGGCAGGCACCAAGGCCGCGGGGAAACGCAAGCGCTGGCACACACACCGCGAGCGCCACCAACAAAGCCCGATGGACGAACGCTGTTTGCGCAGAATCGCTCGCCCAGCCAAGACCCAAGAGCCCCAGATAGACCAGCCATAGTCGGTATGGGCTCGTCGCCGCCGCTGGAGCGGTCGCTCCACCACGAGTGGCGCGCGCCCGGTGCTCGAAAAGAATCCCCAGCAACAGCAGGCAGGACGCACCGGCCAGCAACACCCATTGAAACAGATTCAATCCGTGCCAGAAGCCGAGCAGCGACCACCACACATTGATCATAGCGCGCGTCCCCTCGATGCATCCGCGCAACCCCAGATCGAACGCGGCGGAAAAGGCGAGTAGCGCGCCGCCGGAGCGCAGGCGGCGGCCAAGCCAGTAAGCGAAGGGCAGCCACAGCACAAGCCCCAGGCTTTCGTAGGCTGGGTATGGGTGAACCGCCAGCGAGCGCGAAGCGCCGTCGGCCAGCAAGCCGAGCGATTGGTGAAGGAAGTACGGCGAGCTGCCGGCGGCGTAGCGCACGCCCCAGGGCAAGTCCGTGATAGTTCCGAAACAGCAACCGTTTAGCAGGCAGCCCCAGCGCCCGACTGCAATCAGCGCCACCAGCCCCAGGGCAAGAACGGTGAGCGGAGGGCGCCGAAGTCCGAGGACCTTCTGGGCGAGGAACCAGGTCGCGATGCCGCCGCCGGCCGCGCCGAGGACGCTGGGCAAGAACGCGGTACCCGCCCCGAGGCCGGCCACGAAGGCTGCGGTCGCCAAGAGGGTGGCCCGCCACGGCCAGCCCTGCCGCCGTCCACCCAGGTAGAGGGCGATGACGAAGATCAGGAAGGGGATCTGGCCCACCAGGGTCCAGGTGCGAAGGCCTTGTCCTAAGAAATGCAAAGCATGGATTGGCATAGTGTCAGGTCCGGGCCGCAGAGCCACCGGTCGCTAGAGCAAAGCCGATGCCAAGCACGATTCCGTGGTCCTGTACAATCCGGCGGCTGGGGACCGGTGAAAGTTCACCACAAAACCGTCGGCAAGTCAGCTTAAGACGGAATCATTCCGCCAAACCGTGATGTCTGGATGGGCGGTTCTTTCGCAGCGAGAGCCACACAAACCGGCGGCGAAGGCCAGGGTTTGCGGTGCGAAGAAGTTGATGTGGGTCGCATCGCGCGCGTACCACCACGACGGAACCTCAGCGACCTGCGGGTAGGCTTGGGTGCGGATCAGCGTGCAGCCCCCGCGGGATAGGCACTTGCCAAGCGAAATGATCTCCTTGCGCAGATCGCGCAGGTGCTCGATGACCTCGCAAACCACTATCACGTCGTACCGGGCCGCCAGTGCCGCTTCGCCCAGGCTGTAGATCGGATCGTAGGCGACGCAGTCGAAGCCTCGACCGCGCAGAAGCCGGGTTAGCACCGCGTTTTCGCCGCAGCCGAAGTCCAGGACGCGCGCGCCGCGATGGCAGATGGTGCCCACCACGTCGGCCACCTCCGTCAGAAACCGGACATAGCCCTGGTTAGCCTCGGTGTTGTCATGTTGGTCATAGCGGGCCCTTTCGTCTTCCAGCGAGATCCAGTATTCGTGGGGGACGAAGACCAGCCCGCATGACGGGCAGTGGACAAATTCCTTGTGCTTGTTTCTGCCGGCGCCGACGCAGCCGCCGGCCAGACACAGTTTGCATTGCCCCCTGTCCGCGACTCCCCTGTCTACCGAGACTATCCGCCGAGTCCGCCCGCCGGCCATCGCGATCGTCAGTCTCCGGCGAAGCTGGCGCGCTCGGCGAGGCTGGCTCCAGGGCCACGGCCGCAACCGTCTTTCTGGCACAGGCCGGCCTTGCATTCTTCGTCGGTGCTGCAGGTTTGTCCGTCGGACTTCTTCGCCACACACCGGGTTCCGTTGCAGCCCGCTCCCGGGCGGCACTCCGAGCGTCCGCCTGGATTGGTGTGGCAGGACTGGCCGATCGTGGCCGGGGCGGAACACACGTGCTTGGCCCACGGGCACACCATCGGGCTCTTGCACTCGGCGTGGGACGCGCAGGCTTGCCCGAGGTCCGTCTGCCCGATGACGCACCGCAGGCTTTCGTCGCAGAACGCAGGGTCTTCACAGCCGGCCGTGGCGGAGCCGCACGATTCGCCCAGCTTCGCCACCGGCAGGCACACGAATCGCCTGCCGCCGTCGTGGGCCGGCCGGCACCGCGTGCCCCCCACGCACAGGTCGTTACCCGGCGAGCAATCCCCCCCGGCGGATGAAAAATCGGTTCTCGGCGGCAAGTCAGCGCGACTTCTGCCCGCCGAGCCGTGCGCCGTCAGTGACAGTGCCGCCGCGACCAACACGCCGCCGCAGGCGACGAAGGCGTGCTTTGCGAGAGGTCTAGTCATGGCCAAATCTGCTCTTACCGAACCGCCCCCAAGGCAACCTGCCGCGGGGGATCGTGCGCTTCTTGGACTGCGCTCCTGCCGATTCTATTCACCGCGAAACGGCGAAGTTTTTGACAATTGCCGCGGGACGGTGCACTTGAAGATGGCTTGCCCAATCTCTACACCCTCGACGACGAGCTCCTGGATGCGGTCTTTCTGCGCGACGCCGACGAGGTTCGCCACTTGCTTTCGCGCGGCGCCGACCCCGACGCCTACAACGAAGACCGCTGCACGCCGCTGATGATGGCCACCGTCGAGGGCGATGCCGACATCGCGCGCAGCCTACTGGAAGCCGGTGCCGACCCCAACCTGGTTGACGGCGACGGCTGGACGGCGCTCGATGTGGCGGTGTACCGGCGTTCGCTCGACCTGGTTTGGCTCCTGCTTCAGTACGGTGCCGCGCCCAGCGGGGAAACGAACACTGGCAGCAAGGTTCTGGTGCGCGCCATCTTCGGGCAGAAGAACGCGGCCGACATCCTGCGCCTGCTTCCGGGCTGGGGCACCCCCAGCGACTTGCCCGCGACCCTGGCCACGGTCACCGCGGCCGCCCGCCGCTTCGGGTCGCCGCTTGACGAGCAGAAATCGAAAGTCGTGAACTGACGGGCGCTCTACTTGGCAAGCTTCATGATGGCGGAGTGACTCAAGTCCGACCAGTACAGAGCCGTGTCGTCCTGGTAGAGCTTTCCGCTCGCGCTCTGCCCAGTCGCCATGGTCGTCGTTCCGGCGCACCCCGACGAGGACGGTGAGCAGCGACTAAGCTTGCCGCTGGCGTCGAACCAGTACAGGTACGAGGAGTCCTCTGTCGCCATCACGCTGGTTGAAGCGACGGCGGTGATGAGCTGTAGTGACGGCGAAGAACCCACTGGAACCCGATAAAGTATTCCGGCCGTCGCGGAGGCGTCCCAGAGCAGCACGGACGGTGCATTGGCGTCGACGATGACCATGGTCGAGGAGAGTCCCGAGGACAGCAGCTCTGTCGCGTAGGACGCGTTGTAGCCGATCGAAAACAGGCTGGTGGATGATGGATTGGTCCGGAGATAGAAGACCGTATT
>CAZBIU010000281.1:0-9175 GCA_964491625.1 uncultured Myxococcales bacterium
CTTGCCATCCGCGTAGGTCGCCACGACAGTTGCGTCTCCGAGCAGCTTATCGTCCAAGCGAATGTCTGCGCCCTCTGCCATGAAAGTCAACCGCGGCGCCCGTAGCGTGCCACTTACGTCAGCCCGCGCCGTCAGACGGCCTTTCAAGATGCGCGGTGGCCTGCGATCGCTCTCGGGTTGTAGGCCCGAGCGTTGCAGCTCGAGCGGTCCCAGCTCGGCATGGATAGCCACACGCGCGTCGGCGAGAGCCTTTCGATCGGCCAGGCGGGCAAATGGGGCTTCGAGACGTGCCTTGAGCGACAAGAGCTTGGCGCCGCGACGGTGGACGTCGGTTTCGACTTGTATGTCGTGCTCTCGGATGTCCACGTGCATGACAGCGTCGGTGGGCGGAAGACGATCTGTACTTAGGCTGGCCACGGTCAGGTCGGCCTTGCCGAGAGCCCCTGTCGCACTGCCTTTCAGCTTCAATTCCAGCGACAAGGTTCCGCTGTCGCGTCGATGGTCCTCGGAAACGACGGGTTGTCCCAGTATCGGCGCCAACGCCATCTGCTCGATGCGAGCTTCGATCTCCGCGGGCGCCGACATCAGCCTTTCCGCGGCGACTGGCGGACTGGGGCGGTGGACAAAGTCTGCCAGCGAGAAATTCGTGCGGGCGACTAGCAGCCCAGTCCCGGCACCCTGCCCGCCCGGCCCCTGGTGCAACTCGATCCGGACGGCCGTGGGTCGGGTGCCGGAGGCGTCCACATGCGCTGCCACATCGCCGAGCGCGGCCTGCCCCAGCTCCAGTTGCCTGACCTTGGCGTTCACTTGCAGTTCCGGTTTCGAGCCGGTGCCGCGCAGCTTGACGTCGAACGACCCAGTGCCGCGCAGGTTCGTGGCAGGCTTGGCAAGTGGAAGCGGCTCGGCCGCCGAGAGCGCGCGGCGGGCGCCTCGCAACTGGTTCGCCACGCGCTGCAGATCAATCCCGGTGGCACTGAAGTCGGCCCGCAACAGAGCCGAAGGCGGCGGGGGCCAGGCGGCGGGTAGGTCGAAATGGCCGCTCGCCTTCGCGCCAAGAGCAACCAGATCCAAATCTCCGGACGCCCGTGCCGCATCGAGGGCAACGTGGGCACTGAGCTGGCCTGCAGTCTTCACGTTGCTTGGCAGCAGCGACGCGGGCAATCGAGCCAAATCGAGTGCCGTCACGGTCAAGTCGCTGCGCAAGCTATGCACCGTCTTCTTGAGGCTGACGCGCAGTCGTTGCCCACCTTCGCCACGCAAATCCAGGCCGGCAATGCGTAGCACATGGTGGTCGAATCCTGCATGGGCGGAACCCGCCATCGTCCAGGTTCCACCGGGCAGTGCCATCGTCAGTCGATCCAAGCGAATTCCCGTTCGATTTCCGTTCCACGCGCCACCGATGTCGAGACGCACAGCCGCGGGTCCAGCCAGCGAGACGTGCGTATTGAGGCGAGGCCCGGCCGCGTTCAGGGAAAGAGCAAGGCCACGGTAGGAGCGGGCCCCGATGGCCAATTCCGGCGCCTTGAGCCTTACCACCGACGCGAGGGGCCTGCGAAGGTTTGCGATGTCGGCCGACACCTCCAAGCTGGGCACCCGATAGTCCTGCCACGCGAACGCCGCGAGCCGCCCCTTTACGTGGAGCCACGGCGCGCGCAGTTTTCCACCGGCGACGAGGTCGATCCGCCCCTCCCCGGCCGCGCGGGGAGCCTCGGATGGGCGCCCCACCGTCACACTGCGCACCGCCGCACCTAGGTCGTGTAGCTCGATGGCGGCGCGAAAAGCAAGTGTCTCCTGTGTGGCCTCGCCGGCGGCGGTGATACGCCCGCCAGGAAGGGCGGCCACCAAATCCGCCACCTTGAAGCGACCACGATCCGCATCGACTCTAAGCCGAAGCGGACCGAAGCCATAGCTGCCGAGCTGTCCGCGAGGCACGCGCAGGGTTGCGGCCCCATGCAGAGTGGAAACCGATCGCCCCTCGCCGTGAGCATCAAAATCAAAGGCGATGTCCGAGGGTGGCCCCTGGGAGATGAGATGGCCAAGGTCGATGTGCCGAGCATGAATCGACAATCCTCGAATGATCCCGCGGTTCACATTGCCCGACGCCGTGATGGACAGCGACGTTGCCGCCGCTGCCAGATTGACCTGGCCAGCAACCGCCTCGGTGGTTCCATCAAAGGTCACGTGACCAGAGGCTTCCACGGCGGTTTGCAAGTGCACGGCCGGGGCCACCAGTGCGAGCAACCCGGGCCCCATGCGAGCACGATAGAGATCGACAAAGATCCGGAAAGGGGGCGCCGCGCTCGCCGGCGAGCTAGTCATCGCGCTTGGCTGTTCCGTCGATTCGATCTGGCCCGTGAGATGGGCGTGGCTGGTACCGAGGCTCACCTCGAGATCGACGGCGCCATCAAGGTTACGCGCGACACGAACGCCGTGGCCCTTGAGCTCGAGATTGACAGGGACCTGCAACGGATCCGTCGCGCTGCCCCGCACCTGCAAATCCACCTTGGCGTCAAGGTCGCGCCGGTTGCCGAACCGTCCAGTCCCATGCACCCGCAAATCGACGATGCGCATATGGCGCAAGCGGGATGGTGTGGCCGCCCGCTCATCCTGCAAGTCGACGATGCCACCTCGCAGATCCAAAGTCCCGAGCTCAAGGGACAGCCCGCTGCTTCGGCCATTCTCGGCAACCGTGCCAGACGATCTGGACTGGCGGGATGCGATCGCTCGCGCCAGGTTGCTTTTGCCGTCCTCTTCCTCGCGCAACAAGAGCACCGGCTCGTCCGCCTCCACCGCGCGCAGGCTGAGCCGCCGCGACAACAGCGCTATGGGCGAAAACGAGACTGCGAGATGCCCGATACGAGCCACCACCGCCCCCTCGGGGTCGCGCAGGACGAGTCCATCGAGGACGATTCGATTCCCCGAGAATCGAAGACGACGCAACTCGATCTTCCCGGCCAACACCGCGTTCACCCTGGGCAACGACCAGCGCAGAATGTGGTCGCTTCCCCACCCGCTTTGACCCAGCAGGAGGATCCCGCCGAGAAAGAACGAGATGACCGCCACCAGGACCGCTAGCACCAGCCCCAGAAGCTTGAGCAGTCGCAATAGCCGCACTAGAAGGCCTCCCCGATAGCAAGGTGGAAAACGCACAGGTTGTCGGAGACCACGGTGGTTCGCTTGGACCCGCCGAGCCCGAAGCAGCTGTCGTCGACCTGGTAGGGCACGCGCGAAATCGCGCCGGTCGTGCTGTCAATGCTGAGCAGGGGCGGTGGACTTCCGCGCTGCAATCTTCGCGCGAAATCGATGCGAATGGGGCCAATGGCCGTACGGTAGCGAAAG
Source organism: uncultured Myxococcales bacterium (assembly GCA_964491625.1). Lineage (GTDB taxonomy): Bacteria > Myxococcota_A > Polyangia > Fen-1088 > Fen-1088 > Fen-1118. Next base: position 3,340 of record CAZBIU010000281.1, read on the forward strand.
CCGAACCCCAGCGCCCAGAGCACCGTCGGCAAATCATTCGGACCGATGCGCCCCTCGGTGACCTGTCCGAAGTCGACGAAGGCAGCCAAGACAAGGCTGTCCGTCAATCGATAGCGGGCCTCGAAGCTGCCCTCAATCAATCCATCACCACCGATTGGCAGCGTGAGCAGCGCCGGCGTGGCGCCGGGCGATGCCGGGGCTGGTGCCTGCAGCAAAGGCGATAGTCGGCGGTCGTTGAATCCCCTCATCGATATGCCACCGCCTGCAAAGAAGCGCGTGACCACCGCGCTTTGTCCACCTGACGTCAGCAGCTCGCCGACACGCAAGCGAGCCGACAGGGTCAGTGGGTCATGCTCGCCAAAGCTGACGTATCCGCGAGCCTCGGGAAGAAATCGTAGATAGGTAAAGTCCCCTGCAAGTGGCCCTCCGCCCTCCTGCACGGCAAAGCTGGCGAACACCCCCTTGTGTGCGTCGAGCGCAGAGTCACGCCTGTCCCACGCAATCGCCTCTTCGAGGTACGACAACAAGATAAAGCAGCTGTTGGACGTCGCCGCGCACCCCAGCGTCAGCGGCGCCGAACCGGCGCTGGCGATCGGTGGACCATTCAGCCAGAACCCTTGCACATTGTAAGTCAGATGAACATTCAGCGTCGACCACAACTGCCAGACAACACCGGTCGCCACGCGTCCGCCCAGGGCATCGTACGACTGCTCCAGTGTTCGTTCGAGATCGAGGGTCGTCTGCTCACGCAGCGCCGGATGACCCGCGAGTCGCGGTTGCTCGAACTGGAGACTCGATCGAGCGATTGGACCATTGCGCACCCCCAACGTGGGGTCGTTGCTTCGGGCCGCGTAGATATTGGGAATGAACGCCCAGCCCGCCTCTGCGCGCTCAGTCAGCTTGCGCATGCCGCCCATGAAATTGCGGTGCGTCCACTCAGCAATCAAACGGGCCTCGTTGCGGATCTGGTCAATTCGCAAGCCGGCCCCAGCACGCAACGTGCGCAACGGCGCCGGACGCACGTCGACCAGGATCGGAATGCGGGCGGCTGCCTGGTCGGGCGCGCCTGCGATGACTTTCACGACCGAGAAGAGCCCCATGCCGAAGACCCGCCGTTGCGCTTCCGCAAGTGCCTCGTCCGAGAACGGCTTGCCTTCGGGGATCGCCAGGCGGACTTGTTCCCAAACCCAACCCGGGTTCAAAGCCCCTTCCGAACCCGAATCGACTTGAATGTCGCCAAAGCGGTAGTGAACCCCCGGACGCGCCACGACCAGCAACGAGGCTGTCTGAGTCCTCACGTCGACCCATGCCCGCCCCTCGATGACAGCCTCGGCGAACCCGAAATCCCGGAGACGTTGGCGGATCCTATCCTTGGCTGACTGCCAGCGCCCTTCGAGAAAAACGCTGCCCAAGTCCAGACCCAGGTCGGCCAGGAGTTGCTCGCGCTCGGCCGGCAGCAGCGGCTCTAATCCGCGCACATCAAACGATTCGATGCGAGTAGGCCGGCCCTCGCTGATGACGGCTTTTACCGCAACCCCGCCCTTCACGGCCGTGACCTCGTCCGAGACAACTTCGGCTTGGTAGAATCCGTGCGCTTCGTAGACCCGCTCGATCCGGCGCAGATCACTTTGCCAAACGACTGAATCGAAGTATTTCTTGCTTGCAAAGGGCCACCACCACCCTGTCTCGGCAGTGGCAATCCTCTTCTCAATTTCGCGTTTCGACACCTGCTGGGGCCCTTCGAGATCCAGTTTCTTGAGCACGAGGGCCTGTGACATTTCCTTGTTGTGGGCGCATCCCAGACAGGCCAAACAGGATGCGATCCGAATGAATCGAGCACGGGCCTTCATCCTGGGCGCTTTCCTCAAGTAATTGAATCGCTCGTAGCCTGGTTGAGCCCTCATGCAGGGCTCGTTCCATTCGATGGCACAACAATCACCGTGCCGGGGGACGTTCGCTCCGATGTCGCCTTCCAGAACGATATCAATAGACTTCTGGCCCGCATGGCCCAAGTGCCATTCCCATTTCGCTGCGACGCCCCCATGGTCTCATACCGGGTCCGGCCTTCGGGAGCCCCTAGACTGCTCGAATTCCCCAGGTCACGTTCTTCGGACCGTCGTTACGCGCCTGTAACCTCCTCGCCGGTTCGCCTCTTGAAAGTCGCTGCCAGGTAGGACATGGCCGCGTGCGGAGCGCGCGTAGGCCCTTGTTCACCACGAAGTCGGGGTTGCTGATCGACTGGGCTCGGCTCAGTGACGTTCGCCTCTTCCATCGAAGTGGCCCCGAGCTGGTGCGGGTCCCGGACGCACGGGTGCCCGTGCCGGTCCGCGAACGACCGGCGGTTCATACCGGTGCCGCACCGGTAGCCCCTGCTGGCGGCGCTCGAAAAGACCCCGCGGCTCTCTGTCGTAGTGGTGCCAGTGGCCGCCTTCGCGATAATGCCACCGTCCCCCGTACCAGTATGTAGGGCGCCCTTCGAAATAGATCGGCTCGTTCGTCGCAATGAATGCGTCCGGGGGATACTCGTCATCGTCGTAGACAGTTCCCGGGTAACTCCCCGCCAATTCCACGCCACAACCGGCGACCGCTCCCACGGTGGCGCTCAGGGCGACCGCACACAGACCGTTTCGCAATCGGCCCTTCAAGCTGAGGCCTCTCATGGTCTGCCTCCCTGGTCGTGATCCGCGTGTGCATAAAGCCGTTGCGCAAAGTCGCTGCGCTGGTCCGGGGTAAGCACCGGGCCCGCGGCCTCCACGAAGCGCGCCATTCGCGCCGCACCCCAGCCGGCCAACTGACTGTCTGCAACGTGCGCGGTAGCAAGTGTCCTTGCATCGAATTTCTCGCTTCGGAAGGCGTCGCCAAAGGCACGCAGGTGCGCGGTAGCTTCCTGGGTATCGAACGGCGACGCGTGCCCTTCGGCCAGGCGTGTGCGAATCCTGTCCACCTGCTCTTTGGCCAAGCCTAGGTGGACAGTCAGCGTCGCTAGCCGGGCGGCCTCCGAATTCGCGAGATCGCCTTGGTCGCCGTTTGACTTTCGCCACACTGCCCAATGCGCCTCGACCTTGTCAGCGAGAGCTGATCGCTCGACCTGCGTCAGGACGGCGTGCAATTCATTCAACGGCAGAACGCACGCGTCATACACCTTCGCCGCGGCATCCGCCACCTGCGCAACAGCAGCATCGAGCTTGTCGGCGTCGAGCTTGTCCGCTGCGAGCCCGTCCGCAAGCACGGTCATCAGCTGCTGCTCCGCACTACGCGCAGGCTCCATGCCCGCCTGCAATTCGCCTCGAATCCTATCGACAGAAGCGCGCTGGTCAGGAGAAACACCGAGAGTGTCGAGGCTCATGGCGATGAGCAGCGTCAGCCCGCCGTGGTGGTGGTAACGGTGATGCTCAATGAGGCCGTCCGTTTCATCATCGACATCCGCAACCCGTGCAGTGCCGCCGGGCGGGGGACGATTGGCAGTCGACGCACCACACTTCGCGCTGCTCAAGCCCGCAAAGAGCAGCAGCACGACAGTCCAAGTCCTCTTCCGCGACGCTTCCAGCCCATCATTCATGGTGCTTTGTCCAAGCAAGACGTTTGCCAGCCAAGGTCCGCTGACGTCGGCGTGTTACCCGCGCTCCACGTCACGGCCACCTAGGTTCGCAACCACAGTCGCCAACAATGTCGGCTCAACCGGCTTTGCCACATGCGTCTGATAACCCGCCGCCAACGCCCGTTGCGCATCCTCGGATCGCGCATACGCGGTCAGAGCCACGGCCGGGGTTCGCCCTCCTAGCTCAGCCGGCAGCGAGCGAATCTTACGTATCAACGCATACCCATCCATCGCAGGCATTCCGATGTCGCTCAAGATGACGTCAGGACGAACGGATGGAAGTTGCTCCAACCCCTCCGCGGCGGAGGCGGCCCAAGAAACCTCGGCGCCATGCTCGCGCAGGACTTCGCTCACGATCATCCGGGCATCCTCCTCGTCATCAACCACCAGCACCTTCATCCCATCCAAGCGAGGGCCTGCCTTGGGCGCTCCTGGCAGATCGAAGGCCCTAGCGGTGCGGCTGGTGCGGATTGCGGGCACGGCAGACTTCGCCGGAAGGCGAACCACAAAGGTCGTCCCCTTGCCCTCCCCTTCGCTGCGGACCGTGACGGTTCCGCCATGCGCCGAAACCAGTCGCTTCACGATGGCGAGACCAAGCCCCAGTCCGCCGTGGCGTCTGGTTATCGAGGCGTCCGCCTGCTGAAAGAGATCGAAGACAAAAGGCAGTGCCGCAGCCGCGATGCCTTCCCCGGAGTCCACCACGGTAATGCAAATGTCAGAGCCTACGCGGTGGGCATCAACCGAGATCGTTCCACCCTTCGGCGTAAACTTCACGGCATTGGACAGCAGGTTGGAAATGATCTGTTGCATGCGATCGGCATCGGCCATGATGGCAAGCGACGCGTCGGAGATGACCGTCGAAATCTTGATTTCCTTGGACTGTGCGGCCGGCGTCACTGTTTCGACCGACGCTGCGATGACCTCTCCCACGTTGGTCGAAGCAAGACTCAGAGCCAGCTTGCCACTGATGATGCGTGAGATGTCGAGGACGTCCTCGACCAGCTTCGCCTGCGCGCGCGCGTTTCTTTCAATCACGGCAAGGCCGCGCTCCACACCTGGCAATGGGCTGCGGCTACGCAACAAGATGCTCCAGCCGAGAATCGCGTTAAGCGGGGTTCGAAGCTCGTGCGAAACCATGGCCAGGAACTCGTCCTTGGCTCGACTTGCGCTCTCCGCCTGACCGCGAAGCTTTCGCTCTTGCTCCCTGGCAACCTCGGCTTCTTTCAGCGCCTGGGCATTTTCTATCGACATGGCCGCGCGCCGCGCGAAGTCCTCCGCAAACGCCAGGTCGTTTACCGAGAAGCGCCGGCCCGACTCGGCGTGGACAAAGGTGATGGCGCCCAATATGCCGGTGCGGCCCTTGAGCGGCACGACCATCGCCGAGCCAAGCTTGAGCTCATGGATGAGCTGGAGATGCTCGGCATCCTTCGCCGCTTGTTTGAGCATTTCCTCGGGGATGTCCTTATAGAGCTCGGCCTTCCCGCTACGGATGACCTGTGGCGCTCCGGTGGTTGCCCACGGATCAGGTGGATACATCTCGCCGAGACGTCGCGCGAAGTCGAGCTTGGCGGGGTCGATATGGGCAACCGCCGCCTGGGAGGGAGCCCCTAGGACCGGATCCAGGAGGTCGACCGCGCACCAGTCCGCTATGGTCGGGACGGCCAGGCGTGCGACGGCCGCGAGGGTGGTTTGGTAGTCGAGGCACGAAACCAGCGCTTCGGTGGCTTTGGTCAAGAACTCGCGCCGAATCAGCTCGCGCTTTTCGTGGCTCACGTCGCGAAAGACCAGGACCACGCCCGAGATCTCCCCTTCCTCGTTTCGGATCGGTGCCCCACTGTCGTCGATTGGGATCTCGGGACCACCTCTTCTGCGGAGCACGGTGTGGTTGGCTAGACCAACGACGGCGCCTTCACGCAGAACCTTCACGACAGGGCTCTCCACGACCGTGCCCGTCTCTTCGGAGACGATGTGAAATATCTCCTCGAGCGCTTGGCCCCGCGCCTCGTCTTCCTTGAAGCCGGTGAGGCTCTCGGCGACCGGGTTCATGAAGGTTATCCTCCCCTCGGCGTCTGTGGCGATCACGGCGTCCCCAATACTTCGCAAGGTCGTGTGCAGCCAGCGGAATGCCTCGTCCTCCCGCTCCATGCGCGTCGCGCGCGAGAGCGCCTGAGCGCACTGTTTCGAGAGTGTCGCGACAAGCTGCCTGTCGTCCTCGGAGAACTTGCGAGGTGAGAAGAA
>CAZBIU010000282.1:0-9127 GCA_964491625.1 uncultured Myxococcales bacterium
GAAACCGTCTAGGTCGCCGTGGGGATTGAGCAGAATGCAGGCGATTTCACCCTCGTGGGAAACCGGGGTCAATTTCGCGTGTGGAAGATCGAAACTTCGAATTTCCCCGGTGGGCAACTTCATGGTTTCGATATGAAGGGAACTGCCCTGCGGATAGTTGCCGCCCTTGCCGGTGACCGTGATGGTGTCTCCCGACTTGAGCAGAAGGGTTTCGAGCCGTACCTTCTTGCCAGCGCGAGCGTTCGTTCCGTCGACGAATAGAATGCCATCGACCCTTCCCTGCGCATCGGTCGAGAAGCCCTGGATCTTCCCCGTGACCGTCATGGGCCTGAGGCTCTCTTCATGTAGACCTCTGGGGCCGTGCTTTCCGCCATGGTGCGGCCGAGCACCCGCACCAGGTTCTCCGGCGGCCGGGGACGGTGCAAGGTCGCCGCGCACGATCATAGCGTCTCCCTTCATGACCGACGCATGGGCGAGCACGGGTCCTGTCGGACCGTTCACCGCGTCTCCTTGGAGACGGATCACATCTCCGGGCTGAAGCGGCGCGATCTCTGGAGCCAGGGCGAGAGCGTGGGGCGGAAAGCGTGTGATTGTACCGTCTTCGAGCACGATGCCATCGACCTCCCCGTTTGGAGACACGAGGTAGTGCGCGAACTTGCCTTCGATGGTCGAGCGCACGGGGACTTGCGGTATCGCAGCCATGGGTTGGGCTGCGCCAGACGAGCTGTAAGCAGCGCTCGCAGGAATGAGACACAGAAAGAGGACTGAGCGGCCGAGCTTGGACATGAATTCCTCCGAATGGTGCCTGTTCCTGTCAGCAGGAAACGTGCCGACCGAGGTATCTTCCTCTTCGTCGTGGCGCTGTCGGCTGTGCGCGACAGGCACAAACGGTATTGTCATTCAGTTTGAAGGAAGTCGCACATCAACTTAATTGAGCCACGCGTACCACCGGACCCGAATACGCTGCAAGTGCTTGAACTTGCTCGCCCCCCACGGTTGGCTCGAAAGCTGCTGCAGTCTTGCCAAGAGATGCACGATCCCGCCAAAGGCTGGGTCAGAAACACATACGCATCAATCACACCAAACGAAAGGCACTGCTATGCTTTGGACTATTGCGCTCGTCTTCTTTGTCCTTTGGGGTCTCGGATTTCTGACTTCGTACACCCTTGGAGGGTTTATCCATATCCTCCTGCTCTTGGCGCTGGTGGCAGTAGCTGTCCGGGTCATCCAGGGCCGAAGAGCTCTTCCGTAATCCGCTGGCGGCTCCAGCCTCTGCCGATTCCTGTTGAACGTGATTGGAGAATAGCAACAATGAACCACGACTCCAAAATAGACCACGAAACGCGTGAGAAGATCTTGATGCTGCTCTCTGACGACGAAGTCGCCAGCGCGAGCACCGCCGAGACAACCGCCCGCCCGCTCGAAGGTGAAGACTTCCTCGACTTGGAGGATCTGGACCAAGGTGTGCGAAGCGCACTGGGCTCGACGCCAACCATGAGCCACCTGCTGTTAAGAAGATCCGTGCACAAAGATACGTGGAAGAAGATCCTGGAACAATTGGCTGTGCTTCACGCAGTGAAAGTGCACGCTGGCGCATAGCTGCTTGCTATGTTGGGCGGAACAGCGAATCGCGGTTCCCGGTCGCATGGAGAGAATCACCAGAGCGACCGGACGCGATGCGAGCGCCGGTACTCGGGTCGGACGACGCCATCGTGTCGACCGCGAGCCTGATCATTGGCGTCCTGGCGTCTTCGGCGTCCCCGGACACCGCTCTGGTCGCCGGCGTAGCGGGGCTGGTCGCAGGAGCGATGTCGATGGCGATTGGAGAATATGTTTCGGTCAGCTCGCAGCGCGACGCGGAGGGGCGGACATCGCACGAGAGAAGCAAGAGCTGGCGGGGCGTCGACAAGCCAAGCTGCGCGAGCTGGCAGCGATCTATGTGAAGCTGGGGCTCGACGAGGACCTCGCGACCAAAGTGGCGGAGCAGCTCAGTGCGCACGATCGCTCAAGTCCAACATGCGCGACGAGCTAGGCATCGATCGGGCATCCTTCGCGCGTCCGATGCAGGCGGCGTGGATATCGGCCGCGGGCTTTGCGTCCTTCGCCCTGATCCCGCTCGCTGCCCTTCTCGTGTCGCCGACGGCCCTTCGCCTCTTTGTGACCGCAGTGCTGTCACTCGGAAGACTCCGCCGCCCTCGGTGCGCTCGGCGGTCATCTCGGCGGCGCACCCATCGCTCGGGCCTCGTTGCGAGTCACGCTCGGCGGAGCCATGGCCATGGTTATGACCGCGGCGGTGGGTTGGCTGCTTGGGTTGAGTCGTATTGATTGACAGGGCACTTCAACTTGATGGAGCGGGCTGCCTTTCGAGAGTCCGCACCGATGTAAGCAGCTGAAGTGATGGGTGTCTTGGCGATGGCCTGATTGCTGCTTTAGCGGGCGGGGTGGGGAGCTTCCCGCCGCTCGGGGGGAGCTTTCTGACAAGACCAACGCATTCAAGGATAAGCAATGAAGGCCCTCATCACTAGCGCGGTACTGCTGCTGTTCGGCGGATTCGCCCAGGCATCCGAGCTCGAAACGCCCGACTACCGTCCTTTGCCTGCACGGCTCGGTGACTTTTCCCTGCTGGTGGAGCCCGGCGTGGCGCTGGCCCTGACCAGCCCCCAGTCCGACCGCTTCAAGACCGGTGGGGGAGAGACTCTGAAGGCCTTGTGGGTCGTGAACGAATACATGAACGTCGGGCCCAGTGCTTCTTTTCTGACCCTGCCCGCCAAAGCGGACCATGGCGAGGCCGGCGCAGCGTGGACCTTTGGCGCAAGCATACGCTTTCGGTTGTTCCGCAATACCCCCGACCGGTTTTTCGGAATGTCGCCATGGGTGGACATGGATGCGCTTTACGTTCGCACTGGTGGACTCCAACGCCCGGGTATTGCGGCTGCTGCCGGTTGGTCGCTCCCCATTGGAAAAGCACGCGTCTTCTGGCTTGGCCCCTTTGCCCGCTACCTCGACATCCTGCAGAAAGACCGGCCCGACTTCGACAACCGCGATGCCAAGATTTTGGTCTTGGGGTTAGGCCTTGAAGTGGGCTTGGGCGCGGAACGTGAACGCGCTGTCATCGCGGCTCAAGTCCGCACGATTGACAGAGAGACAATCGTCTGCCCCGACCGAGACCACGACGGAATCCCAGACAATGTCGATCATTGCCCAGACGTGGCAGGCCCGATGGACAACTGGGGATGTCCGCCATACAAGAAGCTCGTCGTCCAACGCGACAAGCTCGAGCTGAAAGAGAAGCTCTACTTCGCTTGGGACCAGGCCGTACTGCAGGAGGCCTCCTTCCCGGTCCTTGATGAAGTCGTGCAGGCTTTGAAGGACAACAAGCGGTTCCGCGTGCAGGTCGAGGGGCACGCCTCTTCCGAGGGAGAGGATGAGCACAACCAAACCCTTTCGGAGCAGCGGGCCGATGCGGTACTCAATTACCTCGTTTCACACGGCATCGAAAAGGACCGGCTTGCTTCCAAGGGCTTCGGCTCCTCGGTTCCGCGAGATACCAACGAGACTATCGCCGGCCGTGAGAACAACCGGCGCGTCGACTTCGTCGTCTACTTTCTGATTCTCGATGACGGGAGCAAGTAACATGAAAGGTTTCGAGCGTAGCACATTTCTTTTGCTGCTATTCATTCTGCCCGCGTGCGGACAGCAGTTGGTTGAGTTTCCCAATCCCGACGGCGGAAGGTCCGACACCAGGGTCGCTGACGGCAGAAATGGCGATGGCGTAGGACGCGACGCGGGAGTCGCCGACCTCGCAAATGCCGATGGCGCGAGCGTTGAGGCCATGGCCGCCGACCTCGCGGGCTTCGAGGCAGGGACAGCCGATGCGCAGAATCGTGACGGGGCCAATACCGATGCCCCTCGTATCGATGATGGAATTTCCGATGTTGGAAACTCCGACGCTAGCAATATGGATGTCGCTGTCGGTGACGCTCGCGGCGTCGACCTCGCGGTCATTGATGCTCGCGTTTTCGACGCCCCTATCACTGACGTCGCGGCCATCGAGGCGCCAGTCCCTGAGGTGTCGCCCGTCGACGCTGCCATCCTCGATACTTCGAGCAGAGACTCTGCTGGCGTCGAAGCCTCGAACGAAGATGGCGCGCAGACCTCCGCGTGCCGACAAGCGCCGGTGTTCTTGGGCGCGGCGGACGGCTTTGTGGTGCTGGCGGGCTCGACCGTCACCAATACTGGCCCCACTTCTGTGACAGGAGATCTGGGCGTGAGTCCAGGAACCGCCATAACTGGGTTCCCACCCGGTGCGATCGTCGGCACACAACACGCCGGTGATGCCACCGCCGCCCAAGGTGTAGCCGACTTGACCACTGCGTACAACAATGCGGCCGGACGAACACTCTGCGCCGTCGCAGTCTCCGGTAACCTCGGAGGGCAAACCCTGACCCCTGGTCTATACAAGTCCACCTCCTCACTTGCAGTCTCGTCCGGGGACCTGACTCTCGACGCCCAAGGCGATGCCACCGCGGTCTTCATTTTTCAGATGGCCTCTACCTTGACGACCACCTCCGGCCGCCAAGTCATTTTGAGTGGAAGCGCCAAGTCCAGCAATGTCTTCTGGCAGGTTGGAACCTCGGCAACCCTGGGTTCAACGTCGGCCTTCCAGGGAACCGTCATGGCGGATCAGGCCATCACGCTGAACACTGGCGCGACCCTGAATGGAAGAGCGTTGGCTCGCATCGCCGGGGTGACCTTGGATTCGAACACCGTCGTCAAGCCGGCGCCCTAGCCGGTTTCTCAAGATTCCGAAGTAAGCACAAACTCTTCACAAAGGAACTGTCCATGATGAAAGAATTGATGATGTCGCTAGCCATTCTTGGATTGGCGGGCTGCACTGCGGTGCAAATCCCTGCCGATCGGCTCGAACATTCGGAGGCCAGCATCCGAGGCGCCGAAGAAGTTGGCGCGAGCGGCGTGCCTGCCGCCAAGCTGCACCTGCAGCTAGCCAAAGACCAGACCGACACCGCCAAGAAGATGGCGGCTGCCGGCGAAAAGCGAGCGTTGCTGGTGCTGGCCCGGGCCGAATCCGATGCTGAGCTGGCCATCGGGCTTGCCCGCGAGGTTTCGGTCCATGCTGACGCGGTCAGGGCGACGGAAGATCTGAAGGCCGTTCGTGAGCGCGGCAACCCGTAGTTTCTATCAACCACTATCGACGAAGGATTCCACAATGAAAACCGGAAACATAAGTCTGTTTGTGACCGTTGCTTGTGCAGGATTGATGCTTGGCTGTGCCCACACTCCCCCTACCGAACTGGTCGAGGCCCGCACCGCCTATACCGCGTCAAACAACGGCTTGGCAGCGACGCTGACACCCACCGAATTGCATGACGCCTGGATAGTCCTGGACAAGGCAAACAAGGAGTTCGACGAGCACGGCGACACCACCGAATGCCGGGACTACGCGTACATTGCGCAAAACAAGCTGCAGCTGGCCGACGTCAAGGCCCGAACCGAGCAGGACCGCCAGAAGATCGCCGAAGCCGCAAAAGCCGGTGTCGTGGCCCGGGACAACCAGGTGAAGAGCACGCGAGCCGCTCTGTCCTCGACCCGCGAGCAGCTCAAAGAAGAGCGGCGCGACAGCAATGCCAAGAGCGCAGAAATGGAAAAGACTGCCGAACAGTTGGCGGCCGAGAAAGAGGCCAGAACTTCGGCTGAAGCCAGGCTGGCTGGAGCGATGAAGGACCTGGCTACCATCGCGGCAATCAAAGAGGAAGCCCGCGGACTCGTGATCACACTCTCAGGCAGTATCCTTTTCGCTTCCAACAAATTCGCGCTGCTCAATACCGCGATGACCAAGCTCGACCAAGTCGCGGAAGCGCTCAAGGCACAGGACTCGGACAAGCAGATGGTCGTCGAAGGCCACACCGACAGCCAGGGGTCAGACAGAATCAACCAACCGCTTTCGCTCAACCGGGCGAACGCCGTGCGCGATTACCTGGTGACCCGCGGTGTCGACAGCAACAGGATCAGCGCCGTCGGAATGGGTTCGAGCCATCCGCTTCTCGATAACAGAAACGCCGAGAACCGCGCGAACAACCGCCGGGTCGAGATCATCATTCAACCGTCGCATTTGAGTGTGCGCTAACTACATGCCTTTCCTTAGCCTATCTAGCCCAGACCTCGTCTGGACCTTACGGAGGCCAGGGGTATCTCCCAGACTCCTGGCCTCCTATCACCTCAGAAGGACTTGCGACAAGAGATTGGAACACTTGCGTCAGGTGAACAAACATCTGCAATGGAGGCCGTCGTGACTCAGCCGCCTCGGCACGAGTGGGATGTGCACGTCCCGATGACGACCATTCTCAAGCTGGTCGCAAGTGGCCTCGCTGGGTGGGCGGTGTTTCTTCTGTGGTCCGAGTTCCTGTTGTTTCTGATAGCGGTCCTCTTGGCGGTTACCCTCTACCCGGCGGTTCGGTGGATGGAGGGGAGACGGTTCGGACGCAGCCTGAGCGTGGGCGTCATCGCGGTTCTTGGCGTTGGACTGTTGGTGATGTTCATTCTGCTGGTTCTGCCCCCACTAACCGCGCAAGCCACCCACCTGGTCCAGAACCTTCCCGACTTCCGGGTTCGGGCCTCTAGCAGGATCCCTGCACGGTATCCAGCCATTCAGAAGGCAATTCATTGGCTGTTCGAGTCGCCCTTTTCACCGAAGGTCGTCAACCTGTTCGAACGGTCGTTCGCCTTGGGGCGAAGTGCCGTCTCGGCCGTGGTGGCGGCAGGCGTCGTCCTCATTCTCACGCTCTATCTGCTTCTCGACGGCAGAAGCCTTTACGCCTGGATTCTCGCATTCGTCCCCCGCACCTACCGCGAGAGACTGGCTGCCACAGTCGACGAGGTTTCCAAGGTGGTCCACGCCTATGTGAAGGGTCAGCTTTTTGCGGCGCTGCTTTTCGCCGTGTTCACAGCTATCGTATTGACGATTCTCCGCGTTCCCGCGGCGGTGCCTTTGGCCGTGATCGCCGGATTCTGCGACATCATCCCGGTGCTGGGCATCCTACTTGCGACTGTCGCGGCAACCTTGCTGGCGCTTGCGGTCTCGCCCGGCACCGCTTTGGCGGTCCTGGTGGCGTACGTGGGCTACCACCTATTTGAAACCTACTTTCTGCTGCCTCGTATCTACGGCAGCAAGCTAAAGATGTCGACCTTGTCCGCACTTCTCGCTCTGCTCGTTGGGGCCAAGTTGCAGGGGATTGTTGGCATCGTTCTCGCCCTGCCTCTGGTGGCCGCGTATCCGATTGTCGAGCGCCATTGGCTGCCCGGGTATTTGCAGGCTCGAGTTCTCACAGACCACACGGCGCTAGCCAAGGCCGCCGAAACCGGCAGTGAGGTCGCCATCGACAGCGTGCTCCACGGAGAAAGGCACGCTTCGGAGGGAACCCGCTCACCAGAAGGCGATAAGTAGATGAAGGCGTCAGAAACACCAGGCGTGTCGGCGCTGATTCGCGAAGCGGCTCTGGACCTCGGCCACCTCGTCGGCCAGCACGTCAAGGTCGCTCAAATCGAGTTGAAGGTGGAGCTTCACGCGATGGGGCGGCGTGCGAGCATCATCGCGGCGCTCGCGGCTCTTGTTGCTCTTGGCTACGGCCTGGCCATGGCTGGGCTGGCCGCTGTGATTGGAGGACACCGCACGGTTGGGCTCCCGCTGGTGGGCATCGGGCTTGCGCACGTAGCAGGCGCTGGCGTGGGCCTGGTCTTTGCGCGGCTCCGCAAGCGTGGTTCGCGCCTCATGAATGACAGCACAACTGCGATGGCCCGCAGTCTTGAAGCACTGGAAGAAGCGACAGCGCCCTCGGCGGAGAAGCAAGATGTCGCCTGAGCCGAAACCGGATGGGGACGCTGACCTCGGTCGCGCAGGTGCGGACCTGGACCGCGCGAGAGAGAAGTTCGTCCTTTCGATGAGCGCGGTCGAGCGCGAAATCGCCCGCGTGCTCGACTGGCGAGGGTGGGTGCGGCGCAGGCCTGGCATCGCGCTGGCTTCTGCCTTCGCGCTGGGAGTTATTTTCGGCCGGAGAAACTGAGCAACGAATACGAATCGCAGGCAAGGGAGACAAGAGATGGACACCACGGTTATCAAAGAGAGCATCGACAACCTGAGCAGTCGGGTTCGTCCCAAGATCGAGGAAGCGAAACAAGAGATCGGCCGGGTCAACGGGCGGATTACAAGCTTGATCGAGAAACACCCCGCCGCTTGCCTTCTGGGCGCGCTTGCCCTGGGCTACCTGGTGGCTCGCATCGCGCGGCACCAACATTGAAAGCCGCCATGGAATCCGAAGCTGAGGCCGCGCTACCCGTCGGGGGGGCTGCCGGCGGGTTGCGGGGGATCCTGAACATCGAGGGTCGATTGAAGCGCAACCCGTACGGCATGGTTGCGGGCGCGCTGGGCATAGGCTTCGTCTTGGGCGGCGGCCTTTTCACCCGGCTGTCGGCAAAAGTCCTCGGCGCAGGACTACGGGTTGCCGTGATGGCAGCGCTGCCTATCTTTGAGAAGCAAATCACCGAGGTTGTGACTGGATCCAAGTTGAACAAAGAGAAGGAGAATGGTCAATGAAACTACAAGACATTAGAAACCTAGACAAAGACGACTTCCTGGGCCTCCTTGGCCTCGAGAGCAAGCACTCTATGACCAATCGGTTGCTCGGTACCCTCGGTACCTTTGGCATCGGTCTGCTTGTTGGTGCTGGCGTGGCCTTGCTCCTGGCGCCCAAGCCAGGCAGCGAATTGCGCCACGACCTCCGCGCGAAGTTGCATTGTGACGGCAAGGGTGCCACGCCGAACGCCAACCAGACAGCGAGCGCCAGCGAATCAGACCACCAGCAGGCATGATAGCGACCTACAAGAGCCCGCCGCCTGCGATCGACACGGTCACGGCCACGTCGCGGACATCCATGCCGTAGCCGACATCGATCTTTAGGGCCGGGACTACGACGCCCGGAAGAATGATGCGTACGCCACCGCCGAAGCTCGCGTGGATATCGTCCAGCTTGGAGCGCACCGGGGACGGTTGCGTGTCAGGCGGAGCGACCGTAGTGCCGACAGGGTGACGATCGAGCAGGGTGGCGGCGTCGAC
>CAZBIU010000283.1:0-9102 GCA_964491625.1 uncultured Myxococcales bacterium
GGCCGTGCTGCTGGCGGCGGTCCTACTGGCCCTACAGCGCGGGCCGCGTCGGCACGACATGCTGGCGCTGGCCCTCAGCTTCAACGTGAAGCTCAACACCGCGCTGTTGCTGCCCGCAATGCTCAGGCGCGCCCATCTTCGATGGCTGCTCGGTGCGTGTGCCATCGCCGTTCTGTTGTTCCTGCCGTACTTCGCCTTCTTCCCCGACGACCTCCGCTACTTCTTGCACTACGCCTTCGGCCCGGCGACCTCGTACTTCTACCAGGCGGGAAATCTAGGCACCTATCCGCTCATCGAGGAAGTGGTCTTCCTTTTCAGTTACAGCGAGCGAGCAGTGGCCACGACACAGATGGGTTGGACGGGCGTGGCGCTGCTCGTCACTTGCTTGGTGCACTGGCGCGCCCGCCGCGCCGATGCGGTGGACCTGGCCTCGCTGTGGATGTGCACCTACTTCCTGGCCTTCAAGTTCATCTGGGAGCATCACCTGGTGATGCTGCTGCCGATTCTTGCCGTCGAGTACGTGCGTAACCATCGCCGCCTGATCGGGGTGCTGTGGATACTCCTTGCGCTACCCACGGTCTTCGTCCTGCTCGACGTTGATCTCGGCCCGGGCTACACCGAGGTGCAGCCGTACTGGACCGGCGCCACCAGCGCTCTTTACCACGCTAGCAAAGTCGTGCCGCTGCTCGCGCTCTACTATGCGGTGGCGGCTCGTCTCCTCGCGCGGCGTCCGCGCCCGGCGGTGATCGCCACGACCCTAGCCTCGCTATGCCTGATGGGCGGGCTGCTGTTTACGCTGCATCCGGCGGTCTCGAAGGACGAGTGCTCCCGAGCCATGCGCAGCCTGCGGGCGAGTGATGTTCCCCAGGCTCGGCGGCATCTCGATGCGAGCATCGCGGCTGCGCGGCCGTGGTCTACCAGCTTCTTTCTCTATTCCGAGCTGCTCGATCGTTTGGGTGACCGTGAAGGGGCACGCGAGATGCGTGAGCGGCAACCGGCTTCCGATTAGGGCTCGTGCAGCCCGCGGGATACCGTAGGTGAGAGATACGGACTCGGTCAAAGGCCTCCGTGGAAGCGACCAAACGCGTGGGCAAGCATCAGGGACATGGCCACCACACCCGCACCGAGGACGACCACATGCTTGGTGTTCCGCAGGTCGAATTTTCCGACGCGGCACACGAGCAGGTACCCGATGGCCAGGTTCAGCAGGCCCCACAGGACGTTGACCGTCGAGGAAGATAGACCTTCTCCCGGCGGCGACGCAAATGGGCTTTGGAAAGGGTGTCCTGAGATTCCATTCCCGAGGTGCGGGAGTGTGTTCGCCAGAAAGGCTCCGCCCAAAAAGTACGCCAGGTAGTGATACCAACGCATCGTTGCCTCCGTTCGTGGGGCCAATTTCCTGCCAGGGGCAACGGGTGTCAAGCCCGCGCGAGGGAGCTTGGTAGTGGAGTGCTGTCGCAGGGATTCCAGGATCATCCGTCCAGGTCGCCCCCACTCCAGAATCGGCGCCACCGCAGACCGTCTGCAAGTGGGGCGAGTAACCCCTGGCAGCCGCTCGCGTGTCATCGTCGGACTTCCCAAGTGGCCTGGTGAGGATGATCGACGAGGGCGCGAAACTGGCGGCAGGCGCTGACCACGTCGCCGTGGCGGAACAGGTCGCCGCCGATGAGTAAGCCGGTGTCCACGCCATAGAAGCTCACCTGCTCGGGAACGCGAGCGAGGGTGATGCCACCGGCTGGAAACGGCACACAGGCACGCAGCCCGGACATGGGCTGGAGCGCGCCGGCGCACAAGTCTCGACACTCGTCGGGTGTGAACGAAAACCTGCCACCATAGCTCGGGAAGATCGTCGCATCGGCGCCCGCGAGCCGCGGCAGGCGGCCGTACAGGACACGGTGACTGTAAGCGCCGCGGTTGGCCAGGAATGCCGGATGGCAGAGAACAGGAAGGGCCAGCTCGTCGTCATCGGCAAGCATGCGCAGGGTGTCCCATCCACCGAGACCTGGCGAAAATAGCAAGGCGCGCGCACCCGCCTGCTTGGCAAGGCGAGCCCGCTCGTGGGCCACGGGCGGCGAGGCGGTCACGTTGGGGGCGTAGACACACGTGGTGCCGGACTCGCGGTTGGCCCGCTCGATGGCGCGTCCCACGGCCACGACCCGCTCTGCAAACGGACAAAAGGGCTGATTCGCCAATCCATGATCGTCCTTCACCACATCGATTCCGCCACGCGCGAAATCGGCTGCGAGCGTGGCGAGCGCCTCGGGAGATAGCCCCATCGGCTTGATGGCGGTGAGCAGAATCGGCCGGGCATGGATGCCGAGGTAGTCGCGCAGCCCCAAAAGGCCGAAGCGCGGACCGCGCGAGGTCGCCGTTAGCGCGGAAGGCAGCTCGAAGTCGATCAAACGGACGTTGGCCTTGAGGCTGGTATTGCCGAACAGCAGGTTGAGAAGCTGGGTGAGCTCGGCGCCGGCCAGCTCAGCGGCGAACGAAATCCGGGCTTGGTAAAGGTTGGGCGCAAGGGGCGCGATGGCTTCGACCCGTCCGATGACCTGCTCGCGAATCCACGCGTCGTCAATCAGCTCGGGTGGAAACTCGACACTCTGCTCAACGCCGATCTCGCGCGCCCACGCCTCGACCTTATCGGACGGCGCCTCGATTTGGTACGTGACGACGAGACGCTCGCCAGACAATCGCCTGCCTTCCATCATAGATCCTCGGCCTTGGCGGGGGCGTACGCAGGATTTGCATCGGGAAGATTCGCGGACGGTACTACCAGATCATGCGCGGCAAGCTCGTCGTCGGTGACCTGGTTGGCGATGCCAAGGCACCTGCAGACCGCGCACGCGATGGCGATGGCGTCGATTTCGTATTCACGCATCAGGTATTTGCGACTCGCGCCGTGGGCGTAGGAGCGCAGACCCAAGCGGACGAGCGGAGCGCAGCCACCGTGCTCGGCCATTACTTCGGCTACCGACGAGCCGAGACCCCCGGACGCCAAATGGTTCTCCACGGTCACGACCCCAAGTTTCGCACCGAGTACGGCCCCGACCAGCGTAGCATCGCCGAAAGGTGCCAGCGTCGACACGTGCACGTGGCCCACCGAAAGCCGCCGCCGCCTGAGTGCCGCCACCGCGCGCATGGCTTCCTCGGTGCACACGCCACTCGACACGACGACAACCGCGTCGCCTTGGCAAAGCAAACGCGCCTTGCCGAACTGCAAGGGCGCATCTGCGGGAAACAGACGCGGGACTTCGCCGCGAAGCATTCGTATGTAGACCGGGCCGTCGATGGCTTGCGCGACTTGCGGGGCGCTTTCGACCTCGGTGGCGTCGCCGCATTCGAGGATGCGCATGTTGGGGATGGCACGCATGAGCGCGACGTCGTCGATTGCCTGATGGGTCACGCCGCCGGGCGTGGTGAGGCCGGGCAAAAATCCCAGAAGCCGAACCGGCAGGTTGGGATAGCCGATCGACATCGCCACCTGATCGAAGGGCCTTCGCGTGATGAACACCGCGAAGGTGTGCACAAATGGAAAGAAGCCTTCGCGCGCGAGACCGCCGGCAAAGCTCATCAGGTTTTGCTCGGCCATGCCCAGCGAGAAGAAGCGCTTGGGATAGCGGGAGCGAAATTCGTCGGCTTCGCACGAGCTGGTGAGATCCGCGGACAAGACCAGCACGCGAGGCTTGTCGGCAGCCCAGCGGGTGAAGGCGGTTGCGTGCGGGCGTCGAACGATCTCCATGACGAACCTCCGGGCGGCGGTCAGCCTCTCGCGCTGGCGGCGTCGAGCCGCGCGAGGGCTTGTTGGAAGGTGGCGCGCTCTTTGCCGTCGGTGAAGCGGACGTAGTGGAGATGAGGAGCGCGAGCGCGCAAGAGGGCGAGCCCATGGCACGGATCGGTGCGGGCGATGACAATAGTCGGGATCCCTCGCTTTTTCCCGGCCAGGGCCCGATCGATCGCGCGCGGGCTGTGACCATCCACCTCGTGCACGTTGGCGCCGAAAGCGCCGAGCCTGTCGGCCAGCGGCTCGATGTGACCCACGGTCGCCAGCTTGCCGTCGCATTGCTGTCCGTTGGCATCGATAACGATGGCTAGATTGTCGATGCGATGCTGTACCAGGGCAGCCAACGCCTCCCAGGTTTGACCTTCTTCGAACTCGCCGTCTGACATGAATACGAACACCCGACCAGGCTCGCCCTTCAGTCGGCGCCCTAGCGCAATACCGGCGGCCTGACTGAGCGCCTGGCCGAGCGAACCGGCAGTGACTTCGTGCCCCGGCGAATGCTCGGCGCCGATGAGCTCGACGGTGCTGCCGTCGACGTTGAAGTGCTCGTCGAGAGCGGCGGGTGTCAGCCGGCCCACCTCGATCAGCGTCGAGTACAGCACGAGCGCGTAGTGAACCGGAGAGAAGGCGAAGCGGTCGCGGGCAGGGCTCGAAGCGCCGTTGTAGCCCGCGCCGCTGCACGAGGTGGCTTCACTTCCCGGAACGCCGACAAAACGCGGCGGATCTGGCGGTGCCGTGCTAGGGCCGAGCCGCATGGACCGCAGATACAGCGTCGCGAGGATTTCGGCGCTCGAACAAGCCTGGCTGAGGTAGCCGCCATTGTTGCGAAGGGTGAAACGCAAGACGCGGCGGCGAATGTTCGCGGCGACCTTGGCTACGTCATCGCTCCAGTCGAGCGCGACCCGTCGACGTCGAAGTGAGACAGGCATTTTGCGTAACTTGCCACAGAATGCGGTCACTGCCCACGGCATCGCGGAATAGACGCCGGGTTACTACAGCTTCAAGCCGTCGAGAGTGTCGATGGTCTTCTTCGCCTTTGCTTCCTTCTTGCCAGCCCCGTGGCGCTCGCGTTCCGCGACCAGCGATTGCTCCATGCGCGCCCGCCACTTGGTGGCGTCTTTGTGGCCGGGGAAGCGGCGAAGAAGGTCGCGGTAGGCCTCGGCCGCTGCGTTCCAGTTTTCATCGGCGAACAGTCGATCTGCTTTGCGCACGCTTTCTTCAAGAGACGGCCCGGGCTGACCCTTGGCCGACTTCTTGTCCGCGCTCTGGTTCTCTAAGTTCGCTGCCGGCGCCTCGTCGGCGTTGGCCTCCGCCTCCTTGCTCACCGCTGGGGCGGAATTCTTGGCTGCGGCCGCCTTCGATTCTGCCACGACGCCTGCAGCCGGCGCCTTGGCCCACGCACCCCGGCCAGGCGCGGCCTGGTTCGAGGGCATCGGCACGGCGGCCGGCGGGACCGCTGCTGGCGCCGACGCTGGCGGCGTCGCCGGGGCGCGAGCGGCAGACTTGGCCATCTCCGACATCGGCTCTGGCGCCGCCATCGGCTGGGTGGGGACAGGTGTGGCCCGGCGCCCGACGAAGTCGCCCATCAAGTCGTCGATGTCTTTCGACGCCTTCGTCGCACGAGCGGGCGCTGGACTTTGGTCTTTGGCTGCTCCGGCAGGCCCGGCAACTTCCCTCTTCGGACTCGGTCGGAGCGCATCAGTCGCCGCGGAGCTGCTCGCGGCGTGGCGGGACGGCGGTGGCTCGGCGAAGCGACCGGAGCTGCCTGCGCCAGAGGCAGTCCCGTCGAACGACAAGCCGCTCAGCGGAGCCATATCGAGCTTTCGCTTTTCTCGGATCAGCCCCTCGGGTCGAGCCTTTTCGCCAGCCGCCTTTCCTGCGCCTTGGGCCGCAATGCCCAGCCCGCCCGCGCCCTCGACGGCGGAGCCTCTTCTCTTCGAGATGGTGCTCTCTCGGCCTCGGGCACCGGCCTTCTCCGTCGCCTCTGAAACCGCCGATGGCTGGGCCTCATCGCGCCGGGGCTTGCCGGCGGCAGCTGGTTCGGCTGCGGGCGCTTCCGCCGGCGTGGCTGGTGCGGGCTCGGCACGCTCCTCGATGGACTGCGGGCGCTGTCCCGGGATGACCTCGGGATTCTTCAGCACGCGAACCAAGAACACAACCGTCGCCACCGAGGCGGCACCGAACGCCGGTAACAGCCACGGCGTGCGCAGAAGCTTGGCGAGGAACCCTGGCTCGGGCTCGCGAGTACGCCGAGCCGTGACGGGCGCTGCCTGCGCCGTCTGGGCAGCCGCCAGCGCCGCTTTCATGACGGCGTCATGCACCCGTGGGGGTGGTTCGGTCGCAAGCGGCCCCGACAGGGCAGCGCGCGCGTTGCCCAGCGTCTTCTGGTAGCTGGCCACCTCGGCCCGGCAAGTCGCACAGCCCTGTACGTGCTCCGCGAAGGCCGCGCGCGCATCGGCCGCCAACTCGCCGTAAAGGAAGTCGACCAGATGCTCTTTGACGCTGTTGCAGTCCATCTAGACGCTCCCTACAGCCACAGTGTCCGGTTGATCCGAGAATTCGCCCAAGGCTGTGCGCAGCCGCTCCAGCGCGTAGCGCATGCGGCTTTTCACGGTGGGCTCGCTGGTCTTGGTGGCCGTCGCGATTTCGGCGAAGGACATCTCCATCGCTTCGCGCATGAGAAAGACCTCGCGCTGCTCGACCGGCAGCTCGGCCACCGCGCGGTCGACCCGGTCTGCGATTTCGCGATTCATGGCTGCCTTTTCCGCGTCGGGATCCGATCCTGCGATCTTGTCGATGCGATGGGGACCGGAATCGTCGCGGTCGGGGCGCGGGGTCTGGTCCAGCGAGTCGGCCTTGCGAAATACCCCGCGTCGGGCGTTATCGGTGCATAGGTTGCGGGCGATGGTGTAAAGCCAGGTCGAAAACTTGGCCGAAGCCTCCCATTCCGCCGCGCCTCTCACCACACGCAAGAAGACCTCTTGCAGGAGGTCTTCCGCGGTCGCCGGATCGGTCACGAAGCGCCTGACGAAGTTCCATAAGCGCTTCTCATGGCGACGGGCCAGCTCGGCGAAAGCTGCGACGTCGCCTTTCTGGTACGCTGCCATGAGAGCTTCATCCGTCATCCAGGGGTGGAGTCTACAGTCGCCGGCCGACCGGAGACAATCAGTAGCGCTGCCAACCCGCGGGCGGCGAGGCGTAGCGGCGCGGGGACACCGGAAAGGGGTCGGCGGTGCGGCGCAGGTCGCTGTCGCTGGGCCATGGGGAGATGCCGTCCACGTTCACGCCCATGGCGACCAATCCGTCGTGGTCGTTGTAGCGAACGCCCAGGACGATCGACGGTGACGAGGGGTTCGCACGCACGAACTCGACCTCCTGGATTTGCGAATTCACAGATTCGCCGAACTCGGTGCCCAGCCCCGGTCGCTGGCGGCGAGCCGGCGCGTAGTCGGCCGAGGACTTGCTGCGCGACGCGCTGGGGCTTCCGGTACCGCTGGCCTCGGCCTCTGCCGCCGGGGCTGGCGCTGCCGGCTGTCCGGCGCTCTTGTTGGCACCGGCCGGGGCGTCACGATACCCAAGCTCGTCGTCGCGGTAGTCGATGCAGCAGGGCGGGGTAACCGGAACCGGGCGCGGGCGATACACGCGTTCGGGGAAGACCGCCACGCCGATGACCCCGACCTCGCGCGCGTTACCCATGCGAGCGGCGTAGGAATCCGCTACCGGCGAGAATCGGAAGGCGGCGGCGTGCGATTCGGACAGGCGCCAGCCATCGATGTCCACGTGACTCCAGGCAGGAACCAGGTAGCCCCGCTTGTTGCGGAAGTCGCCCGGCTTGCCATCGACCACGTCGCGCCCGTCCACGCTGACCACGGCCTCGATACGGCGGCCGCTGTGATTTGACACGCGGATGATGTAGCGGTCGCCGGTGTGCCCCAGCACGTAGCTCTCGCCGTCGTGCCAGAAGGTGGGCGCGGGCGACCCGTCGACCAGGACCTCCACCTCGTAGCCGGCGGCGGACGCGCGCAGCGGGCGGCTTTCGGCGTTGCGGGCTGGTGCGGCGCAGGCGACGAGTCCCGCGACCAGGATGGCGAGGCGCGAGTGACGCGGGATGATGGCGGACGACTTGGCGATGTTCTTCTTCATGATGACCCTCCACGTAGGTTGAACGCAGGAGTGGGGAAAAGGATCTGGAAGGCCACAAATCCCTGGAGGGCGTGTGATTTCCGGAGTTTTCACGGGGAGAGGGTCAACATCCGGGCGGACCGAGGGCGAGCCAGTCCCCCGTAAGACACAAGGCGTGTGCTATACAAGCCGGCCAGTGTCAGACCCAGTGCAGAAGGCCGACAACGGCCCGAGTGACTCCATCCAGGTGGCGGGAACCGTCGCGATCTTGGGGCGGCCCAACGTGGGCAAGTCGACGTTGCTCAATGCCATCGTGGGCGAAAAGCTCGCCATCGTTACGCCGAAGCCGCAGACCACGCGCAACCGCATCGTCGGCGTCTGGAATGGCAAGTCGACCCTCGGCCTCGACGATCCGCGCGGAGCGGGGCGGACCGCCAGCGGGCAGATCGTTTTCGTGGACACGCCCGGCGTGCACGCGGCGCGATCCAAGCTGAATCGCTTCATGGTGCGCGAGGCGATGGGCGCCATCGACGAGGTCGACGCCGTCCTGATGGTGGTCGAGGCGCACGAAAAGGCCACCGCGCTGGCGCCGTCGGCCAAGTTGCCCGAGGCCGAGTCCTGGATTCTCGAACGCCTGGCCGCAACCGGAAAGCCGGCCGTGCTTTGCCTCAACAAGGTGGACAAGGTTCACGACAAGGGGCAGATTCTGCCGCTCATCGAATGGTGGGGCAGGGCCGCGAAGTTTTCCTCGGTGGTGCCGACCTGTGCGACCCGGAAGAAGGGGCTCGACGGCGTTGTCAAGGAGCTCTTACGCCTGTTGCCCGAGGGCCAGCCGCTCTACGGACCCGACGTCCTCACCGACCGCACCGAGCGTTTCTTGGCGAGCGAGCTGGTGCGCGAGCAGCTATTCCTGCTCCTCCACCAGGAGCTGCCGTATTCGACCGCCGTGATGGTGGAAGCCTGGAACGAGCGTGAGAAGGGCGACGTGGTCATCGATGCCACCATCGTGGTCGACCGGGAGAGCCAGAAGGCCATTGTGGTAGGCAAACGCGGCGCCATGATTCGCGACGTGGGGACCGCGGCGCGCAAGGAGATCGCCGTCTTGCTCGGCCGTCCCGTGCATCTCCGCCTGAACGTGCGGGTGGAGGAGGGCTGGACCACATCCCCGGCCGACTTGGCCGAGCTGGGCTACAGCGAGG
>CAZBIU010000284.1:0-9069 GCA_964491625.1 uncultured Myxococcales bacterium
CGTACCAGCCGAGGATGTGGATGTCCGCACCCTTCGTCGTCTGGCCGAGCCCCTTCCAGGCGAAATCAGCGTGGGTCCTGACCTAGGAATCACGGGCGAATTGGCTGCTTTCGGCGTGCTCGTCGAGGGCCAGGGACCCCCCGATTTCCGCATGTTGCTCGGGTGCGCGGGCTGGGCTCCGGGACAGCTCGAAGCGGAGATCAGCGCCGGGGCATGGTTGCCAGCCCCGGTTGCAGCCGGGCTGGTGATGGATTCGCAGGCGGCCTTCGCTTGGGACGAGGCTTACCACCTGACCGTCGGCACCGAGCCCGCCGCCTTCTCCCGTCATCGCGGCAAGGCTTAGAAATCGGCTTCGATGTCCAGATCCGGCACCGAAGCCGGTTACGGATCCGACCCCGGCGCGGCTACTCCACAATGACCTTGCCCGTGCCGCCGCAGGCGATGCATCGGACGATCTTTCCGGTCCGGGCGCCCTTCTCGACGATCTCAAGCTTTCCGCTGCCGGCGCAGGCGTAGCAACGCATCCGAAGCACGGGCTTCGGCCGATACCTGTCTTGCTTGGGCGCATCATCCTCGTCGTCGGACTCGGTCTCTTCCCTGGCGCGCAGAAGTAGTCTCATGCGAACCTTCTCGGCGAAGGGGCCTCGGATGTTGCTTGCAAAAAAACCGACGGCGCTCGGGCGCCGCTTGCCCGGCGGAACGCGAGTGGGACATACTCGGCCGGCTCCAATGTTGACGACGAAGCAAGTCCTGGGAAGCGGCATGCTCGTGCTGGCGCTGGCCTGCAGCCGCAAGACGCCGCACGCGCCCGACCATCCCGAGTCGAAACCAGCAGCCGCATCGGCGGCAGGGCCCGCCCCTTCGGCGGCCCCCACGCCCACAGAGGAATTGGTCGCCCCGACCCACCTCCTATCGCTGCCGGTCTCGGCCTACGCCATTGTGCTCGAGCTCGACGGCGACCAGGCCTTCCTGTTAACCCGCACGGCGGCCTATTGCCTGGAGGCGGGCCAGCCCGCCCACAAGCTCGACCTCGATCTCGGCATCGGGCCAGTTCTTGCACCATCGGGCATCGTCTTCTGGTCGAAGGGCGCAATCTGGAGCGCGTCGAAGCAGAGCAAGACCGTGTGGCACCTGGCTGCGGCGGCCCAACAGCCGGAGTACTTCGTCGCATCGGAGACCGGCTTCGCTTGGCTGGATCGCGTGGACAACGGTCCCTACCGGATCCAAACGTTGCAGGGGCACAAGCCGCGGGTGATCGTCTCGTCCCAGGAAGAGCTCAGCGCGCTTCACATGATTCACGACTGGATTTTCTTCGTGCAGCGGATGCCAGGCCGTTCATGGCGGATCGGGCGGGTCGGTCTGTCAGGCGGTGAAGTCCAATATACCGACCCGCGCTCCAGCGCCACGCCCGCGATGCTGTCGGGCAAAGAAAGCCTCGCCTACTACGACATGGACAGGTCGGCGATCTTCCGCGTTACGCCAGACCTCAAAAGCGAGAACGCGTGGCTGAACGATTTTGTCTGCTCGCCCATCTATGAGGCCAAGAACATCTATTGCTCTCGCGTCGAGGGTCTGTTCGAGATCCTCGCGCAAACCAGCCAACCAAGGGTCCTTACCTTCGGCCGTCGCGAAACCATCACCGCTATCCGGGCCAACTCGAAGCAGATCGTTTGGACCGTTGACGCGGGACCTGACCAGCTGGTGGTTGAGATGTTGCCTGTCCAGGCGAGCGCTTCCGGTTCCTTGCCTATTGAGTAGGGCCGATCACACCCTTCGGGCCCAAGGACATGTCATAGCTTGTTGTGCCACGCACAAAACTTCTAGAGCCCAGATCGGCGCCGTGGGGTACTGTCTGTTGTTGGGTGCGGTCGAGTCGGCGTCCTCGTGTTCCAGCTGTTAGGAGGCAAGAAGATGCGTTCTCTTTCGAAGCTCGTTCTCGGCATCGCACTGGGTGCCCTGGTTTCTCCCGAATTCGGCTGCTCGAATGCGCAGACCGCTCCTCCCAGCGGAACCGGGGGAAAGTCGTCGGTCGCGTCCGGTGGTGCTAGCGGCGGCCATTCGGAAACTGGCGGGGCGCCTGCAAATGGGGGCTCACAAGGCAGCGGCGGCACGCAAAGCACTGGCGGGACGACCGGCGCAGGCGGAGCGGCCACCACAATACCGCCCGGCACGGGCGGGAAATCTGGCTCGGGCGGCGCGGTCACGACGGTCCCGCCCGGCACTGGCGGCGGGCCTGGAACAGGCGGGAGCGGTGCAGGAGGTATCGGCGGTGGTGCGGGAGGCGGCGGCACAATCACCACGTCCGACGCAGGCCCAGGAGGCGGCGGCAGGCCCGGCGATGCAGGCCCGGCGCCCGATGTTCGTGGCAGCGACGGTAGGACGGGCAGCGGCGGCACCCCGGCGAGCGGGGGCTCGACTGCGATCGGCGGGGCGACAGGTGCGGGTGGCTCCACTGGGACGCCTGGTACACTCCGCAAGTACTTCGGCAACATCGACACCAACGGCAGCATTCGGTCGGACTTCAAGACCATGTGGGATCAGTTCAGTCCCGAGAACGCCGGAAAATGGGGCTCGGTGCAGGGGGGCGGGCAAAGCTCGTTCAACTGGAGCTCGCTCGACACCATGTACAAATACACCCAGGACAACAACATCCTGTTCAAAGAACACTGCTTCTGCTGGGCTTCGCAGCAGCCGAGCTTCGTGAACAGCAGCAATGCAACGGCGGCCGTCCAGGCCTGGATGCAGGCCTTCTGCGATCGGTACCCCAAGACCGCAATGATTGACGTCTTCAACGAGTCGCTGCACAACTCGCCGTCGTACAAGGATGCCATCGGCGGCACCGGAACCACCGGCTACGACTGGCTTATCAACGCCTTCAAGTGGGCCAGGGCTGCGTGCCCGAACGCCGTCCTGCTCTACAACGACTACAACACCATCGAGTACTCGAGCGAAAACGGCAACGTCATCAAGCTGGTGAATGCGATCAAGAGCAATGGCGGCAACATCGACGGGGTTGGCTGCCAAGGCCACGACGTGGCCAAGGTTTCGGCCTCCACCGTGCAGACATATACCCAGAACATCATCACCCAGACGGGCTTGCCCGTGTACATCACCGAGATGGACATCGGAATAGCCGACGATAATCAGCAGCTGACTACCATGCAGGGCATTGTCACCCCGATGTGGTCCAACGCCAATGTGAAGGGCATCACCTACTGGGGCTATATCGTCGGATCCACCTGGCGAGCCAACACGGGTCTTATGACCAGCAGCGGCACGAAGCGTCCGGCACTGACCTGGCTGATGAGCTTCCTCGGCAGGTAGCATCGAGCTTGGCACCGCGTCCGACGGCGGCCGGCCCGCACGCGCCAGCCGCCGTTTGTGTCTGGGGGATGGGCGGTCAAGCACGACGTTGGTCGCCCATCTGCCGTCAGGCGTGGCCGCGCTGTATCGGGGCCTCGGGCTTCATGGTACAGTTTTCACAGGCGATTCAGCCTCACCGGTCAAAATCACATGCCAGAGCGTGTAATAGGTATTGATCTAGGGACCACGAACTCGTGCGTGGCGGTTCTCGAAGGTTCAACGCCAACCGTCATCGCCAATCGCGGCGGTTACAAAACCACGCCCTCGGTGGTGGCGATTGCCGAAAGCGGAAAGCGCCTGGTGGGGCACATCGCCAAGCGCCAGGCGGTGACCAACGCGGAAAACACGGCCTGGGCGGTCAAGCGCCTGATTGGCCGGCCGTGGACGTCGCCCGCGGTGCAGGCGGTGAAGGCAGCGGTGCCCTACCCGCTGGTCGAAGGTCCGCACGGCGACGTCCGCATCAGGTTGCGCGACCAAATGTTCTCGGTCCCGGAAATCGCCGCCTACGTGCTGCAAGAGATGCGTGCCATCGCGGAGGAATACCTAGGCAAGCCGGTGTCCAAGGCCGTGGTGACGGTGCCCGCCTACTTCAACGACGGGCAAAGGCAAGCAACCAAGGACGCCGGCCGCATCGCCGGTCTTGACGTCATCCGCATCATCAACGAGCCCACTGCGGCGGCACTGGCGTACGGATTCGGCAAGAAGGTGGACGGCAAGGTCGCCGTGTTCGACCTGGGCGGCGGCACCTTCGACATCTCGATCCTCGACATCACCAATGGCGTGTTCGAGGTCGTGGCCACCGCGGGTGACACCTTCCTTGGCGGCGAGGACTACGACAAGCGCCTGGTCGACTGGTTGGTGCAAGGTTTCGCCAAGGAGCACAAGGTCGACCTGCGCAGCGACACCATGGCGCTGCAGCGTCTGAAGGACGCGGCGGAGAAAGCCAAGTGCGATCTCTCGTCGGTGCGCGAGACGGAAATCAACCTACCCTTCATCATCTCCACCGGCCGCAATCAGGCCTACCACCTGCACCGGGTGATCACCCGAAGCAAGCTGGAAGAGCTGACCCTGGATCTCACCGAGCGCACGATCCAGATTTGCCGCTTGACCATGGAAGACGCCGGCATCAGCCCCGAGGACCTGACCGAGGTGGTTCTGGTCGGCGGCATGACCCGCATGTGCAAGGTGCAGGAGCTGGTGGGCGAATTCTTCGGCCGCGAGCCGTGCAAGGGCGTCCACCCGGACGAAGTGGTGGCCATGGGCGCGTCAATTCAAGGCGCGGCGCTGGTCGACGCGGCGGCGGCGCCCGACATGCTCCTGCTCGACGTCACACCCCACTCGCTTGGCATCATGGTCGCGGGCGGGCATTTCCACCGCCTCATCGAACGCAACACCACGGTGCCCACGGCCAAGAGCCACGTCTTCACCACGGTCCGCGACGATCAGACCTCGGTCAAGATCGTCGCTTTCCAGGGCGAATCGGACAGAGCCGAGGAAAACGAATTGCTGGGCGAGTTCGTTCTGTCGGGGCTGCGCAAGGCCGCCAAGGGCGAGGTCGAGGTGGAGGTCACCTTCGAGATCTCCGCCGACGGCATCGTCAGCGTGTCGGCGCAGGACATGGAAACCGGCGCCGAGCAATCCATCACCGTCACGGCGGCCAGCAGCCTGACCGAAAGCGAAATCGCGCGCATGGCGAGCGAAAACCAGGAGCACATGGTGGCCGCGCGTGCCGAGGAAGAGGTCGAGAAGGAGCGCCAGCGCATCGAAAAGTTGGTCGACGAGGCCGAGACCCTATTGCCGAAGGTCGAAGAGATCCTGGCCGGTACGCCATTCGGCGAGGACAGCCTGGACAACGTGCGCCTGATTCTCGACGATGCGCGCATGGCGGTGGAGCGCAGGGATGCAGGGGGACTTGAGCAGGTGGCCGAGCCGCTCATGCGAACCCTCAACATGTTCCGCGGCGTGGTGGACAGCGGAAGGATTCGCTAGGCGAGTAGGTCATCGTGGCAAGAGATGTAACGCCGGAGCTGCGCCAGCTTGTCCAGCGCGGGCTCGACCACCACGAGCACGGGCGCCTGCACGACGCGCTGGCGGACTGGGAAACCGCGCTCAAGCTCGACCCACGCCACGTGCAAGCCAAGCGGCTGGTGGAGTTCGGGCGTAAGCGAGCGAGAGAGATCGATGCTGGCGAGCACACCGCACCGTCGCGGCGGGACACGCTGGAATCGCCTATCCCGCAGTTTCTGGCCGCCCTGACCGAGCGAAAATCGGACAAGATCGCAGTGCCCACCGGGCCCCTGCAGGACGGCCCGACCCCCAAGGGACCGCTGGGCGAGAGTCCTTCGTCGGAATTCGACTGGGGCGGCCCGGACGAAAGGCCGTCCGCGCGCAACCGAGCCAAGACCGTGAATGCCGAAGAAGCGGCGGTACCGGACACGCTGGAGGATCTGCCCGTCACCGTTCAAGACATCCTCGCCAGCGCCACCGAGCTGGTGGGCGAGTGCCGTGCCGCCCTCAACGACAATCGCGCGGCACCCGCGGCGCTGGCCGCTGAATTGGCGATGCAACTGGCCGAGCGCGCGCCCCCGCCGGGAATCGACGATCTGATCGAGCAGTCGCGCGCGCTGTTCGAGCGCGCATTCCGCGCCTTTGCCGGCAATCCCCACGGCTGCCCGATCCGCGCGATTCCCACCGCAACCATCGCCGATCAGGGCCTCGACGAGCGCGCCGCCTTTTTGATGTCGCGGCTCGACGGCATGACCAGCATCGCCGATCTGATCGACAGCTCGGGGCTCCCGCGATTCGATGCCATGCGGGTCATTTCGTCCCTGCGCCGGGCGAAAGCGATCGACCTGTTGCCGCCACTGCAGTAGCCGCCCCGCCGCTGCGGAGCCGGCCGGTGGACAAATGCTCCAGTGCCGCGTGGGGCAAGCGCGCGGCACGTAGCTCCGAACCGGCTCGTCGAGCTCTGTCCGAGTCGGCGCCGCTTGTGTTTGTTACAGGCCGTCGTTCACTTGCTTCGCGATGTCCGGACGTTCCTTCTTCAGTGCCACGAGTGCCTTGGCTATGACCTTCTTGTGGCGCTGGCCCTGATCTTCGAAGGCTTGAATCGCCACCGGTACATCGCCGGGGCGATCAGCCAGCAAAACCTCCAGGACCTCGACAGCTTGGGCGATATCCTTCCGCGCCTTGGCCGCGAAGGCGGCGGGGCGGCGCTGCGAGACGACCAGCTTGTGCAGGGCGAAGCGTGCGGGGGAAGGCACGTTGACCAGCGTCCCGTCGCCGGCGACTAAGACTCCCTTTTCCGGCGCCTCGAGCAGGTACTCCAAGAGCTCCAGGGGATGAGCAGCCGCGTTCCAGCGCGAGATGAACACTGGTGCGTCCGATGTGCCCCGTTTCGGGCACAGCAAATCTACGCGCAGCGCCTGGCCGCGGACCTTGAAGGAGGTCGCGGGACGCTTTGGGTCGAGAGGTGGGACGGGAAGGAATCCCATCTCCAGGCTCTCGAGCACGGCGGGGACGTCCAGGGGTTCGTCCGAGACCGCCACATCGATATCGCGCTCATCGGCACCGACGTCCACATCCTGCGTCCGCAGCGATCCGACGGCCCAGCGAACTCCGAGCAAATTTCCGAGCACCGCAAAGGCGTGGGTGCCGACCAGAACGCCGCCCGCACTAAACAGGCCCGCTTCCGCCAGTCCTGCGATCACGCGCGCGGAAGGCGCGTCTGCGGCGGCTGCGCCACCGGCCCGCAACTGTGCCACCAAGCGGCCGGTTCGACTTTTGTCCTCCGCCAGCGTCGCGCGGTCTCGTTCAAAACGCCGCACCAACCGATCGAGCGCCGGAGACCTTCGTCCCAGATAGAACTGCCGTGTCTTTCCGCCGGGCTGCGATGCCTGGTGGTAGACGTACGTTTCGCCCTTCACCACTTTGCGTGTGAACGTCCCAGGCAGAAGCCCGATCGACCTCGTGGCCTGTATGCCGAGCAAGTGCTCAAGCAATTCGGCGTACAACGTCTGGGTTTCGAGCGGTAGCCGTTGGAACATGGTTATACGTAGCTTGCCACGTATCTGCGTATAACTCCATCTTTCGGCCGTGCGACACGCATTCCTACCCCTTCACGCACACCACCTGCTTTAGCTCGGCGACGATTTCCGCCAGGTCTGCTTGCTGGGCCATGACTTGGTCGATGCGCTTGTAGGCCTGGGGGGCCTCGTCGAGGACGTGCGCGTCCTTGCGGCATTCCACGCCTTCGGTCTGTTCGCGCAGGTCGGCCACGGTGTAGCGGCGGCGGGCCTCGCCGCGGCTCATGCGGCGGCCGGCGCCGTGCGAGGCCGATTCGAATGCGTGGGGATTGCCGAGCCCGCGCACGATGAAGGACCTGGTGCCCATGGATCCGGGAATGATGCCAAGCTCGCCGCTGCCTGCGCGGATGGCGCCCTTGCGGGTGACAAGCAAGGATTCGCCGAAGTGCACCTCCTCGGCGACGTAGTTGTGGTGGCACGAGATGGTGCGCAGAATTTCCATGCGCGGAAAGAACTGCTTTAGAACCCGCGACAGAAGAGTCAACATCATCTGCCGATTCGCACGCGCGTATTCCTGGGCCCATTTTAGGTCGTGCAGGTAGTCCTCGAAGGCTTTCGACCCAGCCAGGAACACCGCCAAGTCCGGATCGCCCAGCGCCTCGTTGTGGCGAAGGTGCGCGGCGACCTGCATGTGGTGCGTCGCCAGGGCGTTCCCGATGTGTCGGCTGCCCGAGTGGAGCATCAGCCACACACCATCTTCGGTGTCTATGCAGACTTCGACAAAGTGGTTGCCGCCGCCGAGGGTCCCAAGTTGGGTGGCGGTGCGTTCCGTGAGGCCGTGCGGGATGAAAGCCAAGGCCTTGTAGCCCTCCATCAGCGATTTGCCGACGGAGCGCAACTCGGGATCCTCTTCCCATACGGCGTGGCGGTGGGCGTTCTTGCCGACGGGGATTTCGTCCTCGATGGCCAGGCGCAATTTGCGGAGGCTCTCGGGCAACTGGTCGGCACGCAGATTGGTCTTTAGGGCGGCCATTCCGCAGCCAATATCGACGCCCACCGCGGCCGGCGCCACGGCACCGCGCATGGCGACGACCGAGCCCACGGTGGCGCCGCGGCCCAGGTGCACGTCGGGCATGGCGGCCACGTGGTGCGCCACCCAGGGCAAGGCCGCGACCCTCTTGAGCTGGTTTATCACCAGGCTGTCAAGCTCGTGCACGGGCGCCCAGACTTTGATGGGGACCAACGCCCCGTTGATGGTCGAGGACGGCATTAGATTCTTTCCTTCAGAAACTGGCGGCTGGCCGGATCGTGCCGGAACCGCAGGTCGGGGGTACGCTTGAGGGCCAGCGATTCCGCCAGGTGGCGGCGCATGAAACCCTTGGCCCGGTCCAGGGCAGGCATGCGATCGGCGTCGCCGTCGGCGCTGAACCACAGGCGCGCGCAGTCGCCCAGCAGCTCGACCATGGTGATTTCCACGGTCTCAAGGCCGGGATCCTGCATTTCGTTGCGCAGGAGAAAGTTGATTTCTTCGCGGATGAGCTCTTGGATGCGCGCGAATCTGGCGCCGCCGCCAAGCATCGAATCGTCGGATTGGGTTCGTTGTCTTCTGCCCATGGGCACACGCTTACCGTTTGTCCGACGGCCCAACTATCGGGCCAGGCGGATGGATCTTTACCATTGG